>JAGDMK010000127.1 GCA_017860635.1 Bacteroidota bacterium
AATGTTCGCATCTACACCGAGCTGATGAGCCGGCGCGAAGAAGCGGAAAGCGCGCTCCGGAAGGATATGTTCGTGTCGATGATCCAGACCTTTCTGAAGCCTGCTTCCGCGTCGCTGGATGAGAAGGTGCTCAACCTTGAACTGCTCGCGTACAACTTTCACGAGTCGCTGAATCTGAAACCGCTGTTCATCCACATCGACAAACAGATCCGCACATCGCGGGATCCGGGCAGGCAGGAATACCTTGACCGGTTGCAGAAGGTGGCCACCGAGATCACGCGGAAACAACTGCTCGTGCTTGAGGGAGCCGGCACCAAGTTTGACCGGTTCATCGACCTGGACTCGCTGGCGGCCAATCCGGGAGGCATTCCGCTGGAAGAAGGGACCATGACGCTTGACGGGATCACGCGCAGCTTCTCGCTTGTCGTGCAGCAGGCCGACAGGGTGACCCGCGAAGTCAAATTGCGGATGGAGGTGCGCACGCTCACGGATACGCTGGGCAGCGTGGAAACCAACAGCGTGGAATTCTGGACAGGATTCTTTGATTTCCCCGTGATTGACAACACGCGGCTGGGACATGACCAGCGTTGTGCAGTCATCCTGAATTCCTTCGAGAACGGGAGCGCAGACATCACGGTGGCGTACTTCCCCGGATCATACGCGAGCTTGAAAGAGAAGCCCTACTACCAGGAAGTCGTACAGAACCTGATGCGGTCAAACAAGATGCTCGACCAGCAGACGAAGCTGCCATAACTGAACTCATCGATAACGAAGGACCATCGCCATGCGTGCGCGTCATGTTGAACAGCACTATGCGGAGCGCATAGGTTGGCTGCGGGCCGCGGTACTCGGTGCAAATGACGGAATCGTGTCAACAGCAAGTCTTGTGATAGGGGTGGCCGCTGCGGAGGCGGCACGGGGCGATGTGCTGATCGCTGGAATTGCCGGACTCGTCGCAGGTGCGATGTCCATGGCCGCAGGAGAATATGTCTCGGTCAGCTCTCAGGCTGATACAGAAAAAGCCGATCTGGAGCGCGAACGGGGTGAGCTTGCAGGGGATGTAGAATCGGAGCGGAAAGAGCTTGCGGGAATCTACGTGAACAGGGGATTGGACAGCGAACTTGCCCAGCAGGTTGCTGACCAGTTGATGGCCCACGACGCACTCGCGGCTCATGCCCGTGATGAGCTCGGGCTGTCGGAGGTCCACACGGCGCGGCCGATCCAGGCGGCAATGGCATCAGCCGCAACATTCGCCGTTGGAGCTGCATTGCCGCTGCTCATGATCCTGATCAGTCCGGAATCGGTGATGATGCCCTTTGTGGCAGGGAGCTCTCTCGTGTTTCTTGCGTTGATGGGGGCACTGGCCGCGCGGGTCGGCGGTGCCGGGATTGTCACCGGTGCGGCGCGAGTGACACTGTGGGGCGCCCTGGCAATGGCGGCTACTGCTGCAATCGGTGCACTCTTCGGGCAGGTCGTCTGATCGTTTGTACGGTGACGGCGGCAGCCTGAGATGTGACACAGCCGCAGCACGGCTGCACAGCAAACCAGACAGTCTCCTTCACGATCACCGCATGCGGTAGGAGCTGAAGGTGCTATGCATCGCCACGAGGCAATAGCTCTCATCGTTACTGCTGTTCTGCTGTCCGGCGCTTCGGCGCTCATTGCCCAACCCCAACACCAACCTCAAGTCCAACCCCTTCTCCGGTTCCGCGTTCTCTCAGTCGAACAGGGCCTGTCACAATCGGCCGTCTCCAGCATCGTTCAGGACGACCGTGGATTCCTCTGGCTCGGAACACAGGACGGACTGAACCGGTACGACGGACATACGTATGTCGTATGCCGGCGCACTCCCGGTGATTCACTGTCTCTGTCGGACAACACGATCACCTGTCTGCTCATCGATCGTACTGGGGATCTCTGGTGTGGCACCTATGCCGGCGGGGTGAACAGGCTGGACCATACGACGCTGCACTGGGAGCGGCACGTGACCGTCGCCAATGATTCCACAACGGTGAGCGGAAACAGCATCATGTGCCTTGCTGCGGATTCGACCGGGGCTGTATGGGCGGGAACGTGGACCCGGGGGCTGAGCCGCTTTGACCCGGTTTCCCGCACCTGGCAACGGTTCCGCCACAGTCCCACAGATCGGCAATCGCTGGGCGACGATCGTGTCATGACTCTCCATTGTGATGCCTGGAACCGTCTCTGGATTGGCACGTGGAATGGAATCGACCGCTTCGACTCTGTCGCTGCCGGGCAACCCGGCACCGCAACCGCGTCAAAGAAATTCATACACCTCACGGCACTGCCGGTGCGGAACGGCCGCATCGAAGACCTTCGCATTACCTCCTCGTGCTCCGATGAAAAGGGGAACATATGGTTCGGCACATTTGAGGGAGGGATCCTTACCTGTTCCGTCGGCAGCGACCAGATCGGCAGACTGAACGACGAACAGGGGCGCAATCCCCGATTGAAAAGCAAACGCATCCGCTCGTTGCTCCTTGATCCTGCAGGCACGCTCTGGATTGGAACACAAGATGCAGGTATCATCCTGCTCAACCCGCGGTCCGGGGATGTCTCTGTTCTCGCACGGGGTGATCAATCAGGACTGAGCAGCAACGCGATTCTTGCGCTGTACCGCGATCGTACCTCCGGCGTGTGGATCGGGACCGATGGCGGAGGTGTGAACCATTACGACCCGTTCCGCTACAAATTCTTGCATGTGCAGCACGTGCCCGGTGATCCCCGGACGTTGAGCAGCGCGCAGGTGCGCGCTGTGTGTGAGGATGCTTTGGGACGAGTATGGGTGGGATTGCTGGGCTCTGGCGTTGACTGCGTCGACATGAAATCGGGTGACATCCGGCACTTTCGCCATCAACCGGGCCGTCTGAACGTGCTTTCATCCGACGCGGTCCTGGCAATGGTGAATGATCGCCGCGGTCATCTTTGGATCGGCACGGACGGGGGTGGGATCGACCGGTACGACCCCGGGCGCCGGATCATGAAGAATCTGCGGATTGCGCGTGACAGTCTGGACACGATCGGACCGGACTATGTCATGGCGTTGCTTGAAGCCCGTGATGGATCCGTCTGGGCAGGGACCATGGGCGGCGGGCTCGCACATCTCAATGCGAACGGAGTGACACTCGGCAGGTACGTCCGGAGAGCAGCGGGTACGCCCGATCAGCTGAGCGGAAACTACATCTACGCCTTGTTGGAAGACCGGGCCGGCCGGATCTGGGTCGGCACCTGGGGTGCCGGTATCAGCGTGCTGAATCCTCGAACCGGCGCGATACACTCGTATCGGAATAACCCCGACGATCCGCGATCCCTTTCGTACAACACCATCCTCTCGTTCTATCAGGATGCGCGGGGCACCATGTGGATCGGCACTGCAGGGGGTGGACTCGATGCTCTCGATTCCACAAGCGGCGTTTTCGACCACTGGACTGAACAGCGCGGTCTGCCAAACGACGTTGTCTACGGTATACTGCCAGACGACAGCGGAGGCCTATGGTTGAGCACAAATCGCGGAGTCTGCCGTCTTGATGTCGCATCCAGAACCTTTGCCACGTACGATCAAAGTGATGGCCTGCAGAGTCTGGAATTCAACCAGGGGGCCTACCACCGCGGGGCCTCAGGCAGATTCTACTTTGGTGGCATCAATGGCCTCTCTGTGTTCCGTCCGGACCGGCTCGCGCGCGATACCGTGCCCCCTCCCGTTCTGATCACACAGTGCAGGGTCTTCGATGATCCGTTCCCCCTTCCGTCCGATAACGAAGATCTGATCCTCACGCACGCTCAGAATTTCTTTTCCTTCGAGTTTGCTGCACTCGATTTCACCAATCCGGAAAAGAACGCATACCGGTTCATCCTTGAAGGGTTCGATCAGGAATGGATTTCGAGCGGGACCCGGAATTACGCATCGTACACGAATCTCCCTGCCGGGGAGTATATCTTCAGGGTGCAGGGGAGCAATGGCGATGGGGTCTGGAACCGGACGGGCGCCGTACTGCCTGTCCGGGTGACACCCGCGTTCTGGGAGACTCTCTGGTTCCGCGGATTTGCCTTTGCGCTCCTCCTCGGGATTGGCTTCTCCTACTATCGCAGCCGTATGCGACGACTGGAACGGGAGAAGGCGCTCCAGACGAATCTCTCACGGACTCTGAACGAATTCCAGGAGACAGAGCGGAGGCGCATCGCAGGAGAGTTACACGACAGTCTGGGTCAGAATCTCCTTACCATACAAAACGCCGTGACCAGGCTTGGAGCCGCACTTCCAGTTGACGCCGAGAGCCGGCGGCATGAGACCGGAGAGATCGCGGACATCGTCCAGCAAACCATTGAAGAAGTCAGGGAGATATCTGCCGATCTTCATCCGCACATGCTCGACCGGCTCGGCCTGACGACGACTATCGAAGCGACGGTCAGAAAATGTGCCAAGGCGGCAGGCATCCGGATTACTGCACGTGTCGAGAATGTCGACCGCACATTCTCTCCTGTTGAGGAGATCAATCTCTTCAGAATCGTCCAGGAGGCGCTCAATAATGTGGTGAAGCATTCAGGTGCCTCTGAATGTGCGGTGATCATCCGCAAGACCCCGCCCGTATGTGAAATACGGGTCGAAGATGATGGTTGCGGATTTACCGTCACGCCGGACGGCACCGCTGCAATGGGCCGGAGCGGGTTCGGCATGATCAGCATGGCAGAGCGGGTGCGGCTCCTGAACGGCCACATGGCTATTACGAGCGCTCCCGGGAATGGCACACGACTGGTGTTCACGTTTCCCCTCCCCGGAGAACAGGCATGACACCCGTGCCGCGGGAACTCATCATCGCCGATGACCATCCCATTTTTCGCAAGGGCCTCGTACAGGTGCTGCGCGAGACGGGTGAGTTTCTCATCGTCGGCGAGGCAGATGATGGAAATGCGGCGTTGCTTCTCCTGGAGCAATTGCATCCGCCGCTGGCCCTCGTGGATATCAACATGCCGGGGATGGATGGACTGGAGCTGATCCGCACAGCCCGCTCACGTGGGCTCAAAACCATCTTCGTTGTTCTTACGATGTACAGGGATGAGGAGTATTTGCGCGAAGCCCTCGCGCTGGGCGTGCGGGGGTATCTGCTGAAAGAGAGCGCAGGCACGGATCTCGTCAACTGTCTGCGGACGGTCGCAAGCGGGATTCCGTATGTGAGCCCGGCATTTTCGGGCTTTCTCCTTTCCACTCAGGGAGGAGGGAAGGGGTGCACAAACGCTGGCGTCGGCATTGAAGCGTTGAGCATTACGGAACGCCGGATCCTCCGCCTGGTGGCGGCGAACAAGACCAGCAAGGAGATTGCGGACGAACTTCATATCAGCTACCGGACCGTCAACAACCACCGGGCCCATATGTGCGAAAAGCTGCAACTGGAAGGCCCGCATCGCCTCCTCCAATTCGCAATAGAACACAAGGCCAGGCTCTAGTACACCTGCCATTCCCCCCCCTCGAGCGGCATGAGCACAAGTACTCATGCACTCCGGTAGCATCTCTCCATTGTCTCTTGTGTCCGCGAGTTAGATCTTCGATCCAGACAACAGTCAACCCTCTCAGTTTGACGAACAGGACAAGCCAGGTGGAGACAAGGCTGCTTCAGGACGCACTCTGGCCGCCCGCCGTTCATGTCATCATCGAACTTGTGGCGGCCTTTGTCATCGGGATGGGCATCGCAAAGGCGGTTCAACATGTCGCTCTCCGATTGAAGAGAACGATCCATAAAGGCCAGCGTGCTGAAAGCCACCGTGCACGCTAAACCTCATACCGGTACGACACGACAGGTTCATGAAAATCTCGGATAGAGTGAGACAAATGAAACAGAAAGAGAGGCTACCATGAAGAGTTCCGGAGCTGTGCTCGTTGCATTGAGTCTGATGCTGGCTGTCTGCCTGCCTGTGATTACCCGTGCAGACTTCCCGGTCTACAAGGCCGCGGGGCGCGACCGCAACCCGGCCGTGGCCTACAATTCTCAGAGCCATGAGTATCTCGTGATTTGGATCCAGTCAGAACCCTCAGCGATGGGACCACTCTTGGGGCAACGGCTCTCAGAATCAGGGAGTCTGCTAGGCAGTGCATTCACCATCGAGAATTTCGTGTCCGGGACTGCCTCGGTTGCCTATAATCCCGCGCAGAACGAATTTTTTGTCGCCTACGAGTATGGCATTGCTCCGGACATCGGAATTTCCGGGCAACGAGTGAGCGCATCCGGGACGGAGACCGGTTCCCGGGTCACGTTGATGGGCATTGGCAAGCGGCCGAAGCTGCTGTACAATTCGCTCTCGGGCAATTATCTGCTTCTGGGTCTCAACGGCGATCTCTATTCACGTAAAATTGGGGCTGACGGGCAGCCGCTGGCTGCGGCACAGAACATCACCAATGATCCCGGAGTGTCGTACTCCAAGTACGCTGCGGCGTACGCACCCGTGACATCTTCTGAAACGCCCTATGGCCGTTACCTCGTGGCGAAATATCCCGTCGCCTTGATGATGCTGGATAGCGACGGCAAACCGCTGAACACACTCTACAATCCGCAACAGGGTTACTATCTGGCCTCCGTGCCGATGAGCACAGGATCAACGGTTGGCGGCGAATATCACGTTGATATCGCTTACGGTGATACGTCCGGCTATAGCATGTGGGGGAAAGCTTTCCTGGTCGTGTGGTCGGACCATAACAACATGTGGAGCGGCAGCGAATGGACAGGCATATGGGGGAGCTATGTCGATGCCGCAAAGATCGACTACAAGACCACGGACGCCGTCCAGGATCACGCCTTTCCGATCTCATACATTCCAAAACATTGGGCCTACTCAACGTATGCCGAAACATGGCGTCCTGTTGCAGCGTTCAATCCTGTTTCACGGAAGTTCCATGTGGCCTGGCGCGAAACGCCAGGTCCCGAAGCAGAAAACGACACCAAAGTAGATCACATCCGATCTCACAGCGGGTTCTTCAGTGCTCCCCCGGTCTCCAACGTGGTCCTGTCGGCAGTCGGGGGGAACGAGAATCCCGGAGATCCCGCAATTGCCGCCTCCACGACGAAGTCCCGGATATGCGTTGTCTGGGATGACCAGCGCAATCTGCATGGGACCGATCATGACATTTACGGATGCGTCCACCCCTTGTCATTTCAGATCAGCACACACCTCGGTCAGAATACAGTGGTGGACCTGGGATTCGGGAGCATGCTTACGTTTTCTCAGATCACCGGTGCGGGACTGACAACGGTCGAACCTTCCGAGATGGGCACAACGCCACCCTCGGGTCAGAAGCTCATCCCACTGACGATCGGCGGGAAATCCCTGACGATTACCACAACAGCGACATTCCAGGGCAATGTGACGATTCGGCTGCAGTATGACGATTCCGGCATGTCCCTGGCCGACGAGAACGCGACTACGCTGCGAAGGTATGATGCCGGAAGTGGAGTCTGGACCGATATCACTTCGTCGCGTGATGTCGACGCCAATTACGTGTATGGCACAACCTCGCATTTCTCAGATCTGGGGGTTATGATCCCCGCGGTGTCGCCGTCAATGATCTGGGTGGTCAACACCGCGGACACCGGTCCGGGCTCTCTTCGCCAGGCTATCGCAGATGCCAATACGCACAGCGGGGCGGATACAATCCTGTTTGCCATTCCATTGACAGATCCGGGATACAAACCATCGCCTGGAGTCTGGCAGATCAAGCCTGCTTCACCGCTGCCTGCGTTTACTGACGCCGGGACATACATCGAGGGCCTGAGCCAGACCGTCCTGATCGGTGATAAGAATCCGAGCGGTCCGGAAATCCTGATCGATGGTGCACTGGCCGGAGCCACGGCCAACGGCCTGACGATCAGATCGGCATTGAACCGGATCGGAGGGCTCTGCATTACGGGCTTCACCATGAACGGGATCTACATTGAAGGGCCCATGGCCGACGGGAACATTATCGCGCGGTGTTACATCGGCGTCACTCCCGATGCGTCTGCCAAAGCGACGAATTCCAAGGCCGGGATATGGATCGTGAATTCGGCATTGAACGCGATAGGATGGCTTGACACCGCCTCGGCGAACATTATCGGAGGAAACGTCGTGGCGGGAGTGGTTATAGGCGGGCCGAACGCACGGTTCAACGTCGTTGCTGCCAACTGCATCGGGACCGATTTCACGCACAAGGTGAATCTCGGAAACGAGTACGTCGGTGTGGTCTTTACTGAGGGGGCATCGGACAACTCGGTCACAGGATTTGACTTTCCCCTCAATGTCGTCATCATGAACAATCCTGCTGCTGGCATTGCCGTCGGGGGAGCAGGGACCGTCCGCAACTTCCTGGGAGCCGGCTGCATCACAAACAACGGGGGGAAAGGGATCTTCCTGGCGATTGGAGGCAACGATAGCATGGCGGCGCCTGTGATCACGACGGTGACATCATCGTTTGTCAAAGGCACTGCTCTTCCCCGGAGCATGGTCATCCTGTACAATGACCCCAGCAATGAAGGTGCAGAGTACTTTGCCACAGTCTATGCTGATGGGGGGGGGAACTTCCAGTGGAACGGGAGTGCTAAAGGTCCACATGTGACGGCAATCGCAGTGGATACAACAGCAGGAGCTACCTTCCACAACACGTCGGCGTTCAGTGCGCCGTTCGTCGTCACTGCGGTTGAAACTCCGCCGGGCCCAGAGTTGCCTCAGGTGACCGCT
>JAGDMK010000339.1 GCA_017860635.1 Bacteroidota bacterium
TGCCGAGCCGCACAAACCCGATCTGGCGCACTGCCATCGGGCGCAGCCACGGACCAGGTCCGGAGACCGCACCGGTGAGCATACAGCTGAAAGAGAGTGTTTCCTGATGGATCATCGGCGTACAATGCATGCGTAGTGTTCAGATGAATCGAGAAGAACTGTCGTACACAAGTGAATACTGAACTGCGGACAAAAATCCGAATGCGGTGGAGAAAAAAGTGCGCGGCGGACGCATTCCAACTAAGAACAGTGCGATAGACTGTTCAAGGATTATGCTGGAAGAGCACTGGCTGGTAACGGAAGGTGAGTATTCGCAGCAACTTGAGAAGGGCGGCTACAATGGTTCTGCACCCAGTTCGCGCCGCAGGGCCTGAACCACGGGATGTTCCTCGGAAGGTGCGGGGGGGTGCGTTCCCTGTGCTGATTCTCCTCCTGTGTTCTGCACTTCAGCCTGAATGGGAGCGCGGACGCCAAACACACGGAGGAATATCTCCATCAGCACTTCCCTGTTCCGCTGCACCGTGGACGCCTGGAATTCATCGGCGCAACCGACACGCACTACGCCCCGCAGAATACCGAGGAATGTCGTAGCACCGAGAACAGCACCGACGGAGATTTTCTGATGTGAGACTTCAGCAACATATTCAGCCCAGCGGGAGCGGACTTCATCTTCATTGGGCCCTTTGCCTGCGGGACTCGACGGCATATCCGGCTGCGGAGCAGTAGCCGGCGCCGGTGAGGATGAACGCCGGGACCATGCGGGAGGCAGAGGCTGAGGAGTGCCAGGTGTAGTCCGGTCAGAAAACGAAGTTGCTGGCGGGGGAGCGTCGGGGGAGGGCCCTGCTGAAGCATTCAATGATGGATTCGGGAACGTCCCTGCCGCAGAACCCGGGAACGATGCCGCCGGAGAACCCGAGGATGATGCCGCAGGAGAGCCTGAGGATAATCCTGTTGCGGAACCGGGGAATGGGGCTGCCGGATGAACCGGGGCCTGTGGTTTCGGAGAACCTGTGGATCCCGGTGGCTGGCGCATTGCCGCAGCCGGCCTCTCCTGTATTCCCTTCTTCTTCAGCTCTTCGATGCCATCAATAAGTCCTGCCAGATCCACCGCCTGCGGCATGGTGACAAGCTGCACCAGATCCGCCTCCAGCCGGAAACGCGGCTGTGCGGTGTATCGCAGGGCCTGATCTGTCCCGTGCACCAGGCGCTGCGCGCGCAGAAGATCGCTCACGGAAAAACGCTGCGCCGTTTCTCCGTATCGTGTGCGATAGACATCAGATGTTTCAATCAGATCCGGCGCACCAATTACCCGTGCAACGAGGAGGTTCCGGAAGTGTTCCATGAGCCCCGAAAGAAATTCCCGCAGGTCATACCCGCCTATCATGATCTCATCCACAAGCAGCAGGGCTCCCTGCGCATCCTGACGCTCCATCAGATCGGTCACGCGGAAATACACCTCCACCCCGACAATGTTCAGTGCTTCCTGCATGCCGGCGAGCGTGACATCCGACCCGCAGAGTGCTATCACCTGGTCAAACAGGCTCTGTGCATCGCGCAGCGATCCGTCGCCCCTCCGGGCAATGAGAGAGAGCGCATCCTCCTCCACATGCAATCCCTCCATCCGCGCGATGGTCCGCAGGTTCTCCATGATGTGCGCATGGGAAATCCTCCGGAACTCAAAGCGCTGGCAGCGCGAAAGAATCGTGGCCGGGACTTTGGAAAGCTCGGTGGTGGCAAAGATGAACAGAATATGCGGCGGAGGCTCTTCCAGTGTCTTCAGCAGTGCATTGAACGCCTCCTTCGTCAGCATGTGCACTTCATCGATGATATAGACCTTGTATGCACATTTGACGGGAGGATACCGTACCGCGTCGCGCAGGTTGCGGATTTCCTCCACACCGCGGTTGGAGGCGCCGTCGATTTCCTGCACATCGAAACTCCGGCCTTCGGTAATCTCGATGCATTGCTCACACGCGTTGTCCGGATTG
Organism: Bacteroidota bacterium; assembly: GCA_017860635.1. Lineage (GTDB taxonomy): Bacteria > Bacteroidota > Ignavibacteria > UBA10030 > UBA6906 > JAGDMK01. Next base: position 1,989 of record JAGDMK010000339.1, read on the forward strand.
GCGTTCTGCGGATTCGCGCAGTTCACCGCTTTGGCCAGAAGACGGGCGGTGGTGGTCTTCCCGACGCCGCGGGGTCCGCTGAACAGATACGCGTGCGCGAGCCGGGAAGACGAAAGCGCATTCCGCAGCGTCCGCGTCACATGATCCTGACCGGCAACATCTTCGAACTTCATGGGCCGCCATTTTCTGGCGGTGACGATGTACTCACTCATGAGCGGATTGAGTTGACCGTGAGCTCCGCCGCGCCGGCGCCGGAGATTTTGGGAATACGTGGGTGAGGGCTTCTTCTATCCGGCTGATGGGGATAAGTTTGAGCCCTTCTTTTACCTTCGCCGGAATCTCGGAAAGGTCCTTCATGTTTTCCTGAGGGAGCAGCACGGTGGTGATGCCGCTCCGCTGGGCCGCCAGCAGCTTCTCGTTCAGTCCGCCGATGCTCAGCACTTCGCCGCGCAGCGTGATTTCACCTGTCATGGCCACGTCACTGCGCGCCGGTTTGCCACTGATGGCCGAATACATGGCCAGGGCCATCGTGATCCCTGCCGATGGGCCGTCTTTGGGAATCGCCCCCTCGGGAAGATGCACGTGGATCTCCTGTCCTTTGAAGAATGTCGGAGAGAGTCCGAGCGCCCGTGCGTGGGACCGGAGATAACTCAATGCGGCCTGCGCTGACTCTTTCATGACGTCGCCCAGCTGGCCCGTGAGCGTGAGTTTTTCATGACCGCGCATGACGCTGACATCCACGTTGAGGATGTCGCCGCCGACGCTTGTCCAGGCCAGACCGGTCACCGAGCCGACACGATGCTCGCTGCTCTTTTTCCTGCTGCGGAACCGGGGCACGCCCAGGTACTTTTCAACACGCTCGGGTGTAACGGTAAACGTCCCGGCCGCCTTCGCCTTCTTCGATTTTCCCTTCTTCTCCTGCCGTGATGTCACTATCTCCCGGGCGACTTTGCGGCACACGGAAGCGATCTCGCGTTCCAGGTTCCGTACGCCTGCTTCCCGTGTGTAGTCGGTGATGATCTTGGCGATCGCCGCATCCTCGAACTCCACGTGCCTGCCTTCAAGTCCGTGCTCTTTCAATTGCTTCGGGATGATGTGGCGGCGCGCGATCTCCACCTTGTCATGATGCAGGTAACCCGGCAGCTCAATGATCTCCATCCGGTCCTGCAGCGGAAGGGGAATGGCATACCGGACGTTTGCCGTCGTAATGAACATCACATGCGACAGGTCGTAATCGACATCCACA
>JAGDMK010000340.1 GCA_017860635.1 Bacteroidota bacterium
GCGGTCTTCGATGTCAAGCCGGAACAACACGGGCAGGTTGTCACGCTCAAAGGTGAGGTCCACTCTCCGGCCATGAAGGCCGACCTCTTTGCATTTCTCCGCGAACGGACATCGGTCACCCTCGAAGACAGCATCATTGCCCTGCCTGACTCTGCACTTGGCACGAAGACGGCGGGGATCGTCAGCGTCAGCGTCGCAAATATCCGTACCAAGCCCGGCCATGCAGCGGAGATGGGAACGCAGGCGATTCTCGGCACTCCTCTGCAGATACTCAAGAAGAGACGCGGCTGGTACTATGTCCAGACTCCCGATGCGTATCTCGGATGGACCTCTGGCCACATCGTGATGATGACACCGGAAGAGATGAAGGCCTGGTCGGATAAACCGAAAATCATTGTGACCACCGAGCTGACGTTTACACATCAACGCCCGGAGAAGACCTCGCAGACGGTCAGCGATGTTGTTGCCGGCGCACTGCTTGCGTTGAAGGGGCAGAGTGGAGGATTCTACGAAGTTGAGTATCCCGACGGCCGCACCGCGTTTCTCCCACGGGAGATGGGCGCACCGTATGCGGCGTGGCTGGACAAGGTGAAGGATACGCCGGAGACCATCGTGGCAACGGCGAAGCGGTTTATGGGCATCCCTTACTTCTGGGGTGGCACATCGGCAAAAGGGATGGACTGCTCCGGCTTCACGAAGACGGTGTATTTCCTGAACGGCGTTCTTCTCCCCCGTGACGCAAGCCAGCAGGTGCATGTGGGCGAACTCGTGGACACGACGGGCGGCATCGATCTGAAACCGGGGGATCTGTTGTTTTTCGGATCCCGCGAAAGACCCGGTCACAAAGAACGCGTCACCCACGTTGCGATCTCCCTCGGGGGGAAGCACTTCATCCACGCCTCGGCCGATGTACGCATCAACAGCCTTTCTCCCGCCGACACGGACTACAGCAAAGACCGCGACGATGGCTTCCTGCGCGCAAAACGCATTATCGGTGTGGGGGAGTCAGCAGGCGTGAAACGGCTGAAAGACCTGCCATACTACGGATCGCCTCATGAATAGCCACGGAAGATGGGCCCATTCCGCGCATCCCCGGCGCACATCTTTCCGCGCCGGCAACGCCGGCCTCCCTTCCATCGATGGAGACGATGCGCGGCAGCAGCGTCCGCTGCAATCGCCGCCATCGCTGGATCGGATCCTCACTGACCCTTCAGAACGGTTGGAGTTCGCTGCTACCCGCCGCGATTTCCTCCGGTTTCTCTCGCTCACCGGAGCGGCGGTGGCTTTCGGCTCGTGTGCCAGTGCATCACCATTCACTATCCCGGTCAATGACATGAAACTCCACTTTTATCCATACACCCTTGAGCTGAAGCATACCTTCACCATTGCCACCAGTTCCCGCACAACCACACCTGACATGATGGTACAGGTGGAGAAAGACGGGATCACGGGGTACGGCGAGGCTTCCATGCCGCCCTACCTTGGCGAATCTCAGGACTCGGCACGCGCCTTCCTGGAAAAGGTCGATCTCTCGGCCTTCCCCGATCCATTCCAGCTGGAAGATGTGCTCAGAGCCATCGATCAGATCATGCCGGGCAATCCCGCCGCCAAGGCAGCAGTGGATATCGCTCTCCATGACTGGGTGGGGAAAAAGATGGGTCAGCCGTGGTACCGCATCTGGGGCCTCGACCCGGCGAAGACGCCGGTGACGTCGTTCACCATCGGCATCGACACGAAAGAGGTAGTCCGTCAGAAGACCAAAGAGGCCGGCATCTACAAGGTGCTGAAGGTCAAACTCGGACGCGACACGGACAAGATGATGATCGAAACCATCCGTGAAGTCACCGATACGCCGGTCTGTGTCGACGTCAATCAGGGATGGAAGGACAAAACGGTTGCGCTCGAGATGGTGGAGTGGCTGGCCACGAAGAACATCATGTTCGTGGAACAGCCGATGCCGAAGGAGCAGATCGATGACATCGCCTGGCTCCGCGAGAAGAGTCCGCTCCCGATCATCGGCGATGAAAGCGTCCAGCGCCTGCCCGATGTCCGGAAAGCATGGGGCGTCTATGACGGCATCAATGTGAAGCTGATGAAGTGCACCGGCATGCGCGAGGCGTACAAGATGATCACGCTGGCCCGCGCTCTGGATATGAAGGTGATGCTGGGGTGCATGACCGAGACATCATGTGCAATCTCCGCAGCGGCGCAGCTGTCACCGCTCGTCGACTGGGCTGACCTGGATGGCGCAGTGCTCATCAAGAACGATCTCTTCAGCGGAGCAACGATCGTGGATGGCAAAGTGACCCTGCCGGACAGACCCGGCATCGGTGTGGTGCCGCTGAAGTAGGCGGCCGGTTTGCCCTTGCCCCTCCGGCGGATGAGAGGCTTGGGGACACGCTGCCCGTACAGTTTCGGTTGTTCGACATTGCGATGAGGATATGCAGTGCCGGGGCTATGCCGCAGCGCATGAGCCCCGGTTTCACTCTTGAGTGGGAACAACGGAAGGAACACCATGGCCTCGTCCAAGCAACGACTGATCTCGCTCGATGCATTCCGCGGCGCGACGATTGCCGGCATGATCCTGGTCAACAATCCCGGCACGTGGAACGCTATCTATCCCCAGCTCCGCCATGCTGCCTGGCATGGCTGGACATTCACCGATTTTATCTTCCCCTTCTTCCTCTGGATAGTCGGGGTCGCCATGACCCTCTCGTTCGCCCGCCGCGTGGAGGAAGGAGCCGACAAATCGCAATTACTCCTCCACGTGTTCCGGAGAGCACTGATCATTTTCGGCCTTGGACTCTTTCTGAACGGGTTCCCGTTCGGACTGGTCTCTACGCACGACTTCTCATGGGCCACCATACGGATCCCCGGCGTGCTTCAGCGGATCGCGATCTGCTACCTCATCGCAAGCATCATCTTCATGTATACCGGCGTCAAGGGACAGATCGGATGGGTCATCGGACTGCTGGTCTCGTACTGGCTTATGGTCAAACTCATTCCGGTGCCGGGCTTCGGGACCGGGATTCTTGAGCCGACAGGAAACCTCTGCTGGTACATCGATTCACAACTCCTTGCCGGACACACGTGGAGAGGAGCGCCGGTCCCCGGCTTTGACCCGGAGGGTATCCTGAGCACAATCCCTGCTATCGCTACGACGCTTCTCGGCGTGCTGACGGGCCACTGGCTCCGCAGTGACCGTTCGCAGGGGGACAAGAC
>JAGDMK010000128.1 GCA_017860635.1 Bacteroidota bacterium
CGCGCTCAATCCGGACACCACGAGAGCGAGAAACATCCCGACGGCCCAGAAAAACATGCGGAGGTCCCCGTCCTTCTTGTGGGCGACGGAGAGTGCTTTTCGGAAGCACCAGACAGCAGTGGCAAGCGCAAGAATCGAGATGAAACCAACGGTGAGCAGAAGTATCAAATCCAAACGCGCCATGCAAAAATATACAAAACGTCCCCGCGGTATCCAAATGACCGTGCAAAGGCTACGTGTGCAAAGGCTGTGTCTGCACTGGCTGTGTTTGCACGGGCTGTTGTCCGAAGACTGTCGTCCAAAGGCCATGACTGAGTTGCAGTTAAACCATGCGGTGGGTATATTAATGAGGATCGACTAAATGCGGGAGCGGACGATGTCCACGCCGAAGAGCGGGAGTGTGTTGATTGTCGAAGACGAACAGGAGCTGCGCAAACTGTTCGCAATGCTGCTGGAAATTGAAGGATTTGTGGTCCATCAAGCTGATGACGGCAAGCAGGGGTTGGAGTTGATGAAGGCCCATGCGGGCGACATCGGTTTGTTGATTACCGATCTGAATCTTCCGAAACTCGCCGGGGTGGATCTCATCAATCAGGCCAGGAAGCTCAATCCTTCGGTGAAAATCGTCGGAACGAGCGGCATGGGCGGGAACACTGTCCGGGAAATGGTGATCAAAGCAGGAGCTGATGATTTCCTGCCAAAGCCGTTCCAGCCTCAGGAAGCGATACGCAAGCTGAAGGCATTGCTGGGTCAGGCATGACATCCGCAACCGAATATCTCTGGTTCAACACTCGCACCAAGCGGGAGTACATCAACATCACGACCCAGGTGCAGGACATCGTGCACAAGAGCGGTGTCAACGAAGGCATGGTCCTGGTGTCGGCGATGCACATCACCGCCGGGGTCTACGTCAACGATGCCGAAGACGGTCTGATTGAGGACATCGATGAGTGGCTGGAACAGCTTGCCCCGTTCAGGCAGGAGTACCGCCATCACCGGACAGGCGAAACCAACGGTGATGCACATCTGAAAAGCCTGTTGGTGCACCACGAAGTGATCGTCCCGATTACGAAGGGAGCGCTCGATCTCGGACCCTGGCAGCAGGTATACTATGCCGAATTTGACGGGAGACGGCGCAAGCGCGTTGTTGTGAAGGTTCTCGGCGAGTAGGAACGCCTGCCCGGATCCGTATCACGCCATCGGTGCCCGGTGGACGGACACCGTCATGTTTCACTCTCTTTCTGTGTAGGAGCATCCATGCGACTTCTGTCCCGTTGTGGCATCGTGGCTATCGTGCTCGTATGTCTATCTGCGCCCTTAACAGCGCAGCTGATCACCCCTTCGGATCGACTCGCTCTCACGGCCGAAGTCTATCGTTTCCGCGGAGGAGATGATCAGAATATGCTGGTTGAAATTGCATATGCCTTTGGCGAGCGGACGCTGACTTACAAGCCGGATTCTGCCGGCCTCACCGCTGCAGCTGACATGACGGTGACCATCGCCCTCAAGGACTCCCTCGTGCATGCGGACCGGTGGCTGGTCCCGCACTCAGTGCGCGACACCTCGGCATTTTCCCAAGGCATGAATCTTGTCGGTCTGTACAGACTCCAGCTGGAGGCCGGCGACTATGTGCTGACCCTTCTGGCGCGTGACCGTTACGATGCCAACCGGCGCGACAGCGTCGCCGTCCGTTTGCCGATACGCCTGCTTTCCACGAAGGAACCGGTGCTCAGCGACGTGGAACTTGCTACCGTCATCCGTCAGGGAACCAAGGGAGGGATCTTCTACAAGAATACTCTCGATGTTGTCCCCAACGTCGGTGGCATGTTCGGCGAAGAACAGAAGTGTTTCTATTATGTCGAAGCGTACAATCTGCTCGCGAATGCGGACACGTCGGACTTTGTCGTGCGGACCAACCTGTACGACGCAGTGGGAAAGGAGATCATCTCCCGGGAGCGCCCGAGAAAGCGGGCAGGAGAGTCGAGCGTGATCATCGATCAGTTCCCCGTGAAGAATCTCCGCACCGGCACCTATTCGCTCGTGCTCTCGCTGCTCGGGGCCGAGGGGAAGCCTGTCAGCTCATCCGGACGGAAACTGTTTGTCTTCAATCCCACACTCGGCGTGGATTCCTCGCTCCTCTCGGCAGCATCCAGCCTGCCTCTGCCACAGTATATGGGAATGGATGAAGTCGAACTGGACCGTGAGTTCCAGTGGGCGCGCTACGCCGCCTTGGATGACGAGAAGACGCAGTACGGGGCGCTGAAGGGAGTGGAGGCAAAGCGCAAGTTTATGTCCGACTTCTGGCGGCACAGAGCCCCCGGTGAGAGGGAGGAATACCTGGCGCGTGTTGCGTACGCAAATACGAACTTTCGGGTGCTCTCGCGTGAAGGTTACCGGACCGATCGCGGGCGGGTGGTGATCATGTACGGGCAGCCGGACGATGTGGAGCGCCATCCCAACGAGACAGAAACACGCCCGTACGAAATCTGGTCATACAACAACATCCAGGGCGGCGTGGCCTTTGTCTTTGTGCTGCGCAATTCCGCCAGTGACTATGAGCTTGTCCATTCCACGCATCGCAATGAGCTACACGACGAGAACTGGGATCGGGTCGGCATTACTCGCTGAGCAGGGGGAGTGATCCCGTTCCTCGAATACGCTGCGTTCCGGGTTCTCGCTGCAATCGTGACGCGGCTGCCGTACTCCGTAGCGGGTGCGCTCGGAACTACGCTCGGTCTTGCCGTACTGTACCTGACGCGGTACCGGCGAGCGGTGACGCTCGACAATCTCGCGCACGCCTTTCCTGAGATGAGCGATGATGTGCGCCTGGGGATAGCCCGCGGCGCATATGCGAACTACGGAAGAGCGATCGTCGAGATGCTCTGGGCGGGGGGACAGCGCGCCGACACGCTCAAGGCGAAAGTCCACCCCCGGAATCCCGAGCTCGTGCACGAAGCGCTCTCCCGCGGGCATGGCCTGATTCTGATCTCCGCTCACTTCGGATCGTGGGAGCTTCTCCTGACAGGATTGAAACTCCATGTTCCGGTTCCATGGGTGGCAATCGTCCAGCGGCAGCGCAATGAACGGATCGATGCCATGATCGACAGCCGCCGGCGCCGGTTCGACGTGCAGACTGTCCCCATGGGTCCGTCTGTCCGTGAAGTGCTGAAGGGACTGCAGGAAGGGAAGGTTGTCCTCATTCTGGGGGATCAGAGCGGACCGCGGGAGTCCGTGTTCATCCCGTTCTTTGGCAGACCATCTGCAACCCATCGGGGAGCCGCAGCGTTCGCCCTCCGTTCAGGTGCGCCGATCATCGTGACGGTTCTTCTGCGCAGGGAGGACGGCACGTACGATGCCGTCTTCGAGTCCGTCGATTCCACCGGACTCACCGGAGATAGGGAGGCTCAAATTCTGGAGCTCACGAAGCGCCACACGGCCGTCGTCGAACGGTGCATCCGCATGCGCCCCGATCACTGGCTCTGGATGCACAAGCGGTGGAAGCATACGCCGGAGTATGAGCAGAAGCAGCAGGTGGAGCAGGATGCAGAGGAAGGTGTATGACGGCACATTCCCGCATCCTGATTTTCCACACGGCGTTTCCCGGAGATATCATCCTGACTCTGCCGGTGGCGCAGGTCATTCGCGAAACGTGGCCTGACGCGCATATCCTGTTTGCAGCGATTCCTGCCGCTGCGGCAGTTCTCCGGAACCATCCGGCGATTGATGAGGTGATCGAGTATGACAAGCGCGGCGCCGACCGGGGATTGGGTGGATTCGTCAGGCTCGTTCGCACGCTCTCTGCCCTTCAGTGCCAGGTTGCCCTGGTTCCCCACCGGTCTGCTCGCAGTTCGCTGGCGGTCTGGTGCGCGCGGATTCCACGCCGAATAGGGTTCTCGAAGAGTGCGGGGAAGATGTTGTTCAGCGACGTAGTCGCGTACAATCCCGACGCACACGAGATAGAACGAAATCTTTCATTGCTAGGCCCGCTCAGCATCACCGTGCGGGATCGGGTTCTTCCCCGGCTGTATCCTGCCCGTGGAGATGTTGGCGTCGTCGACGGATTGCTTGGCGAATTCCGGGCGCAACGGGGGGTGGACTCTCATCGGCCGATGGTGGCACTGGCGCCGGGATCAGTATGGTTCACCAAACGCTGGCCGGAAGAACACTTCCTCGCCGTGGCACGTGCGCTTCTTCATGACGGCGTGCCAGTGGTTCTGGTCGGTGGAGCGGATGATGCAGCACTCTGCGCCCGGATTGCGGAAGGATGCGGCGAAGGTGCTGCCATCCTGAATGCTGCCGGACGCCTGAGCCTCGTGCAGTCGGCCGAGCTCCTGCGCCGTTGTGCGCTGCTCGTGAGTAACGACAGCGCGCCCATGCACCTGGCCGGTGCGGTTGGAACACCGGTGTTTGCCCTGTTCGGGGCGACCGTCCCGTCGTTCGGCTTCGCCCCGCTTGGCCCTCGGGACCGTGTCTTTGAGCTCCAGGGGCTTGCCTGCCGGCCGTGCGGGATACACGGCGGGCAGGAGTGCCCCATCGGTACATTTGTCTGCATGCGCGATCTCACACCTGCGAGTCTGCTCGCACCCATAGGCGAATTTCTCTCACAATATCGTGCGGAGAACTAAATGGCCCTGACCATGGCTGTCTCTCTTGCGAAACCGGAAGACAAGCCTCTTGTGCTGGCGGCCGAGGTGATACAGGCAGGAGGAGTCATCGTTTATCCGACGGAGACTCTGTACGGCATCGGCGCAAATGCCTGGGACGGATCGGCAATTGCGAAAGTCCGTGCTCTGAAATACAGGACGGACCAGAAGCCGATCCTGGTGATTGCGCGGTCGCAGGAACAGCTGCATTCGCTGACAGATGAGATCACTCCTGTGGCACAGCGCTTTATCGACGCCTTCTGGCCCGGGCCGCTGACCCTGGTTTTCAGAGCTTCGAAACAGGTTCCCGATCTGCTCTCCCGGGGAACCGGTACCATCGGCGTGCGCATTCCTTCGAGCCCCGTCTGCCTTCGTCTGCTCGAACTCGCAGGTTGTCCGCTGACCTCTTCCAGCGCGAACATCTCGGGCCAGCCGCCCTTGCACAGCGTTGCTGAGATCCGGCGCGCCATACCCAAGGGAGTGGATCTGTTCCTGGATGGCGGTACACTCCCACCGTCCCAGCCCTCTACCGTGCTGGATGTCTCCGGCCCTATACCCCGGATCCTTCGGAGGGGCGTTATCAGTGAAGGGCGATTGCGTGCGGTTGATCCCGGGGTGATCGATACCCAGGCTGGCTGATCCGGGGTGGAGAAGCAGGTTCCTATGAGAAGGCATGTCCCCTGAAGCCTCCTGATTGCCTCACATGAGCTTCTACTCCAACATGGTCCCCTGAATGCCTCACATGAGGTCCTCTACCCCAACGGGTCCCTTGCAATTCGATGGCTGTTTGCTTACCTTCATTATCACCGTATGATCGCCGTAACTCGCGTTCTGCTTGACGGTTGGCGGGTTTCGCTTTGCATTGGAAATGCGCCTGTAGCTCAATTGGATAGAGTGTTGGCCTCCGGAGCCAAAGGTTTCGGGTTCGACTCCCGACAGGCGCACAGCATACCCTCTTTCTGCAGCACTTACTGAATGGATCCCCATGCTCAGACCCAAAAAGAAGATCTCCAAGCGTGAACTGAAACAGGATACGCTCATCACGTCGTACATGAAGCTGACGACCTTCTACAACACATACAAGAGGCAGATCAGCATCGGCATCACTGCGTTTGCCGTCGTCATTATCGCACTGGTTGTGTACTTCAAGAACCAGGCGGACAACAACGAACGCGCTGCCACGGCGCTTTCGGCGATCCATCCGTTGTATGACAACGGGCAGTACCAGCAGGCCGTGGACGGGGTTCCCGAGCGGAATCTTGTGGGTCTGAAAACCATCGTGGACGAGTACGGCAACTCGACGAATGGAGAGCTTGCGCAGTTCTACCTCGCAGACGCCTACTACCAGCTCGGGAAATACACCGAGGCCCTTCAAGAGTTTGAATCGTGCAGCATGTCGGATGCTGTCCTGGAGGCATCTCGTCTCGCAGGCATTGCTGCATGCCATGAGGCGCTCGGGCACCACGACGCGGCAGGGACCTTCTTTGAACGTGCTGCGGCCAAGGAACCCACAGAGGGGACCATTGCCGAGTACCTCTACAATGCCGCACGAAATCTTGCACAGGCTGGTGATAAAGAGCGTGCGCTGGATATCCTGAAGCGTCTCAAAAAGAACTATCCCACGACAACCTACGGGCGGGAAGCGGAGCGATATATCTCCCAGCTCTCGCTATAGACCCGGTTAACGAGCATTGCGCGTGGATCAAGGCAGGAGTGCATGGGACTTCTCCCTGAAAAGGCGCTGACCCGCTCGGTTCTGAAGATCGCCACCCCGGCCGTCGCCGGCCTCTCGTCGCAGATGGTCGTCTCGGTGGCCGAGACCGCCATGGTGGGGCGTCTTGAGAACACAAAAGTCGCGCTGGCCGCCATGGCGCTTGCGTCCCTCGCCGCCTGGGCACTCACCAGCGCCTTCTCCAGCCTGGCGACAGGGACTCATGTGCTGGTTGCGCGACGGACCGGTGAACGGGACTTTCCCGGCGCCGGTGAAGTCCTGAACAACTCGCTTCTCCTCTCGTTGATTCTCGGCATCCTTATCAGCGTGCCGGGCTACATCTTTTCCCATGATTTCATCAATTTCTTTGCGGCCGACCCGGATGTTGCAGACGAGGGCGCGGGCTACATGGAATGGCGTTTCATCGGGATCGGCATCTTTCTGTTCGTCGTCTCCTACCGAGGTTTCTTCAACGGCATCGGGCACACCAAAGTCTTCATGTATTCAGCCATTGTCATCAACTTCTCCAACATCATCTTCAACTACATTCTCATCTTCGGCAATTTCGGCGCTCCTCGGATGGGGCTCCCCGGAGCAGGACTCGCCGTCGCTCTTTCGAACATCCTGGGACTTCTCTACTTCGTGGCTGCAACTTTTACGCCCGGATATCGAAAAACGTACAAGTACTACTCGAAGCTGCGCATCCGTAGCGATCTTTTGCGCCAGATTGTGAAGATTTCGATACCTGTTTCGTTTCAGAATATCCTGATCCTGCTCGGTTTTCTCGTGTTTGCTGCCATTGCAGGGTATGTGGGGACGACTGAACAGGCGGCGACACAGGTCGTGATTTCTGCCCTCTTCCTGTCGTTCCTCCCCTGCTTCGGATTTGGCACCGGCGCACAGACGCTCGTGGGACAGAGCATGGGAAAAGGGCAACTTGACCTCGCCCGGCGCTATGGCCTTGAAGCATCGAGGCTTGCGACATACTATACGATCGCCCTCGGGTGTGTGTTCATGGTGTTTCCGGACGCCGTGATCAGCGTTATCACGAACAATCCGGATGTTGCAGCGGTGGCCCGTCCGTTGCTTCAGATCGCGGGCGCGGCACAGATGTTCTATGCCCCGGGCATCGTCCTGGCGCATGCGCTCCAGGCGGCAGGGGCAACGATGTTCGTCATGTGGGTGGAAGTGCTGACGCACTGGGTGATCTTCCTGCCCACCTGCTATGTCCTGGGAGTGATCCTGGGATACGGCATCGTCGGAGCCTGGCTGGCGTTGCCTGCTTACATCATTGTGTACAGCATCTGGATCTACCTGAAGTATAGGAAAGGCACCTGGCTTCACATAAAGGTCTGAGGATGTTGAAATTCCGGCGATTTCTGTATTTGAGCGGGTCGTTTCTCCTTTTCCTCGTCAAGTTCGCGGTGGATATCATCCGGATGAACGTGGAAATGGATATGGGCGGCCTGATGTTCCTGAGGGAACTGGCCGCCGCCGGAGCATTCTTCCTGATATTCCTCACGCTGCAGGCATCCGTCCCGAGCCACGCCGTCAATCCCGCCAGGCGGCTGGGCGTCTTCCTGTTCATCGCCGCGGTGTTCATGATCGGTGCCGGCCTCATGGGCTTCCTCCCGGCCGACGGTTTTGACGCCAAGGAGTTCACGCTCCGTCCGCTGGACTATGCAAGCCTGTTCCTGTCGTCCCTCTTCGGCCTCCTGGCCGGTATCTTTGCCATGGTCACGCTCCGGTTCCTCCACGATCTGGTGCTTATGTACCAGAAAAAGTCGACCGTCCGGAATTTCCAGATTTTCATCGTCCTGTTGCTGGCCACTGCCGTGTCGTCTCTGCTCATCCGCCCCCTGGAATCCAGCACGGTGACATCCGTGCTGTACGGACTCACACTCGTCATGGCGGTGGTCAATGCGTTCAGGATGCCCTGGATCGTCTACCAGACGAAACGGGAGAAGATCCTCACGCTGGTCTTCTCGTTCTTTCTCTTTCTTCTGTTCACCGTCGGGAATATCCTGCTGAGCCAGAACGATCTCCTCTCACGCGGGCTGTTGTACTACTCGCGCCCCGTTCAGGAGGCCGTGTCACTCTCGATCTGGTTCGGCAATCTCTTCTGCGGAATGGTCTTCGCCACCACGCTCTTTCATCTGCCGACGGCAGGGGCCTTTGACCGCAAGCGCTCGGAAGTGGCATCGATCCACACGCTCAGCAAGCTGGTCACGCAGGTGTTTGACTTCGAGAAACTGACCGAATCGGTGACCAGCATGACGCTAGGAAAGCGATCTGCTTCCTGCATGGCACACGCAGATCGTCGGCATGAAGAACATCACCCGCGGCGAGATCGAGGATCTCCTGGGTACAGGTCTCCAGTATTTGCGCTCGGCGGTATATCGCGACCGCAAGCCGATCGTTGTCGACGCTGTGGCGAAAGATCCACGGTTCGCCGGGGGTCCCAAAGGCGTCCCCCGCCCGGGTTCACTGGTCATCGTCCCGCTGGTCTCCCATGTCGGCCCCATCGGATTCCTCTATGCAACGAAGGAGTCAGAGTACGGATTCGTGAAGGATGATGTGGAACTGCTCTCCACGTTCGCCGATCAGGCGACGGTAGCCATTGAGAACTCGCGGCTCATCAAGAAATCCATTGAACGCGAACGGCTCGTTCAGGAGATGACGCTCGCCCAGGAGATGCAGCGGAAGCTGCTTCCTCAGGGGCTGCCGGCGGTTCGCGGCGTGGATATCGATGCCATCTCCACGCCGGCCTTTGAGGTGGGGGGCGACTATTATGACTTTGTAGAGCTCTCGGAGACCACGATCGGGGTCATTGTCGGCGATGTGTCCGGGAAGGGCATCCCCGCCGCATTCTACATGTCGGAAGTGAAAGGGATCTTCCAGTCCCTGAGCGCACTCTATGCCTCGCCCCGGGACTTCATGGTACGTGCCAATGCGGTGCTGTCCGCATCCATCGACAAACACTCCTTCGTCAGTCTGCTGTACGGCATTCTGGATGTGCGCACGGGCAGGTTTCAGATCGCACGGGCCGGACACTGTCCGCTCCTGCACGTGGGACGATCGGACAGCGCATATCTCCGGCCCGACGGCATGGGTCTGGGACTTGCAGAGGACGACTTCTTTTCCGACACTATTGAGGAACATACGCTCCAGCTTGCACCCGGGGATGCGTGTGTGTTCTATACTGATGGGGTGACTGAAGCCCACAGGAATAGTGATGAATTCGGGTACGAGCGTCTGCGTGCTGCTGCCGGACTTGCAGACGGCAAGTCGGCTGCTCGCATGAAGGAAGATATCCTGCGTGCCGTCGACGCGTTCATCGAGAACGAGTCCCCTCATGATGATATGACGCTAGTGGTTGTGAAGTGGCTTGGGTTGACGGCATAGCAGGTGACTACCTTGTTGTTTACGGGAGGACGATGGTATGAGTGATTTCACGATAGCGCAACGAGAACGCGAGAACGTCCAGGTGCTCGAGCTCAAAGGGTACCTGGATGCGCACACCGCGCCAAAGCTCGAAGAGGCCTTCCAGTCTCTTCTGAACGCTCAACGCTATAACATCATCATCAATTGCAGAGACCTGTCGTACATCAGCAGTGCAGGCCTGGGTGTGTTCATGGCCTACATTGAGGATGTGCGGAAGAACAAGGGCGACATCAAGCTCTCCAATATGTCCGCCAAGGTCTATAATGTCTTCGACCTCCTCGGGTTCCCTCTCTTGTACGAGATCACGAAGGACGAACAGGAAGCCTTCAACAAGTTTGCCGGGTCGGCCAGATAGCCGTGACGTCCCGTACACTCCATATTGAGAGCCGTACTGAACGACTCATTGCCGTCCGGGAATTCATCTCGGACGAGGCGCGGTCATTCGGGTTCACGGATGAGGACGTGAGCAAAATCGCGCTGGCAGTTGACGAGGCGTGCACCAATGTGATCAAGCACGCCTACCGGTTCGACCCCAACCGGGACATCACCGTCACCGTAAAACGCAAAAACGGGACCTTTGAAGTCACGATCCGGGATACCGGCTCGGGCTTCGACCCGTCACGCCTCCATGCGCCGGACATGAAGGACTACTTCTCGCACTACCGCAAGGGCGGTCTGGGCGTGTTTCTGATGAAGAGCCTCATGGACAAGGTAGAGTACGAAATCAATCCGGGGAAACGGAATGAGGTACGCCTGACCAAGTATCTGCATCGCTGACATGCGACGACCCGATCCATCGTACGAAAGCCACTTCGAACACGCCGCTCTGTTTGAGTTCAGCACACTCATCAACGCTTCTCTTGACCTCCGGTTCATCCTCGGCCACATCCTGCTCACCCTGATGGGCAAACTCCTTTCGGCCAGGGCGCTTGTCCTGCTTGCGCATCCCGATGGGAAGTACTGCGTTGAAATGACGAAGGGCGTTTCTTCGAGCCTCGTCGGGACACTTCTGGAGATCCCTGAATTGCCCGAATCGATCGAACATGCCGGTCGCGTGGATGCGCGCCGGTCACCGTGGGTGAAGTTCTTCAGAGAACAGAACACGCACATCCTGATCCCCCTGCACAGCTCGAACCGCCCCATCGGCATACTGGCGTTCGGCAAACGACTGAACAAGAAGCCCTTGCAGAAACGGGAGGAGACCTATCTCAGCTCACTTGCCAGCATCGCGGCGACAGCGATTGAGAAGTGCCACATCATCGAGGAACTGGGACTCGTCAACCGGAAGCTGGACCGGAAGATTCAGGAGCTGAACACGCTGTTCGAGCTGGGAAAAGAGTTCGGCCTGGTTCTTGATCCCGACAGACTCATCCGCCTTTTGGTCTTCTCCCTGATGGGACAGGTGGGCGTCAACCGGTACCTTGTGTGCCTGAAGACCGACCGGGATATGCGAATCGCCGC
>JAGDMK010000017.1 GCA_017860635.1 Bacteroidota bacterium
GGACTACGAACTCTAGCGAACCATATTCCGGTTTACCCGGAACCGCGAAAGCCCCGACAACGGTGAACGCTGATGTTGAAAAAATATAACATTCCTCAATCCCAATAGCAAGTGCGATCTTCACTTTTTCACGGGTGTCTTTGATTGAGATTCTGTCCCAACTTGGGTATATTCATCTTCCATGTTCGCATAAAGAGAAGGATTGTTTATGGCGTTTTGGCGTATTCGCCTCGCTTTAACCGGTTTTGTGGTTTCCGGCCTCGTGTCAGCACAGGTTCTGGCGTGCACCAACATCCTCGTTAGCAAGGGCGCGTCCAAAGACGGCTCGACGATGATCACCTATGCGGCCGACTCGCACACTCGATACGGACGGCTCTACTTCCATCCTGCCGCGGACTATCCCGAGGGAACGTTCGTTGACATCCACGACTACGGATCGGGGGCCTATCTCGGGAAGGTGAAACAGGTCACGCATACATACTCGGTGGTGGGATTCACGAACGAGCACCAGGTCTCGATGGGGGAGACGACGTTCGGAGGCCGTCCGGAACTGGTGGACACGGCAGGCGTGATCGATTACGGGAGTCTCATGTTCCTCGCGCTGCAACGGTCCAGGACTGCCCGGGAGGTCATCAAGACCATCGGCGCCCTTGTGGCAGAGTACGGTTACCGGAGTTCAGGCGAATCGTTTTCGATCAGCGATCCAAACGAAGTCTGGATCATGGAACTGATCGGGAAGGGTCCGGGCACCAAGGGAGCGGTCTGGGTGGCGATGCGGATCCCGGATGGAGCAATCTCTGGTCATGCGAACCACCCGCGCATCATGACATTCCCTCTCAAAGACACGATGAACTGCTACTATGCGCCTGATGTCATCAGCGTTGCGAGAGCCAAAGGATATTCCTCGGGCAAGGACTCGGAGTTCAGCTTCTCTGACGCCTATGCGCCGCTGGATTTCTCTGCTGCCCGGGCGTGCGAAGCACGGATCTGGTCGGTGTTCAACCGTGTGAATGGATCGATGGGGAAGTATCTGGACTATGCGAAGGGAACGAATCTGCACAACCGGATGCCGCTCTGGATCCGGCCAGACAGGAAGCTCTCCGTTCACGATGTGATGGAACTGATGCGGGATTATTTCGGGGGGACTGATCTGGACATGTCAAAGGACATCGGCGCGGGGCCGTATGGGTGCCCGTATCGCTGGCGTCCCATGACGTGGAAAGTGGACTCGGTGGAGTATCTGAATGAGCGGGCGATCTCCACGCAGCAGACAGCGTTCTCGTACGTCGCCCAGGCGCGCTCCTGGCTCCCGAATCATATTGGCGGCGTGCTCTGGTTCGGGGTCGACGACACATATCACACCGTCTACACCCCGATGTACTGCAGCATCACTGCGACGCCCCCGGCGTACTCCGAGGGAAATGGATCTATGATGGAGTGGTCGGATGATGCAGCCTTCTGGATCTTCAACCAGGTCTCGAATTTCTCATACACCCGGTTCAATGCCATCAGTCCGGAAGTCCGCGCAAAACAGGCTGAGCTCGAAACCAAATATCTTACGCTAATTCCTGCCATCGACAACACGGCCCTGGAGCTGACGAACAGCGGGAAGGAAAAGGCGGTACAGTTCCTGACCGAGTTCTGCACGTCGATGGGGCAGTCCACGTTCGCCGAATGGAAGGCGTTGTACCGGTACCTCTTCGTGAAGTACATGGACGGCAACATCAAGACTAAAGTGCCGGGCCAGCTCAATCCTGCTGTCAAGCAGCCCGGTTACAGCGAAGAGTGGAAGCGGATGGTGGCAAGGGAGACCGGGGACAAATTGAAGGTCCCGCCGCCGAAGAAATAGGCTTTTTTGCCGATCGGCTTTCCTCAGGAGGCCTTCGGGGTGGGGCGTGCTGAATCGTTGAACTGGATCACTGTATTGGATCATTGCACTGCATCACTGCACAGCATCGGGCATACCACGGTCTGGCGTGCTGCGGGCCTGGTCGTAGGCGGAAGACCGGCATCGCTTGCGTGCGGCAGGTGGGTCTGCGGCATGCACGCCTAAAGAGTCACCGGAGTATGCTTGATGTGCGACGCTGTTCCCGATGCCGTATCTGCACACCGCTATGAGGAGTGGTCAGCCCCAAGCGCTAGCGCAAAAGCACCATCGTCAAAATGCCGGTGAATCCCCCCGCCAGCATCCTGCAGACGTACAATCCCGATGACAAATTGCCGCCCTCGAACTGCACCTCGTTATTGCCGGCTTCACGGGCCTCGTCGACCAACCGGGCCACCTCCTGACCGAGCATATTGAAGACGGAAATGCGAACATGTGAAGTGTAGGGAAGCGCGTATCGTATGGTTGTCGATGGATTGAAAGGGTTGGGATAGTTCTGGCTTAACTCGAAAACCCGCGGTACTCCAGCGTTTGCCTGATCAACCGCATTTACCGTGCTGAAGGTGGTTGAGGCGATATTGAATCCGCCGCTCAGAATGTCGATGCGGAAATCATGGGTCCCGGCTGTCAGCGCGTATTGGCCGAGCGGGACAGTCGTCCAGGTCTGCCATCCGCCTGTTTGCGGTATGGCGACGACGGGCATCATGACCCCTGCATCCCAGCGCATTAACACACTTCCCCCGGATTGCGGCGCTGCTACTCTCAGGCCGATTGCATACGTGCCCGTTGCCAGGACGTTGACGGTATATGTGAGGAATTCCGACGCAGCGGTCCACCCCACATCGAAGCCGTTAGCATAGATGTCAGAACACTGTTCTATATCCACGCCGTCGTTTCTGTACGACCACCCCATGTTCCAGTCTGTGCTTCCCGTGTTCTGGAACTCTGCATCCCTGTAGGCGATGCCATTCCGTCCCATATCGTAGTTGGATGCATAGATCATGCCGGGGATTGTGTTCGTCGCGAACGGACGCCGGGTGTTGTCCCCCGGCAAGCGCAGCAGCGCGTCCAGCACATCGCGATGCATGGTACAGTGCTGGATCTTCAGACTTTCCGCCTGTGCCATCAGGGCATCAATGGCAAATGCGGTGGTCGGCCTGGAGACTTCATTTCTCCAGTAGCGCAGGAGGTAATCATAACCCGGCGATGTTCTTGCTGAGAGTGGACCGGCGACGCTCTCGATCTTCTTGTGCGGCCACCATGCCCACCCGATCGAGTTGGATTCCATCAACGCAATGCACTCGGTAAACCAGTGGTTTCCATTCTCCCCTGATTCACCGAGCCAGAGCGGCACGTCGTAGTTCTCCCGCAATGCGATGTACCCGGAAATGGATGAAGCGTCGTTCGAATTCCAGTACTTGTGGAAGCTGTAGACGAAATTGTCATCCCAGGGCGGCGTAAGGCCCTCGAAGTCCGTGGCGAAGTCGTTGCCTTCGATGAAGACGATGTGGTTGGTGTCGACCTCGCGGATCGCGCGTTGTTGATTGCTTGCGCTCTCCCAAAGTGAGGGTTCGCCTGTTATGTAGTCGCTGATATTGAGCGCATTCTGACCGCCCGGCGCGCAATGCAGGTCCAGAATCAGGTACAGCTGGTTGGCTTCGCACCAGTTGAGGAGGCTGTCAATCTGGGCGAAACCTTCCTCGCTGTAGACGCCGGGCTGATTCTTTGGCGTGAGGAGGTTGTAGTGCATGGGCAGGCGGATAGAATTGAATCCCCACGCGGCAATGGAGTCGATGTCCCGGCTGGCCACGTAGTTTTGCCTGTAGCTTTGGAAGAATGCGTCAGCTGGCGCAATGCCGACGAGATCCGAGATGACCTTGCGTATGGCTGTGGGGGAGTTGGCAAAGCTGGATGTCTGCAGCATATATCCTTCGGGCACGAGCCATCCTCCCAGTCCGATGCCCCGGAGGAGGACCTCCTTCCCGCTTCCGTCCCTGATGGTTTTGCCGGACGTATGGAGGAATCCGCTTGAAGGGGAAGAGCCTGGCATGGCAAGGAACAGCACCACCAGGAGCGCAAGAGGTCTGAAGTACAGGCCCATACACGATTGCTCGAGAGATTTCATTGTGGACGAGGAGGGTCATCCCCGATGGCCTACATGGCAATATAGCCAAATGGTCCGTGTATTTCCTGTCCGCGGAGGATTCCCGGGGGGAGTAGAGCGACTACTATTATTGAGCCGAGGAATGGGGTAAACGCAGGCTACCCGAATCGTCCTGTGATGTACTCTTCCGTCTGCTTCTTCATCGGCGAAACGAACATCCGCTTCGTCTCGCCTACCTCAATCAGCTCGCCGAGATAGAAGAACGCGGTCACATCGCTGACCCGCGCCGCCTGCTGCATGTTGTGTGTGACGATCACGATTGTGTAGTTTGATTTCAGCTCGTAAATCAACTCCTCGATCTTTGCTGTCGCGAGAGGATCCAGCGCGCTCGCCGGTTCGTCCATGAGGAGAACCTTCGGATCCACCGCCAGCGCACGGGCGATGCAGAGCCGCTGCTGCTGTCCGCCCGAGAGCGCCAATGCGCTCTTCTTCAAGTCGTCCTTCACTTCGTCCCAGATCGCGGCACGCTTCAACGATGTCTCGACGACCTCCTCCAGCTGCGCCCTGTCATGAACTCCGTTGATCCGGGGGCCGTAGGCGACATTGTCGAAAATCGACTTCGGAAATGGATTGGATTTCTGAAAGATCATCCCGACCCGCTTCCGCAATTCCACAACGTCCACGGATTTGTCGTAGATATCCACATCATCAATCAGCACATCCCCTTCGATCCTGACGTTGTCAATGAGGTCGTTCATCCGGTTGAGAGACCGGAGAAATGTGGATTTACCGCATCCGGACGGGCCGATCAACGCCGTGACCTGATGCGGCGCGATATCCAGACTGATATTCCTGAGCGCATGCTTCTGGCCGTACCAGAGGTTCAGGTTCCTGGAGGTGATCTTGTTTCTGTGGTTGGTTGCAGTCGTCATAAACGTATGCTCAGGTTATCTGCCGGGCGCGGACACGCGAACGGAGGAAGATGGCAGAGAAGTTCAACAGAAACGTCAGCAGCAACAAGACCAGCGTGGTCGCATACTGGATTCCCCTCGTGGCGTCCACGTTTGTCGATTGCGTCGACATGATGTACACATGATACCCCAGCTCCATGAACTGATCGGAGAGGCCGGTGGGGATGTGGGGGAGAAAATAGGCGGCGCCGGTGAAAAGAATCGGCGCCACCTCCCCTGCACCGCGGCTGACCGCAAGTATCCCGCCGGTCAGAATTCCCGTCAGGGAGTTTGGAAGCACGATCTTCCAGATCGTCTGCCACTTCGTCGCCCCGAGTGCGAGGCTCGCCGCACGCATGTCCTGCGGCACCGTCTTGATCGCCTCCTCCACGGAGACGATGACCACCGGAAGCGTAAGGAGCGCCATGGTGAGACTCGCCCAGAGGAGATTGGGCTGAGCCCACTTGAGTCCGGCCCCGCCGCCGAGCAGTGAATCCATCCCTCCCCCGACAAACTGGACGAAGAAGCCCAACCCGAAAAGTCCGAACACAATTGCCGGTACGCCGGCGAGCGTATTCACAGCAAAACGTATTGCACGGGCGAGACGGGACCGCGTGCTGGCATACTCGCTGAGATAGATGGCGGTGATCGTACCCACCGGCACACCGGCAAGCGACATGATCATCACAAGAAGGGCAGTGCCGACGATTGCGGGAAATATTCCCCCCTCTGTCATCCCCTCTGTGGGCGCGGCTGTCAGAAACTCCCAGGTCAGGACGTCCTTCCCGCCGATGATGATGGTCCCCATGACGAGGATGACAACCGCAATGATCATGAACGCTGCAAGGCCGGTGAGCGTGACCACTGATGTGCCGAGAAGGGCAGTCCGAGTGCGCTTCATTGTTGCCCCTGTAAGTGTTTTCTGACACGAAAGCAGGGAGTACAGCGAGCGTCGCGGCCGCCAGCCGCGACTGTGTTTCCAGCCAATGATAGTCGGGACCGCATCAGAGCCCCCTGAATCGCTTGAGAAGCCGCTGGCGGATGAAGATCTCCGCAACGGCATTCAGCGTGAATGTGAACAGGAACAGGATCGCACCCAGGAGGAAGAGGACATTGTAGTGGGTGTCACCGAAGACAACCTCCGCCATCTCGGCGCCGATCGTGGCGGACATCGTGCGCACCGGTTCGAAGAAATCGAGGGAAAGCAGCGCTGCGTTTCCGGTGGCCATCAGGACAATCATGGTCTCTCCGAACGCCCGGCCAAATCCCAGGAGAACCGCAGCAAAGACGCCCGGCGTCGCCGCCGGAAGCCGGACGAAGAGCGCTGTCTGCCACCTGGTCGCTCCCAGAGCGAGACTCGCTTCGGTCATATATTTCGGCACTGCCGTCAGTGCATCCTCTGCTACAGTGAAAATGATCGGGATGACTGCCAGCGACATTGCAGCGCCGCCAAGAAAGGCATTCAGCCGGTACTGATATCCGAGCAGGTCCTGCAGAACCGTCGCAAGTACCACAAGTGCAAAGAACCCGATGACGACCGAGGGAAATCCAGCCAGTATCTCAATGGCCGGTTTGAGGATCTCCCTTGACCACTTCGGTGCGAATGAAGAGGTGAACAGGGCCGCGAGGACTGCAATCGGCGCGGCAAGGAGAATTGCGAGAATTGTTACTTTCATAGAGCCGACGACAAGGGGGACAATGCCGTACTTCGGCTCAAGCGAGACGGGTGCCCAGCTGAGGCTGAAAAGATTGCCCAGTGTCGACTCCCCCTCGCTGGCGTTGGCATCGAGCTCACGCGAACGGTCCCTGGATGCGCCCTCACGTGCGTGCGCACTGACCATGTCGTCCCCGTAGGTCTCTTCTTCAACCTCCTCCTGGACGGCCACAGCCTCCTTCGTCTGAAAGAAGGGGGCCGCCTCCCGGAACACAAAGACGAATATGCTGATAATCGCAGCCAGCGAGACGAACGCCACCAGCGTGATGAGTTTCTCGGCGATAAACTCGTCAAGACGGAATCGTTTCTTCAGGTCCGCGGCATTCAGACGATGCGCCGGTGCGGGAGAAGAACCATGTGTTACCGGCATCGACGATCCGAGTGCGGCGGGCAGCGGGGATCCAGGCAGCGATCCGCCCTTCCCCAGATGTCCGCCCAGGTTATCACGCGAAAGACTCAAAGGTCTTCCTGTGAATTGTAAATCACTCATGATCTCCATGTACTTGACCACGTCCTCGTCTTCTCCTGACGGCTTTCGGTTCGATCAGCGAATCGGAAAATACCCCACCTGGCTGACAATCGACTGGCCGTCGTCGCTGAGAATCCAGTCGATGTATTCCTTGAGTGCGCCAGTCGGCTTGTTGCGTACATACAAGTAGAGAAACCGGGTGATCGGGTAGTCGCCGTTCTTGATGTTCTCCACCGTCGGTGCATACGCGGTGGCATTCGCATCAGCCTTCACCTTCAGCTCCCGGATTCCCTTTCCGTAGGCCGCCCCGCCGTATCCGATTCCGTTCTTGTCTTTCGTGACGGCATTCACGACGGCCGCGGTGCCGGGAAGGCTCTGCATCGTGGCACTGTAGTCCTCGCCGAGGAGGACATTGTCACGAAAGTAGACGTACGTTCCGGAGTTGTTCTCACGGCCGTAGAGAATGATCTTCTCGTTGCTTCCGCCCACTTCTTTCCAGCTTGTGATCCGGCCCGCATAGATGTTCCGGATCTGCTCGATGGTCAGCTCCTGGACGGAGTTCGACTCATGGACGTATATCGAAAGGCCATCCTGGGCTGTTTTGATCTCCACTCCGCGGGTGCCGAATCGCTGCTTCAGTTTGTCCCTCTCGCTCGGCTTCATCGGCCGGGAGGCATTGCAGATGTCTGTTGTGCCGTTGATGAGTGCGGAGATGCCGGTGCCCGAACCACCGCCGGTTACCTGGATCGTGACATCCGGTTTGGCCGCCATGTACCGTTCCGCCCAGCGCTGCGCAAGGATCACCATCGTGTCGGATCCCTTCACGGTGATTTTCACCTCTGCCACGACGGATATCACTCCGAAGATGAGAACGAGGGAGAAAAGTCTTGTGATGTTCTGCATGTATGTCTTCCTTTGTTGTTGTCTTTAGAATTTCACCTGGGTACGGAGCGTCAGGACATTGTCACGCACATCGTCGCTGTAGATACTCAGCGACGATGATGTCCCCGCAAGATTCGTGAGCTTTTCATTGTTCACTATTTCGTAGTAGAACACAAACTTCACATTGTCATCCCAGTGGTAAATCCAGCCGAGCCCGAGCGTGCTGACCGTGATATCTGTAGCGCTCAATCCGGTCGCCCCGGAGGTGTTGGAGGCTGCGAAATCCGATGCTGCGACATCAGTATTGGGATCGTATACGTCATACTTGAGGACAAGCTGGTTGGCCTGGCCGATGTTCTGGATCAGATATGCATACCAGCCGGTGAATTTCCTGGAATAGATTGGGGTTGTCGGCAGCGCCGAGATGCTTGTCGACGAACCTGCAAGGCCGGGTTGCGTGCCGGTGATATATTCACCCCGGAGGATCGTTCCGCCCAGGAGCGGGAGATCGTAATAGAACTGGGCATCGAACCCGATGTAGTGGCGGTTCATCCCTCTGCTCACGTTTGTCAAGGCAGAGTCGACGCCGTAACCCGGTGCGCCGTTGGCAATGGTCCCCGCCTCGTAGATGTACCGGGAACTGCTTCGTGTGCTGCCGAGGTATCCGGATACGCCGATGTCAAGTGCAGCACCGATGTCGTCAAACGGTATCTGGTAGGCAACATGTCCGATCAGGTCTTTGAAATTGTCGAACTCTAACGCCGATGGACCTGATCCATTGAAGACCCCGACATCAGCACGCAGCATGCTGAGCGGTCCCAGTTGCGGGGCATAGAAGAGTTTTGCGCCTGTTCCGCGTTCGCCTGGGAACAATGTCTGGAAGAGGCGTGAACGCTCCGGTGTTTCACGGCTGCTTGAAGAATAGGAAATCTCATAACCGAACGGACGATCGAAGACGCCCATCTGGAATCCGAATGACTTTGTCCAGGGTTCGGTGATTGCGACGTATGCATCCTTCAGCGACACGCCCGTCGGGATGGCGTCGATCTGGAGGACATACTGCGTGAGGACGTTGTCATATGTCACCTTCAGGCGGCCGCGCCGGATCTGAAAGAGACCCTTTGAGTTTGTTGGAAAGGCGCCTCCGCTGAATGCGCCCACGGCGTAGGGAGTCGACACAAGGTCGGTGGAGCGGTACTGACTCTGGATGTACCCGGAGATCTTGATTTTGCGGAGGACATCGACAATGCCGCGGTACTCCGCGAAAGAATCACTGAGTCCCTGCAATGCGTCGCGGGTCTCTTCCAGTTCTTGCCTGGTCGTGGTCTCCGCCTTGGTGGCGGGTTCCTCCTGCGCTAATGAGAGGAGAGGGAGCGCCACGGTCAACATCAGCATGTACGGCAAGGACTGCTTCCAACGCGTCATTGGCACCCTTTGCAGATGAGTGGGGGATTCGTTTCTTGCAGACGGAAGATAGGAACCACGCATTACCTGAACGTTACCGCTGTGTTACCAAACTGTTAATTCGCTGATCGTTTTTTTCGCTGGATCCCCCTGCCTTCGACATGCCTGTCCTTGAGGGATTCTGGCCATACAGACCAAACCCTTGGGTCAAGCTTGATTTTGCCTGTTATCTCGTGTAGCTTCTCATGGCGGAATCGCAAGACATCGCCACAATTGCAGGCGGCTCCTCTATAGACTACGCTGAAACGGACTACCCTGAACGCCCATGGCCCCATGCATCGCTTTTGACAATGACCGCTATCTCGCCGAGCAAAGTGCGGCAATCCTGGATCGCGTCACGAGATTTGAGAACAAGCTCTACCTCGAATTCGGCGGAAAGCTCCTCTTCGACTATCATGCCGCGAGGGTCCTGCCGGGATTCGACCCGAATGTCAAGATCCGCCTGCTTCAACAACTGCGGGACAAGTCTGAAGTCCTCCTGTGCATATCGGCAGGGGATATCGAACGGAAAAAGATTCGCGCGGATTTTGGAATCACGTATGATGCAGATTCACTCAAGTTGATCGATGATCTCCGTGCGAGAGGAATCAGCGTCACCGGCGTCATCGTCACGCGGTTCGACGGTCAGCCATCGGCATTGCTCTTCAGGAACAAACTGGAACGGCGGAATGTGCGGGTGGTCATGCATCGATCCACGAAGGGCTACCCCGTGGATATCGATACAGTTGTAAGCGACGAAGGCTACGGGGCGAACGAGTACATCCCCACGACCCAGCCGATCGTTGTGGTGACGGGACCCGGACCCCTGAGCGGCAAGCTTGCGACATGTCTTTCACAGCTCTATCACGACTGGCGGCGCGGCGTGCATGCGGGATATGCCAAGTTTGAGACATTCCCCATCTGGAGCCTTCCCCTGAAGCATCCGGTGAACATTGCGTATGAGGCGGCCACGGCGGACATCAAAGACTTCAACCTGATCGATCCCTTTCATCTGGAGGCGTACAACCAGCGGGCGGTCAACTACAACAGGGATGTCGAGGCGTTTCCGCTGCTCAGGCGGATCATCGAGAAGATCACCGGGAATCCGTCGTTCTACATGTCGCCGACAGACATGGGTGTAAACCGGGCTGGGTACGGCATTGTGGACGATGCAGCGGTACAGGCAGCCGCCACACAGGAAGTCATCCGCCGGTATCTGCGCTATGCGTGCGAATATGCCTTGGGCGTCGCTGACAAGGAGACTGTGCAGCGGGCGGAATTGCTCATGAAGGAACTCGGGGTCGCTCCAGAAGACCGCCGGACTGTCGGGGCTGCAAGGGAGGCTGCCCGGGAGGCCGAAGCCCGGGGAAAGGGGAATGACGGAGTGTATTGCGGGGCAGCCCTCGAACTCTCCGACGGGACGATGATCACGGGAAAGAACTCTCCTGAAATGCACTCCTCAGCGGCGCTCATTCTCAATGCCGTCAAACATCTGGCCGGACTTCCCCCGTCCATCCATCTCCTTCCTCCTGCCATTATCGCCTCTCTCTCGCACTTCAAGCGCGATGTGCTACAGGGGACGATGCTGAGTCTCGACCTCGAAGAGACCCTTATCGCGCTCAGCTTCAGTGCGACGAGCAATCCCGCCGCCAGCCTGGCCATTGAACAGCTCAAGGCCCTCAGGGGGCGCGAAGTGCATTTGACGCACATTCCACCCCCCGGAGACGAAGGAGGACTCCGCAAACTCGGAGTGAATCTTACCAGCGATCCGCAGTTTGTGGGGAATCTCCTGTTCCAGCATTAGCAGCGCAGATCGAACCGGATCAGAAGCTCTGCTCCAGTGCAATGGCCCTTGGGAAGAGGATGTTGTTTTCCAGATGAATATGTTGGTGCAGGTCCCGCTCGAATTCCGCGAGCTCCCTGTAGGTTATGATAAACGTCGTGCACGCATCCGCCGGAGGCGTGTATCCCTGAGTGGCGGTGCGCAGGTACGACAGGGAGTCTCCAGCCGAACTGTGTTCCGCTTCCATCTGGGCAATGGGAAAACGTATGCTGCCGAACGGCGGGCGATTGTACTGCGTCTGTCCGGTTTTTGCTGCGACCATCGCCTTGATGAAAGGGAAGAGCACCATTTCTTCTTTTTGCATGTGGGATGTGAGCTCGGTTGCCAACGCGTAGACGTGTTCTGCGATTCCGGCCAATTCCGGGTGGTTCTGGCCGTGAACCGACAGCACTTTCTCGACATGCGGGACGAGAACGGGCAGTGTCCGGCGGACGTACCGGTGATGTGTGTTCACGATGAAATCCGCCAACGCATCGAGATCCCATTCGGCCGGACGGAATGCCTCCGTTCCTGAGTCATTCCGGAGATCTTCCAGGTCCAGCAGTACGGTTTCTGGATCCACTCCGTTGACTCTGCAGGCTTCATCAAGCGTCTTCCCTCCGTTGCAGCAGAAATCGATCGCATACTTCTCAAAAACGGCTGCAGCCCGGTAGTCATCTGTCACGAATTGTTTGACGGTCTTTTCAATCGTACGTTCCATCATTCCATCCCTTCGGTCGTTGGTGAACAGTTGTTCATGATTCTTTTACGCGCGTTGACGCCGTGTCTTTTCGCCGGCATATCGTGCGCAGTAGTCGCGTTCATTTGTGTTCATGCTGCTCGCCGGGTGTGCCGTGGGGTTCCTGCTGTGATGCGGCCGCCTGGTGGACCTTGTCCACATAGTGGATGAAATGCACATAGGCTTCCACGTACCGCCTCCCGGCCTCGACATCGCCTGGCTGATAGGACTGCCTCTCATGCGTGCGGTGGAATGCCTCCTGCACGCGTGTACGCAGCGCAGTGGCAAGATCGTCTGCGAGCTTGTTTGCGGATCCACGGTGCAGAGCTTCTTCGGCCGCGGCGATCCCCGGTTCGGGCTCGACCCCGGCTTCCTTCAGGCCGGTATAGGGTGCTCCCTCGCCGGCCCTGTGCACGCGGACAAGAGTCTCAAAGAAATACCTGTCTGCCAATTCCCTGGCTGCCGGGCCCGCACTTCGGACGGCCATCGTCTGTTCGAGCGCTTTGCGCAACTCCCCTTCGCCGGCCGGTTTGATCCAGACCAGGGCATAACGGACATCATTGTGGGCAATGGCCTGCCTGCCCGCTTCCACGACGGGTCCGTTCATCGTGTCGCAGTGGGCCATACCCTCCGCTGTAAGTCCAGTGATCAGCAGGATACCAAGGCTGAGCCTTCGGAGCATTGTTATCGTGTTCATCGATGCAACCTCCTTGTGTCTGTGGCGAATGTGTCTGAGCAGCAGGGTACGTATTTCAGACTCTTTTGTCTGAAATAAGAACATCGTTGTCATCGGAATGGTTCCCGCCGGAACGCATTCACGCGGAGCGGATGGAGGCATCCGCTTCAGGGCATTTCATCTGTGAATCACCGGTCTCGGGAAGGAGACCTCACCGGCCATGTCCGCCTTCAGCGTTGCCGTTGCTGCAGGGTTGCCTCCGCCGCAGCTTTGTCGCCGCTGGCCATGTCGGCCGGCAGCGTTGGAGCCGCAGCAGAGTCGCCGCCGTCGTTGAGTAGAGGTCATCGCAGAGTGTTGCGTCGCAGAGTACGAATTTCCCTTGACATTCTCGTTGCCAGGAGCGATAATCTACAGTACATGCCTTCGCCATATCCTGAGCGTCGGTGAGACACACTGTCTCCTTCCCATGGACACCACTAAACCCTTTCCCCTTTTCTAATTGGAGAATTGCCATGAAACGATTTGTACTGCTGGTTGTGCTGATGACCATTGCCGTCAGCTTCGCCATGTCACAACAATGGTCCCTTGTCTGGAAAATGACCGAAGCTCCCTACCTGACGCTCACAGACATCACCGAGTTGGGGATGGTCAAGGCCGGCTTTGACACGGACAAGGACGGATGGGGCGAGATGCTTTGCACTTTTACTGACCTGGACACCTGCGCCATCCTGATGTACGAGGCGAATGCCAATAATTCCTACAAGTTGGTCTGGTCGTATGTGTTTCCGTACAATTCAAGTAATTCCATGTCGTTTTCCGGCATTGCGGTGGGCGATCTCAACAACAACGGCGTCCAGGAAATTGTCACAACGATGCCTCCCAAGGTCGACATCACTCCCAATCCGCTTCGCGTGTTCGTGTTCGAGTGGAACGGCGAGGTCGGAAAGAACGCCTACGGTTTCTATGACAGCACGAATAAAGTGTACACCCCTTCGTCGGGGTGGAACTATGAAACAGTGGACGGCTATTACCTGCCCCCCTACAGCCTCACGATTGAAGACATCGACAAAGACGGCAAGAACGAACTGATTACGGGTGTCCGCGGAGCGGGTCCCGCCTCCAACAGCCGCGAGGTTTATGTTTCCTCGATTGAGGGGGATTACGACGGTTTCGCTTCCTGGACACTCGAGTGGAAGTTTGCTCAAACCTTTGGCGGCTCGAACTACAGCACCACGACGGGAGATCTGGACGGAGACGGCAACAGAGAAATCTACATGTTCATCTGGAACTTCTTCACGCTGCGCGTCTTTGAATGCACAGGCGACAAGCAGTTCACGCAAGTCGCAGCCATCGATGAGATGACCAGAGCCCAGGGAGTGGATCACGGGGCGCTGGATGGCGTTCGCGTGGCAGACGTGAATAAGGACGGCTCCAATGAGATGTACATCGCCTGCACCGAACCCGTGAACGAGGTGTACATTGTTACGGGCGTCACCGATGTGAGCAAGATGACCGCAGCCAACATCAAGAGACTGTATACGATTCCCAAGACCGGCGGCGGCAAATTGAGATCCATGTACATCGCGGATCCGGACAAGGACGGGAAGACCGACCTGATGATCGCAGGGGAAACAAACGGTCAGATCTTCTCGCTGGAGTACAAAGGCACTGGGGATCCTGCGGACTCGGCCAGTTGGCAGCTTCAGATCCTCTGGGACATCTGGAAGGAAAGTGGGAGTGACGGTATATCCCCGCGGCTCTTCTACGGGTACCCTGCCACAGACATGGACAAGGATGGCAAAGACGAATATGCATTTGTGAATTATGCTCCGGATTTCGATGTCTGGCCGGGCGATTCCCCGCTGTTTGTTATCGAAATCGATGTGGCGTCGGACGTCAGCAGCGATCCAAGCACAATTCCGGATCAGGTTCAGCTGATGCAAAACTATCCCAACCCGTTCAATCCGGCAACCACAATCCAGTTCCAGCTTCCCTCAGAGAGCCGCGTGCGGTTGAATGTGTATGATGTGCTCGGACGGGAAGTGGCGACATTGGTCGATGGTGCGCACACAGCGGGCACACACACGGTCAGATTTGATGCGTCGAACCTGACCAGCGGTGTCTATATGTATCGGCTTCAGGTGCGGCCGCTTTCGGGCGGACAGGAGTCTGTGCTGGCCAGAAAGCTGGTTCTCGTGCGCTGAGCGCTGGAGGGTTGCGAGGTCGCGGACGTCTTCCACGCCTGCCGGACCTCCGTGCATCATCACAATGAAACGAAGCCCCGTCCATTGCTGGATGGGGCTTCGTCATGTCATGACGGCACGCCTGTGATGCGATCCGTGACCTGGATCTCTGGCTCAGTCTGAGAAGGACGCATGTGCGTATCTCAACGCATCTGCCCAGCATGTGCAAGGATGCATGTGCGTGTCTCAACGCATCTGCCCCGCATGTGCAGAGGTGCACGCGCGTGTCTCAACGCGTCTACCCCGCATGTGCAGAGGTGCACGCGCGTGCCTCAACGCGTCTACTTGATGCGGTAGAACTCGATACGCCGGTTGAGTTGCCGCCCCGCAGCCGTCCTGTTGTCGGCAATCGGATGGTCCGGCCCATACCCCTTGGCCCGTATCCGGGTACCGTCGATGCCGCCGCTGACCAGCCAGTCGCGGACTGCATTTGCCCGGGCAGCCGACAATCTCATATTCGCTGATCTGCTGCCGACATTGTCAGTGTAGCCGCGAATCTCGACAATGATTGCGGGATTGTCGACCAGCGTGTTGTAGGCGGTCGCGAGTATGGCCTCGGATTCCGGCAAAAGGGAAGACTTGCCGGATGCAAACACCACTCCTTTGAGGACGATGGCTTTTCCCACCTCGGCCTTGATCACTTCTTTCCTGGGGACATCGTCACGGGGATCGAGCGGATTGCTTTTCCGCGCCACTTCAACACCGTCGTTCACGGAGCCACCGTCGGTGTCTGCCTTGAGCGGGTCGGTCCTGTAGGTCTTTACTTCGTCATAATCTTTGAGCCCATCGCCATCGGTGTCCGCTTCCAACGGCTTGGTCTTGTACTGTGTGACTTCCTCTCCATCCGTCAGGCCGTCGCCATCAGTATCCACCTTGGATGGGTCTGTGTGCTGCGTGAGCACTTCCTCGCTGTCCTTGAGCAGGTCTCCATCCGAGTCCATCTTTCGGGGATCTGTGTGGTGTGTGAGCACTTCGTCGCCGTCGATGAGGCCGTCAACATCGGTGTCCTGCTTCAGAGGGGAAGTGCGATAGCGAATCACTTCATCCCGGTCCGACAGTTTGTCCCGGTCGGTATCGGTGAGGTCTGGATTGGTCCCTATCTTGTTCTCATATCCATTGGTCAGACCGTCTTCGTCATCGTCATCATCGTCACTGCTGCCAAAGTAGAGAGTCAGTCCTGCCCGTGCCGTGCCAAACCAATCGGTGCCTATCAGGTTGTTGTCGGCTCCCGCCCAGTTGTCCGTAGCATCGTCCAGTATGCGTGCACCGAAGTCCACCGCAATCGTCAAATGTTTCGAAGCGGCGAACTCAATGCCAAAGCCGAATGGGATGTGGAGTGTCTGCACGGTCTCATCCTTCGGCCAGGGAACATCCCAGGGAGAGTGACGTTTGTACCTGTAGATGCCGCCGCCGGCGTACATGTACGGGGACACGCTTTTGCCGGCATTGAAATGGATCCAGGCAACGAGATCTCCCGAGTAGCCCTTTGTGTCGACGTAGGTTTCAGCCGCCTTGAATTCCGGCGGCCTCACCGCTTCCGTGCTGAGTGCCTGCAGACAGTCGTACCCGCCCATCACCCCGAGCGAGAAGTGCCGGCTGAGAGAGTAGCGCAGGAAGCCGTCAAATGCGCCCGAGGGATGCAGCTTGTCGAAGTCACTCATCCAGATATTGATGCCGCCGTGCCCACCGAAAGACCAGCGCCCCAGGCGGTTGAACGATCCGGGGATATCTTCCGGGATATCCTGCGGCACACACACCTGGAATCCCATCGACAAGAACATGAGAATAGGCAACACTCTTTTCATTGTGGATACCTCCGTTGTAAGGGTTGTACGGAAAGGAAGGTAGAATGGAGAGTCCAAACCGGGGAACAGTCTTCGATATGCAGGTGAATCTGCGCAGCGGAGTGCGCGCACAGCTCTGAGGTTCGGTGCACTCTCCGCTGCCGGCCCGGGGTGAAATGGCCGTCGGGAGATGGTATGGATTGTACGTCCGTGTACCTGGCGATGGTCTGCTCCCCCTTGCCAATCGCACGAAAAACACCGCTGGTGCGGGCATGACTTTCAGCCCTGCGGGCCAGCGGCTTGCTCGTAATATAGTGCTCCCATAAACAAGATCCAAATTTGCCCCGGGAGAGAAAGTATTTGTTGCAGAAACTCTTTGTACAGGAGCAAGTTTTTGTACATTGTTACGTCCTACCTATAGAGGCCGGTGTCGGGGGTAAAGGGAACCAGGTTCCAGAGGCGCCATGACTCATCCGGATGATGCAGAGCTTGTAGTGCGCAGCCGCAGCGGTGACAGGGCGGCCTTTACGGCTCTGTATGATAAGTATCACCAGCGACTGTTTGCCTTCTGCTACCGCCTGACGGCTTGCCGCGAGGCCGCCAGGGATGTGGCACAGAATACGTTTATGAAGGCATTTCAATCTCTGGCGACGCTTGACGACCACCGGCTCTTCTATTACTGGTTGTTCTCCATTGCCCGTAACGAGGCTCTGAATCACCTGCGCCGGGAGCGCAAGGCCGGTTTGAGGACACCCCTGGAAGGTGCAGAGGATGTCTGGGATGGCGAGTCACCGCATGACCGGCTGGTGGAAGAGGAGACACGGACGCTGGTGGAACGGCTTCTCAACCAGCTGAAACCGGAATACAGGGAGGTTCTGATTCTCCGGCAGTATGAGTCTCTGTCATATGCAGAAATCGCGGCGATAACAGGAGACTCCGTCAGTTCGGTGGAATCACGGCTCTTCAAAGCACGCAAAGCTCTCGCAAGACGCCTGGCGCCGCACATGAAGTGAAGAGAATTTGACCGGTGGAGGTACGTATGGAATGCATGGACTATCAACGACTGATCAACAGGCTGCACGACGGGGAGTTGCCGTCAGAGGATTCTGGCCGTGTCTTCTTGCATCTCTCGGCATGCGCGGAATGCCGGGACTTCTACAGCGGGCTCCGGATACTCGATAGCGCGATGAACCGTCTTGCTGACCACCTGCCGTCCGAAGACGAACTCCGGTCTACTCCACCCCCCATTGCGTTCCAGCCCCGGCATTGGTGGAACCGGCAGGTGTCGTTGCGCCTTCCGGTCCTTGCGCTTCTGCTGTGTGCAATCGCTGTGAGTCTCTTCATGCTGATTCCGGGAACCTCGCTCTTCAGAAGTCCAGAATCCATCTATGTGACCCGGCTGCCGGCGGTGGTCATTGAAGCTAGCGCGGCCCCGTCTCAACCCATTCATTGATCAAGGAGGTGTGCGATGAGGACGAGCAGTGTTCTGATTATGATGATTGTCTGTGTGCTCTGTCTTACAGGTACGGCGATGACAGGACCGCAGGATATGCCAGAAGTCAAGAAGCAGGTCGCGCCGGCATATCCCACCATTCTCAAGGAAGCGGGGATCGAAGGGAACGTGTGGCTCAAGGTGCTAATCGACGAGCAGGGCTTCGTCGCAAAGGCGGAAACAATTAAATGCGAACACCCGGCGTTTGCTGAGGCAGCCATCACCGCCGTCAAACAGTGGGAATTTACGCCGGCCAGGAAAGACGGAAAGCCAATCAAGGCAGAGGTGACAATACCGTTCAGGTTCAAACTTTCTGACAAAGGTCTCAAATCGAAACATGGAGACCTGCTCCGCCTTCATGACGACATCATCAAATTCCTGCACGGCGATGGGGATAACAACGTGAAGGGACGCGTTGGCAGCACCGCATACGCTGTAGTGGGCAACACGTATGGTTCACTCCCATCATTCTTTACCGATGGGACAAAGAAGAATCTGCTGATAGAAGGTCCGGACTCGATTGTGGAATACAAGCGCTCGGTTCTCGGCGATGCCGAAGACATGGCCTATCTGCTGCTCAAGACCAAGCCGGCGCCCGGGAAGCCAGAGCGTTATCACACCGTTGTGTTTGTGAAATCACCCGAAGGGGAGTGGAAGATTTCTGCCTGGCATGCGGGGTCGTAGCGGCCGCTGGAGTCTGCTGCGTCTCTCGTCCGGCCGTCCCGGCGCGCCATTCGCTTCGCCTCGACGGCCGATCTTTTTACTTCACCGAGATGCCTCAAGCTCTGGACGTGTGGCACAAAGGGGGCAGCAGCCATCCCAGGCAGGCGTCAGAGAGCAGAAGAGGTCACTCAGGTCGTTGGGGCATTCGGGCCGCCACGCACCGGGGAGCTTGCGTCGTTGCGCTCAGAAGATGTGCCCGAAGTTCAGATAGAACCCTGTCGTCTCCGGTCCAAAACCCACATCACACCGCACCACAAAGGTGTCCATTGAAAACCGGACCCCCGCAACGGGATTCCACTTCCAGTTTGCCCATCCCGCCCCCGACATAGACTCCCAAACGTTTCCTGCGTCCAGTCCAGCCACGCCTCCGAATCTCCAAAATATGGGAAAACGTAGCTCTGCGTTTGCTACGAACAGTGCGTTCCCGAGGAACCTGTCCTGCACGAATCCGCGAAGTGTGTTGTTCCCGCCGAGAGGAAGCATCATCTGAACGGGGATTTCTCCGTCTGTTGCCTGCATCTTTGCACGCAGGGCGAGAACAGTCGCAGGGAGGAAGAGCGTGGTGTAGTGTTGAACAAGAAGATGGAACCGCGTGGAGAGGACATTCCCCAGCGATGTCAACGGTGCACGGGCGACTTCGCCTTCGACAACCCATCCGTACGATGGCTGAACGACGCTGTTCCGCGTATCGTACCGGCCGGCGAGAACAAGAGAGTAGCTCCGGGCAATGCCCAGTGAGAGGGGAATGAGTGCACCGGCAAGGAGCCCACCGGGCTCGATCTCACGATTGCGGACATACTGGAACCGAAGCCCCGCCTGCAGGACCAGTGATTCTGTGAATCCCCGGCTGAACAACACCGAGATCTCCAGCGGTTCCCGTGTAAAGTACTCGCGGTTGTCAAATGACGTTGCGTTGCCCACGCCAAAGAAGCTGTTTGTGATGTACTTATCATAGTCGATCGTAACATCCAGTCCCAACGGGTATACCGTCCTCTGACGTGTTTCCGGATCCGGAATCGATGCGACAATTCGGTACCACCTCTCGCCCTTTGTGCTATTGAACAGGGTGATGTCGAAGGATTCATTCCAGCCCAGTTTGTTCAGCAGAAAACCCTTCCCCCCGTATCCGAATCCGACATCGGTGTCATACGAGAGAATAGGGAAGGCTTCGACCGACGGTTCGGCGGTCGGCGTCGTTATATCTGTCGTGCCGGTAGGCGCGTCCGGATCCGGCGGGATTGAGACGGCCACGCCATAGTGATCCGAAGCCAGAATCCCATTGAAAGGTTCTGCACACACGACCTGCTCGGTCGAGCCGCGGGCAAACGGCATTGCGGGACTGAAGAACACATAATCAAGGCGTTGTGCAACAGCGTCACTCCTGGCGACGAGGGAGTCGTACCCGGTCCGCCGTTCTCCCCGAGCATCAACCTCTGCCGTTGTGAAGGCAATGTGCGGGTTGTTCCGCGCGTCCCATGTGATGTGGCCACTCGAGAAGTTTGAAGGAGTCTGAAGATTGAGCGAGCGCACGCACTCCTGAAGACTCGAGTCGTCCGGAGAGCAGTTGAAGTCGCCCCCGAGGATATAGGGAGTCTTGTCCGGGAGCTGTCGAATCATGTCGACCAGACAGTCAAACTGGTCTTGTTTCAGTTGGATCCGTTCTTCCAATCGCGCTACAGTCTCACGATCCGCCTTGATCTGCTCAAGGAAGTGCTTTGAAGGGACGTTAAGCAGGTGAACATTGATGCAATGGATTCGCCTTCCTCCCCATGCAATGGACGCCTCCAGTGCCACGGCAGCGTCATCAAAGTGAAACGAGAGGGCAGAACCGTGAAGTCCGAACACGCCACCGATTTTTACGGCACGCTCGAATCGCAGTGAAAGTCGAGGGACAGCAAGAATGGCAATCCCTTCGTTCAGATTGGTGGGTATGCCGAGACCCGCGATTTTTACCCCAGCGTGACACATCTGGTGCAATTCATCGAACTCGAGCGAGTCCGCCAGCCGCGCTGCGTAATCGGAGACGGGATTCGCTTCCTGCAGCATGATGACGTCGGGTTGCAGCGTTTTCAACTGCAGGAGGAGTGCCTGAAATCTCCTCTCGCGTGTGGCAGGAGATTCGTATTCTCCCATGCTGGCGGTGCCGTTGTAGTCCAGTCCGGACCAGACATTGATGGTGACCACGCGAAGTGAGTCGGCGGGCTCTGCGGCGTACATCGCTGTCGTGAGCACGCACGCGGCGAACACCAGGGTTGCAGAGGATAAGTGGTTCATCGATCGAGGCTGGTTGTGGTGATCACTCCCGTTCAGTTGAGGGGAGCAATAGTTGCAGGGAAGATGCACCATATGCCCCACGAATGTGTCATGGAATTGTCAGTATTGAGGCGAAGCAACGGTACGTCGGCATGTGTCCACACCCCGAACCACCTTCCGCAAGACTGTTTCCGATTGCCGGAACATCGTACTATGGCCATGTATCCGTTCACTCAATCGACGGGCGGGGCAGTACGCGCCATGTGTCGCACGAGAGGGAGTGCTGCAAGCGAGATGCATGCCATTGCCGCGAAAGCGATTGGATAACCGAATGCCGGTACAATTCTGCCGACAACGAGTCCCGACCACGACTCACAGCCGTTGGTTGCGCCCATGAAGGCGCTGAACTGCGTGGCACCGAGGGCGGGATCTGTGATCTCCATGAATAGGGCGTATGACGATGCCGTGAACATGCCGATGCAGGCATACAGGAGCGTCATAACGGGGAGTATCAGGTCCTGAAGCAGTTCCGGCGCACCTGCGGTGAGGGCCGCGAGGGAGCACACCGTTGCAGACAGGAGCAGAAGGAACACTGCAACCGACCGCCGTGTGCCGGCCCTGTCTGTGACGTATCCTCCGATCAGCGCTCCTCCCGCCATTGCCGCAACTGAGTACAGAGCGAAGAACGTTCCGATTTCCTCCTGAGTGA
Organism: Bacteroidota bacterium; assembly: GCA_017860635.1. GTDB lineage: Bacteria > Bacteroidota > Ignavibacteria > UBA10030 > UBA6906 > JAGDMK01. The sequence goes on from JAGDMK010000017.1 coordinate 21,889, forward strand.
AGCCCTGGTCGATCAGGAAGGGGCCTGCCACCGCCCCGACTCCTTCGAATCCCGCTCCGGCAATTGCAGCAAACAGCAGGCCGAGCCATGTCGTTCGTGAGCGTGCCACTGCTGCCATGCGGGGGTACAACGCACGCAGGCGCATCCTCACGTTCTGCTTCTCATGCTCGTCCGAAACCGGTTCTTTGGAGAAGAGCAAGAGGATTGAAGACGACCAGACGACGGCCACAAGCAGCACGATGACTGCGGACGTTCCGAGCCGCTGGTTCAGGAGCAGAGCACCTCCCCCCAAAGCCGATCGCCCCACAAGCATGCCCAGCTGCATCCAGCCGTTGACCGACCCGCGTTCCGCCAGCGGGACCGTCGAGATGGCGAGTGCATCGATTGACGCATCCTGTGTCGCGGCTGCGATCGTGGAGAGGAGAAGGAATGGGATGAGTGTGCCCAATTCCGTCGCGGGATCGAGCACGAGGAGAGGAATGAGCGCACACCCCATGAGCAGTTGTGAGGAGAGGATCCACGAGCGTAGCGTCCAGCGCGGCGACCGCACTCCGTCGATGAGAGGCGACCAGACGAATTTGAACACCCAGGGGAGGACGAGCATGGAGGTGAGCGCAGTAATGGTGCCCACCTCAATTCCAGCCGCACGTAATATCGTCGGAAGCGCCCACCAGATATATCCAATGGGTGCTCCTTCACTGAGATACAGTGCTGTGAAGAGGAGCCGTCTGCCGCGCCGTGAAGCGAGGAGATTCAAAACCGTTCACCGGTGCTCAACTGACCGGCCGCGACAGGTGGCAATCCTGCGGTGTGACGTATCCGGGACCCCGCGGCTTCTTCACGGCGAGAAGTCACATTGAGGAGCGGCGGTGGTTCAGCATGTCCCATTCTATCGTCCAGTATTAGTCTCCTACCTTTCGAGTGCGGCCAGGACATATCTGATCGCATCGACAGCACCGCTGATCTCTCGAATGCCGCTCCAGTTGTATATGCACATATACCTGCACTTCGGGATCGCCATCGTGCGCACAATCGCGTCATGCCATGACGTCGAATCCCTCTTCTCCTCCAGCATCCATTCGGCTGCTGCCCAGAACGGTGCGTCGTTTTTCCGAAGGACTCTCTGCACCCCCATGTCCTGTGCCGCATCTCCCGCATGTCGGTAGAAGCTCCATCCCGGGCATGAGTGCTCGTTCAGGGCTGCGTTGTAGAGGAGCTCTTCCTCCTTCCATCCGCCGACATGAGTGAAGAGGCGCTCGCGTGGTACACCCAGGTCCGAGGCCAGGGCACACAGGTCATCCAAATGACGCCGAACGACCTCGGCCAGGTGCGATTCCTGCAGTGCCCCGCTGTCGGCCAGCCGGACAGTCGTCACGGCTGCGTACCCGCTTGCCACGACGCCTCGATCCGGCACAAGCTCTGCCTTGAGTCTCTCCTGCGGGTCGGCGCTTTCGGGTTTCTCCAGGAGTGTGTTTCCATGAGGGTAGTAGAATGCATTCACACCGATGGAGCTTTCCCATCCAACTTTGACTGCGAGCAGCAGGTGCTGTTTCTCCGGCGGAAGGTTCTTCCACCACTCCAGGATCAGAGGCACGAGGTAGCGCATTTCATCGTGGCACGCCTTGCGGTAGGCGGGACTCATGAGATTGGGAGGAGGAAGGACGCGGATCTGCCTCCCCCAGTTCCGCCATGCGATCTTCATTGCGTGTTCGGGACCCCATCCGACCCATTCAACATTCCATCGGTTTCCCGGATTGTAGCCGGAACGTGTCGAATCCCACCAGTTCCACAAATCAGAGCGGTATTCCCACCATTGTTCGCCGTCAAGCTGGACCACGACGGGGATGTCGTACTTCTCTGACAGCGAGAGGAACTCGAGAAGCTCGGCTCGGACCTGTTCTCTGGGCTCGTGGAGGTATGAAAAGATTGCCCCGATACCGAGCCTCAGACGGCCGGACGATGTCCTGGTAGGCAGTTGCTGGATCTGTGCAAAGGCAGAATCGTATCGCTCTCCGGGGATGATGTTGAGCACAAGGTATTGCTCTTGGCCTCGCGCTTCGAGACCCGTGAGCAATGTCAAGGCTATGCATAGGAGGAGTGCAGAAAAGAATATCCGTCGGAGGTACTCAGGATCTGGAAGACATAATCCGTGGGAATTTAGCATGGGCCCCTTGCAGACTGTGCGCGCCAGCAGGAAAACTTGTGAAAAGTTGTTGGTAGTGGATCCCCAATCGCGGGGGAGGCCACTTGAATTCGAGAAGGCCCGACCTAGCGGAACACATTCTCAATTAGGACGAACCTCATTTTCCGATACGATTCGGTGTATGCGATCTCTCTGGCATCGCTGCTCATGCTGAAGTAGACGATGAGCCCGGGAAATGATCGCACAACCCGGTCGTTGCCGTCCGGCAACGGAATCCTATGAAGCTCTGTGGTCCCCATCGGCACATAGAACATGTCACGGGTGTTCCGCGGGAACACAGCATATGAAAGCCCGTTGGTGAGCCTTCTTGCGCTTGCCATTCCTGATGTGCTAAATGAGGCAGCCGTTGCGATCATCCATCCCTCGCGCCCCGCACGCCAATCGAGTCCCACAACGTACTTCTCGTCCAAGACAGGCAGAACAAAGATGGAATCCTCTGAAATCCTTGTGCCTTCAGGCTGGTCGATTGATCTCTTGTACGTACCCGAGAACCGCCATATCACAATCTCCCTTTCGCTGAACCACAGAGCGCTCCTCCCCTGGCCCATCGATCTTGCTTGTCCCGGCCTGTCGGCCCGAATCAGAAAGATCTCTGATGAGTCTTCAGGCTCGTTGCCCTGGCGACCACTGTACGTAATCCACTTTTCATCCGGAGACCAGGCCGGCGAATTCTTGAAGGAATGATCATCCGTCAATTTTATCGCATTCCCCCCATCTCTCGATATGACGTAGATGTTCCTCGACGTACTGATGGCGTCGATCTCCTGCGCGGGAAAGGCAACAGACCTTCCACTGGGGGATACCGCGGCCCTCCCCCGTTCCCGGTCATCCATTGTGACTTGCCGGATGACACCGGTGTTGACATCTGCGATCTTCACCTGTCCGATGTCCTGAAGCTCCGAGTACATCAGTTGTTTTCCGTCTGCGGTGATCCCCAGAGGGACGTCAGGACCGCCTCCTCTCGTTACCTGGACCGGTTCTCCGCCGTCGACGGGCATCATCCAGAGATTGATGTTGCCGCCCCTGTTCGATGAATAGATGATATG
>JAGDMK010000341.1 GCA_017860635.1 Bacteroidota bacterium
CCGGTAAGCACATGTCCCTTCTGCAAGGGAGTACCTCCACGTCGTTGAATGTCCGCAGCAAGGGATACAGTGTATGTTCTCCCACAGGAACGCCAACTCTACAGCAAAGCCGATTGCATTGCAGTTCATCATCAGAATGCGGGACATTCCGTGTACCATGGAGCATAAGCGTGTACGGTCACAGCACCCTGACTACGCGCAGCACCGGCGCGATATCGAACATGCGCATCGGCATGACGCCCACACAGACGGATCCGCATCTTCCCACCGGTATCTCACCTCAGGCTCTGCACAGCACAGATCCCCGCATCATGGACTTCAGCCTGTTTCGGCAGGGCTGCTTCCAGCGCCGCAATCCGCCGCTGCTGGGCCACGAGCATGGCCATGACGATACTCTCAAACGGGATTGGCCGGGCGGCATAGGCGCTGCCGGCCAGTTGCAGCCGCGCGGCACGAAAGAGATCGTCCAGCGCGTCCTGATCCTCCTTCCGCAGCCCGCGGCGGAATTTGGACCAGCTTTCCATTTCCTGTTGCAGGACCATGGTAAATGTCGGCACCGTGCGTCCCATGGACATTTCCTCCTGTAATTCCACTGCACTCCTTCTCCTGTTTCAGCCGGACCTCCAGCACTCTCCGGTTGTTGTTCCGTTTCACCGCGTTGTTTCTGCCGGTGTTTCATCAATGCGGCATTGCATGCTGTGTGCCGCACTACCACGGATGTGCATACCGGCCGCCGGCAGTTTTCCATCTTCCCTGGTCACTGCTCACTCCCTCGTTCCCGGCTTTCAATCGTCCGTTCTCACTGTTCTGTTGGTTGATCGCAAACACCCTGTCCATCCCCCGCATCACGCCGGACAGCAACCCGCGCCGCGCGGGCGGCACCGGTCCGGTCTCTGTGGATGCGACAAGGATTGATACTCCTTCCCGCTTCAGACACTGCAGTGCCTGCATCATACGCTGCACGCCCGACTGCACATCCCACAGGGGAGCCTGTTCGTCATAGAATGTGTCCAGCAATCCGAAGATCAGGACGACCGGCGAGTGTTTGGCCCGCACAAAAGGGGGCAGGCGGTCGGTGATGACGGCCTCCATCTGGTAACAGGTGAATGCGCGGGAGATAAAGATATGCCGTAGCAGTTCTTCCGGCGTACACCGTCCTCCTGCCGTCCGGCGTGCAAATTCCGCCAGACCATAGAGGTCAAACCGGTTACTCCCGTCCACCAGCGTCACCGGAATACCCTGCAGCAACGCGTGTCCGGCCGCCACAAGGGAGAGCCGGTAAACGCTGCTGTCGCCGCGCACCCCGTATAACTTTCCCGGCGGCGCAGCGCGAAACTGCTCGATCAACCCTGTCGGTTCAGTGACACCATCCACACCGTGTCCTCCCTGGATACGACACTGCGCCCCGTGCACCATCAGCACTGCTGGAGAATACGACATTTATGTCGTCTTGTCAATACCAAAGTAACAAAAATGTCGTACCCGGCGTTGCTTCTCGTTTCGCCATTTCCTATCTTCTGGCAATACCTTCCCCACTACTGAACAACGAGGATTTCCCATGGACGAACAGACCCCCGTCACCGCCGAGCCGGTGAAGCCAATGTCATTCGCCGACAAAATGGTCAACATTTTCGCCTCCCCGGGGGAACTTTTCGACGATGTCCGCATGACACCGCCGACACCGAGCAACTGGGTCATTCCCATGTTGATGTTCATTGTGGTCGCTTTCCTGATGGGACAGGTGATGTTCATGAACCCGTCACTCGTCAGCCAGCTGACCGACATGGTGCGTTCCGGCATCGACAAGATGGTCGAAGAAGGACGGCTGACGCCCGAGCAGGCCGAGCAGGCGGCGAATTTCAGCAAGCCGGGATCCACGATGTTCATGATTCAGCAGGGCGCCGGCATCCTCATCCTGACCCCGATCGTGCTTTTCCTCATCTCGCTCATCTACTGGCTTCTGGGAAAATGGGGGATGAAAGGGACGGCGCCATTCATGAAAGTCGTGGAGGTTGTCGGATTGACGTTCTTCATCAGCATCGCGGAGAGCATCGTCACCACCATCCTGATGTTTGTGATGGATTCGATCACGGCAACGCCAAGCCTGGGCGCCTTCGTGTCGAATTTCGACTTCACAAACAAACTGCACATGGCACTCTCAAAGGTGAACATCTTCACCTTCTGGGATCTCTCGGTCGTCAGCATCGGCCTCTCGCGCCTCTTCCGCCGGGATCTCCCCAAAGTGCTGGTGATTGTGTTCGCGCTCTGGATCATCTGGACCGTGTTCACCGTCGTGACCGGCATCCGGATGGGATAAACAGGACAGGACGGGAAGTGGCGAAGGCACGGAAGCAGTCCGCGGGCGGCACACTGCCCCTGTTCGCGGAGGGTGAGACGTCACCCTCCGCTGCGTCTTATGCCGGGTTGAATGCCGACCGGCTCCGCCAGTGGGCCGGACGCGGGATCTTCTTCGGCACATCATCCTGGAAATATCCCGGGTGGAAAGGAATGGTCTATACACGATCCTATCCCTCCAAACGAGACTTTGACCAGGAATGCCTCTCGGAATACGCCACGCTCTTCCCCACGGTCTGCGCCGATTTTGCCCTGTACGACTTCCCGCAACCGCTCCGCATGCGGGCGATCTTTGAACAGACGCCGGATCATTTCACCGTTTCGTTCAAAGTCACAGACCGGATTACGATCAAACGGTATCCCAACCTCCCCCGGCATGGCGACAATGCCGGTCAGGAGAATCCTGACTTTCTGAACGTCTCTCTCTTTGAAGATGCCTTTCTCCGCCCTCTGGAAGAGCTCCGGCAGAAGTGTGGCGTGATCATATTCGAATTCTCAACATTCTATCCCTCATCAGGAATCACATTCCCTGTTTTCGTATCATTGATCGATGCCTTCTTCGCGAAACTGCCGAAGAACTATCACTACGCGGTGGAGATTCGTAACACTGATTTTCTGAAGGAGGAATATCTTGCGGTCCTGCAGTCACATGGCGTTGCTCATGTGCTGAGCAGCTGGACTCGCATGCCTCCTCTTGACGAGCAGCTTGAGGTGCCGGGAGTGCTGCCCGCGCCGTTTGCGGCGATCCGCGCACTCCTCAAGCCCGGGCGGATGTATCAGGAGGCAGTGGACCGGTTCCAGCCGTATGACCGGATCCAGGAACCCCTTCCC
>JAGDMK010000129.1 GCA_017860635.1 Bacteroidota bacterium
TCCCTGCGGAGCTTCCGCAGGGGATCCCGGAAACGTTCTTCTCCACCCTTGATTGCTTCTTTTGTATGCTGAAGCACAGCCGGGTTCAACGCGAAGACGCGCGGCATCTGCCCGCGTGCGCTGGCCATCCCGCTTAGTAACACCAACGCCAAGAGTCCAATCCGCAAGCTTGTGGATCCATAAAAGAACAGCGGTCGAACAGGCATCCAGCCGTCCGTGTTGACGGACTGGAGATGTGGGCGGACACAATGATCGCGCTGCCCCGCCGCGCCGGACTGCCGCACAGTATGCAAAGTTAGTCTCATATCAAGTCCTTCATCGTGTCAACACCATACGCTGAACAGCACGGCTTGTGCCGCGTGTGAGAACGAGGACGTAGACTCCCGAGGCAAGCCCGGATGCGTCGAAGACAAACTGTACACATCGAGCGCAGCATGTCCGCTTCCTGCAGCCGCGAATCTGAGCGTCGTCTCCGGATTAAACGGATTCGGATAGGGAGGATACAGGATATCGTCCTCGGGGATCGCCCGCCCATCTCCAGGGTTGAGAGAAGAGTGTTCAGGACCCACGGCGGTCACGGGGCTTACGGGACCCACGTCAGCCGCAGTCAGGGGAACATGCAGCACGGGAAGCGCCGAGACCTCATCAGCACCGATATCTTTGAGCCCGCTGCGGTCCTGTCCATCCATATCCTGCGTTACGGTATCATATGTCCCGACGGCGGCATCCAGCACCGGGCTCAACGCACCGGGCCGTCGCAGGCCGTATGGATCGGCCGCAGCCAGTTGAGGATCGGCGATGACAATCCCTCCCGGCTGCGTGATCCCAAGCGAAGCTCCGTAGAACACATTTCCTTCCCATCTCAGATTCAACGGCGTGTCTGTGAATCTCACCAGAGGCCCTGAGGTGCTCGTGACCACCATATTGGCTATCACACAGTCCTCGGGCGGAAGTGTGAGGTCCGTGCTCTTTCCCACCCCGACGTCAATGCTGGAGCTATTGCCGACAAGGGTGTTGAAGACAATGCTGGCCCTCTTAACCTGATAATACTCGTTCAACAGCGAGTTGGGCTTCCCGTTCATCACGGCGATGGTGGCGCGGTATCCCGTCCCTTTTAGTCCGGTCAGATAATTGTTCTGCACACGATGGTCTTCCCCGATCACTCTGATGCCGCCGGTATTGGAGACTCCCTCGCCGAAAAAGAAATTCCCCTCGACCAGGCATCGGTTCCCATGGCGCAATGTCAGTGCCCCCTGGCACCTCCGGAACGTGTTGTTCCGGTAAATGTTGCCGCAGGATTTGCTGGAGATGATCTCCGCTTCGCCGTTGCACTCCTCGAAAAGGTTCTGTTCCACGACGGTGTACGAATCGTACATCGACCAGTCCGAGGTGCCGACCCGGATGGTTTCTCCGCCGTTCACGCCGAGCGGAGGTCTGAGGCCAAAATGATTGTGGTCGATGCGATGGTAATTGGGCGTTGCCGAGAGCCAGACCACGAGCGTTGTCCCGACGTGCGTCTTCCCTTTCAGAGAGCAGTGATCCACCCGATTGTAGGATCCATACAGCGATATCCACTTGTAGTCTGTTGCAGCATCGGCAGGGTTGTAGTCCACAATGCTCGTGTTCGTGAGGCGGCAGTAGCGGCTTTCCAGGCCGTTGTACCGGAATTCTATCACGCCCCCGGACGGACTGTATCCGTTCCTGAACGAAAGTCCATCCACCACAAGGTACGTTCCTCCGATGCGCAGGGTGCTTGACCCTTCCATTGACACCGCTCCCGGAGCCTCCGCACGCAGCATGATGGGGGCATTCTGTGTTCCGTTTCCGGCAAAGACCACGCTTGCGTTGCTCCACACGCCGCTGGTCATCGTCAGCGTATCGCCGGGCTGCGCAGCGGCCATCGCCGCAGTGATCTCCGCCGGCGTTCCGACGCGGATCTCCCTGGCCTCCGCAGTGGCGGATGCGATCAGACTCAATCCGGTGAACGCTATCGCAGCTACCGTCCGCACAATCGCCTTCTCCCCTTTCCGTCCGCGGCAACATGGAAACACGGAGACCCGGTCCGGCTTCCCAAACGGGATCCCCGTGTTCTTCGATTCATGCATGTGCGCGGGTCCATCCGGCTCTGATCGCTCCGGTCTGATTGCAGTCTGTGCGCCACCTTCAAGGTCTCGCCGTCAGCCGGGAAAGAAAAGCAGTTCATGCCGGAGTTCTACAGCTGCACAAGGTGCAGGGCAAAACCCGCAACATCCATGTCCAGATAGATCGCTGTCAGGCGGCCGTCCTTCTCCACCCGGCTCTCCGGGATCATCCGCGCTCCGCGCCGTTCGAGATACGCCACGCCGCGTTCGATGAAATTCGTGCCAATCGCGATGTGGCCGTGCTGGCCGCGGCCCGGACCCTTGAGGAATTCCAGACCGGTCCCGACGAAGTTGGACGAGTTCCCCTGCTTCACCGGGATGCGGATGAGCTCTGCCATCGCCGTTGAATAACGGAGTGCAGCATCGGCATCGCTGCAATTGATGCCGACATGCCGGAGTTCGAATCCCAGCATCGTGCTGACCGCCTGGGCCGTTATGGCCTGGATCTCTTCGAACTTGCCGGCGTTGATCATCTCCGGTTTCACCATCCAGCTACCGCCACACGCATGCACACGCGGAAGCTTCAGGTAGGAGAGGAGATTTTTTTCATCGATGCCTCCTGTGGGGATGAACCGGACCTGCCTGTACGGACCACTGAGAGCCGAGAGGAATTTCACTCCGCCGGCTGCCTCCGCCGGAAAGAACTTCACAACCTCCAGCCCAAGATCCAGCGCAGCTTCGACGTCTGATGGGGTCGAGACACCGGGAGTGACGGGGATTCCCTGGGCAAGGCAGTACTCGACAACCTTCCGGTTCAGCCCGGGCGAAACGATGTAGCGTGCGCCGTTGTCCCGGGCGGCCTTGACCTGGTCCACCGTCAGCACGGTGCCTGCGCCGGCGAGCATCGTCGGGCACTCGCGCGCGATGGCAGCGATCGCATCCGCGGCCGCGGCGGTCCGGAATGTGATCTCGATGCAGGGGAGGCCGCCTCCTTCCAGCGCACGAGCAAGTGGAACCGCGTGTGCTGCGTTGTCAATGGCGACGACTGGAATGATGCCGTTAAGACCCAGGGTGCGGAGTATTTCATGCATGAGCTGACATCCTCGTGTGACGGATACGGTGTATGTGGTGGTGCGTCTGCGGACCAACAGCGCGTGCGCCCGGTCAAGACCGGGATCCCCACGCGCTCTATAAGTTACGGCAGGATTTCTTACTTCACAAGCATCATTTTGACCGTCTGAACGAAGGATCCGGCCTGCAAACGGGCGACATACGTGCCCGAGGCGTGGCCGGCGGATTCCCAGTGCGCCGCATATGACCCGGGCTGAAGGTCTTCATTCACAAGCACGGCGACTTCGCGGCCGAGCATGTCATACACGCTCAGTCGCACCGGCGAAACGGCAGGCAAGGAGAACCGTATGGTCGTAGACGGATTGAACGGATTCGGATAATTCTGCTCCACCTCGTACGCATTCGGGAGCTCGCTGACACGCTCGACAGCAGTGGGCCCTTCTTTGAGAGAATTCTCTGTCGTGCCGGTCGTCCGTGCAAGCGCCATATACATCGGTGCGCCGCCCGCCTGCAACGTGCGGGTTTCTGTGGCATCAGAAGTGATCATCCGCGGGAGACTGTCCAGCGCAGTGGTGTACGGCTCTGCTGTCGGACCGACACCCGTCCATACGGCCCGGTTGCTGTCTGCGATGGCAACGCGCAGGTTCGTGTTTCCTGCTGCCACGCCGTCATTGAGGCCATAGCCCACCGCGAACCTGTCAACCGTCATGGTTGCGGCGCCCGCACCAGCAGCAAGGGCGTAAGAGACTTTGAAGTACCGCACCTCGGAGACCTTGTCGATGTTGCCGGCGAATGTGCTGCTGCCGGTGTTCGCATTCCCCAGCTCCGCACTGACCCGGATATAGTGGCCGGTCGCCACGCCGGAGGTCGAAGAGCGCACTTTGACAGGCCGGTATCCTTTCGCATCCCCGATCTGGAACGTGCGGTCGGCGGTGCCGCTGTTGCTCATGCCGCGCCCCATCGCACCCAGCACATAACTCGTATCGGAACCGCCGGTAACGCTGGTGCTGTTGGTGTATACATGAATGACCGCATACTGACCGGTTTCGATGACGCCTCGCCTCAGCGTAAGGTACGGGTTGCCGGCCTCTTCGCTGCTGCTGCCTCCGGCAATCACCAGATTCGAACCAAGGATCACGCGTCCGTTTCCGGATTTGTTGATCATGAACCCGTTGAACTCATTGTTGCTCGTCGTGTATGGCCCCATCGTTACCGTGGTGTTGGTGCCACCATTGCAGATGATGTTGCAGACCGCCAGCGTGCTTCCTGAACTCCCCGCCCGCATGTCGAAGCCGGCTCCTGCATTGGTCAAGTTGCCGCCAACGTAGAGTCTGTGAACCAGGGATCCCGTCACAGTTCTGGTCTGAACCTTGAAAATGGCTCCAGGTTTTATGTCCAGATTCCCGAAGACGGTCAACATTGTGGTGTCCACCTTGGAGAACAGGAAAACCCCTGAGGTCCCCTGCCCGATGGTGAGATTCCCGGCTCCGCCGCTTTTCGCGTCGTACGTCACCGTGTCCCCGTCCACAATCGTTACGTTGTCATTGATTGTCGGGACCGCGCCTCCCACCCACGTCGCGGACTCACTCCATTTCCCCTTCACGCCGGCCGACAGGATATCGGCGGCGGCGGCAATCCCCACAAACAAAGAGGTGCAGATTGCGAGAGCTGACAGAACCAGCGATAAGCGCTTCATGACTGCCCCATGTGATGTGCATTGTGTTGGAATAAGAGATGGAACCCTGAACCCCTCTGCAATACTGATCTTCGTGGAGAACCGGGAACCCAGTGACAACTTCAGCCCGGGTCGCTCCTGACGATGATGGAATCCTTAGGCGCTCTCGGCGATGCCTGAATGCCTGCGGCGAAGCCGGGATGCCCGCAGCAACACCCGGTACAAGACTATGGCAACACCTGGAGGCCTACGGCTACGCCAGGCGTCACTGTTGTGACGCCTGCTGGAGGAGAATCCCCCGGTGCGTCGTTCTGTCAATCCCCCGGAGGTTTTCCGCCTGACGGCGATAGCTCGAGTCCTTGTAGACGATTGACGCACGCAGGAGCAACTCGTAAAGAAAATCCGGTTCGTACTCCGTGATCTGTTCGTAAGGCCACTGGACCGCCCCGGTCGCGTAGGGCAGAAGCCAGTCCAGGGCCTTCCGGATCCCTCTGCCGTCCGGAGTAGTCTTCGTCCAGAGATCCACATTCACCCTCTCGGCAACCGTCGCGAGCGCGAAGAGCGCCATCAGGTTGAACGTGCTGTAGTGCAGCGCGCGGGTCCTCTGGAGCTCCCGCGGCATCCTCCCGTCCGGCTCTATTTGCGACGCAATGCGGAGAGCGAACGCATCGTCCACAATTCTGCGCACTGTCTGCGTGTCGCCAAGCGCCAGGGCGATCGTGGCCCGCTGTGCATCATACCAGGAACCATGGTTGTTCGGTGCATCGATTTCGGCTTTCCCCTGCGGACTCTCGTTCAGCCACTGCAGGTACGACCGGAACCAGTCCAGCAACCCCTTCCTGTCTTCGGGCGTGCACTGCGGCGACCGGGCAAGGAGTTCAAGGGAAGATGCAAGAATGATCATTCCTCTCCCTTCGATGATGCCTGCACCGCGCGGTTTCGTGTTTCCCCTGACAATCTGTGCGTAGGTCAGCCCCGGATTCATACGCGTCGCGGGATCGAGAAACCATCGCCGCAACAGGTTCATTGCTGCACCTGCATAGCGCTCATCATCGGTGAACGCATAGGCAAGGGTGAACGTCTCCACGGCAGCGTAGACCCGGCGCAAATTCGCGCGGTCCGTGATCGTCTCCCGCTCCGGGTTCACTCTCCCGTCTCTTCTGATATACGGAAGCCCGTCCTCCTTCGTGGAGTCAGGCCACCAGTACGGGGAGAGCGAGTAGTAGTCGTGCGGATCGCCGCTCGGCGGGAGCGTTCGTTTCTCCGTAACGACAGGAAACGTCCTGCCGAGGAGTCCTTCGGCCTCCCTGACAAGCTCCCGGACTGCAGGTGCGACGCACGTGTCCCCTGCGAGCGCCTTCTGCCTTGCCGCCATCACAGACCGGGTGTCGAGGTAACTGTACTCCCTCGGCGCCGCGCAACTCAACGCGATCCACCACAGCGCGGAGAGTGCGACAAGCCCTATACTCCGCAGCATTCTTCTGTGCATACAGCGCATGAGCAAGCCTCTGATAGGACACCGCGTGGGTCCCGGTCAACTCCTGAACCCACGCCGTGTGTGTGAGGTATCGCCTGTAATTCGCTTTACTTCATAAGTATCATTTTGGTCGTCTGGACGAATGTCCCCGCCTGCAGGCGCGCAACATACGTCCCTGAAGAACGGCCGGTTGCATCCCAGCGCGTCGCATAGGAACCCGGCATCAGCGCCTCGTCGACCAGCACCGAAACCTCGCGGCCCAGCATGTCATAGATGCTCAGCCGGACAGGCGCAGCAGACGGCAGAGAGAAGTTGATCGTCGTCGAGGGGTTGAACGGATTCGGATAGTTCTGCTCGAGTGAGAACGCCGCAGGGACTTCGCCCGTCCGGTCCAGCACCGACAGCACCAGCGGGTCCTGCGATCCGAGATCGGTCATCGTACCGGGCGCCCCTGAGCTCCAGAGTGTGCTGGTCTTCCACCGCACGACAGTGTTGTTCGTGTCACGCACCTCGAGTTTTGCGATCTTCGTGTTGGCCGGGACGAGCAACTGGAAGTATCCTGCCCTGCGCAGCGTCGGATCCATGCGGGTCGTGTAGATCTGGGAATCAGCCGAGGCGATGACATTGTTCTTCGGGTAGATGAACCAGCAGGCCATCGGCCTGGTGTCGGTGAGTTCCTTGTACACGAGCATCAGGTTGCCCGCGTTGTTCTGGCTGACGGTGTCCATATAGCCGTATACCACGGCACCGGTGGCCTGCGCGGTGGTATCATACCGGAGATTCTTGATGTCGAACGGCGAATCGAACGTGGTGGTGTCCACTCCCGGACGCGTGATGCGTATGCGGATGCGGGAGGAGTCGATCTGCGAGTAGCTCGAGGGTGTGCGCAGCAAGACCCAGGCTTTGATGGTGCCCGACGCGTCAGAGGTTCGCCATGCGCCGAGTGTACTGGGGGAGATCCAGCCGCTCCCGGGAACCCATTTGCTCCCGCGCGTCGTCGTCGGCGCAGCGACATGGTTGAATCCCATGTGCAGCTGGCTGTACGCCGCGCTCGGAGCAAGCCCGGTGATGGTCAGGTAGTACGCAATCGGCTGCTCGAGCGTGGTCGACGCAGATGTTCCCCCGAGGTACGAAGGATAGACTGTCCATTGCATCGCCGGCTGCCCGAAAGCCGTCAGTGAGACGATGCACAGCAGCAGGAAAACCATGGTCAAGGATCGCATAGGTGCCTCCGTTACTGGTTGTTGGATGTGTTGTATTCCCCTCTTGATCTGAGTCCGTCGCGTCTGGATGCGCTGACCGGTCATATTCTACCGTGCCATCCAACCGCCGTCGACCAGCAGCACGTGGCCGTTGACGTAGTCGGACGCCTTTGACGCCAGGAAGATGGCGGCGCCCTGCAGATCTTCCGGCATTCCCCACCGTCCGGCGGGAATCCGTTCGTTGATAGACTTGGTGCGTTCCGGGTCTTTTCGGAGGTTGGCGGTGTTGTTCGTGACCATATACCCCGGCGCGATCGCATTGATGTTCAAGCCGTGCTGCGCCCATTCGTTCGCAAGCGCCTTCGTAATCTGCGCCACGGCGCCTTTGCTCGCCGCGTACGATGGGACGGTGATCCCGCCGCTGAAGGCGAGCAGGGATGCGATATTGATAATCTTCCCTGACTTACGCTTCATCATGTCCCGGCCGACCGTCTGGCACATGAAGAACACCGTCTTTGCGTTCACCGCCATGACGTCATCCCAGTCCTTCTCCGAAAAATCAATCGCCGGGGTCCGGCGAATAATGCCCGCGTTGTTGATGAGGATGTCGATGTGGCCGAACTTCTCAATCCCTTTTCGCACAACCTCTTCTATGGCCGGGAGGGTCGACAGATCCGCGGCCAGAGACATGGCTTTCCGTCCCATGGTCTGAATGTCCTTCGCTGTCTCATCGGTGTCTATCCTATCCACGAGAAGCAGGTCTGCGCCTGCTCCGGCAAGACCCTTTGACATTCCGGCCCCGAGACCTGTGCCGGCCCCGGTGACCATCGCTACCTTACCAGTGAGATCAAACAGTGGATGCATGATATCTCCTTCAGTACGATAATGGAGGAATCGCTTCGTGAATTCCTAAGGACGCAATGGCAGCCGATGGATTTTCCCGGCAAAGACAAAGACCATCAGTGTCCCCACAGGAACAAGCAACGCAGCCAGGAAGAAAAAGAGCACATAGCTGGTCTGTGTGATCGCGGGAACCAGCCACGTCGTGATGAGCACCCCCGCAACGGCGCTGGTCCCGCCCAGCCCGGCCAGCGTGCCGACAGATTTTCCGGAAAAGAAGTCGCTGGGAAGAGTCTGGATGTTGTTGATCACAATCTGATACCCGAAGAGTGCGACGGCAATCTCCAGGACGGCGATGAGCGGCTCGGACGCAAACGCGCTCACGACGAGCAGCGGAGCCATGATGACGCCCCCGAGCACAATGGTCCACTTGCGGGCCGCATTGACCGTCCACCCCCGGTGGATGAGATGTCCGGACAGCCAGCCGCCGAACAGGCTGCCGGCGGCGTCGAATCCGAATGACTCTGCGAGATAGATGGGGAGCCAGTTCACGAAGAGCCACCAGATCGGGTCGATGAAGAACCGTGAGGCTATCACAGACCAGCTTTGTTTGTACGACAGCAACTCGCGCACCGAGAGCATCCGCTCTTCGCCGCCCCGCTGTTCATCGGCCGCCACCCTTCCCCCCAGTATATGCTCACGCTCTTCCGGCGTCAACCACGGGTGTTCTTCCGGACGCGCCCGGTTCACGATCCACCAGGGAATCACCCAGAGCAGGCCGAGGACGGCGACCGCGACGAACGTGAGGCGCCACCCTATGAGAATGTAGAGGCCGGCAATCACGGGCGCGGAGAGCACTGCGCCGAGGGAGGCCCCGGCATTGAAGATCCCCTGCGCAAAGGCCCGTTCTTTGGCGGGGAACCACTCTGCATTGGACTTGGTGGCGCCCGGCCAGTTGCCGGCCTCGCTGAAGCCGAGCAGAGCCCGGACGAGACTGAAACTGAGGAGCCCCTGTGCCAGGCTGTGCAGTCCGCATGAAACGGACCACATCACAATGGTGATCACGAACGAGACTCTTGTGCCAAGCCAGTCGAAGATTCTCCCGGAGACTCCCTGCCCGACGGCATAGGCGATCATGAATGCCGAGATGATGAGCGCAAGCTGCTCCTTGTGGAGGCCGAGATCTCCCGATATGCTCGACCACATCACGGTCAGAGAGTTCCGGTCTATATAATTGATGACCGTGGCAATGCCGATCAGCGTGATGATCCACCAGCGGACACCGCGAACTGTGCGCATCGTCTACCTCGCCGCTGCGATAAAGTCTTCGCGGGCCGGAGTGAAGACATCTACAAGGACGCCGGCCTCCAGTGCCACGACGCCATGTTCCACGCCGGATGGCACAAAGTAGCAGTCGCCCGCTCCGAGCTTCTTCTTCTCCGCACCCAGCTGCACATCAAACACGCCCGATTCAATGTACGTGACCTGGCGATGGGGATGTCTGTGGAGGTACCCGATGGAACCCTTTTCGAACTGAACACGCACGAGCATCAGTTCCTGATCGTATCCGAGGATTTTTCGCCGGACTCCGTCTCCGGCCCGCTCCCACGAGATGTCCGAGGCGCTGATGAAGCCTTCCCTTGTCGGGTCGTTCATTGTCTCTCTTCCCTTTCCGATTTGCATGCAGTCATCAGTGTGCCTTCCGTTCCAGTGACACGTTTCCCCTCCAGACATATGTCGCCCGCTGCCCGGCAACGGCATGTGCTGCGTCCCTGGAGGGATTCCCGTTCGCCACA
>JAGDMK010000130.1 GCA_017860635.1 Bacteroidota bacterium
GGCATGCTCTGTCCGGATTTTGCGATCTATGGCTTCTTCCTGAAGAAGAAAGTCGGGAAAGGAGGGAAAGCATGAACGCGGATCCGAAGGGCGTCCTGACGGGTGCCCATTTCATCGACGGCGACCACGCCTGCTGCGAAGGCGCAATCGCTGCAGGGTGCAGGTTCGTGGCGGGATACCCCATCACACCGTCCACGGAAGTTGTCGAGCGGATTGCCGAGCGCTTTCCGTATGTGGGCGGTGTCTTCATTCAGATGGAAGACGAGATTGCATCCTCGATCGCGATCCAGGGGGCGGTATGGGCGGGGAAAAAGGCAATGACGGTGACATCGGGTCCGGGTTTCTCTCTGATGATGGAGCATATCGGCCTGGCGGCCATGACGGAGACCCCGTGTGTGTTTGTGAACGTGCAGCGGGCGGGTCCTTCCACGGGACTCCCCACACAGCCCGCGCAGGGCGACATGATGCAGGTGCGCTGGGGTTCACACGGCGACTACCAAATCATTGCAGTCGTTCCCAATTCTCCGCAGGAGTGTTTCGATTTTACGATCAAAGCCTTCAATCTATCGGAGCAGTACCGTGTGCCCGCTTTTGTGATGATGGACGAGTGCGTCGGACACATGACGGAACGTGTTGTCATCCCTCCAGCAGAGCAGATCGACATCGTCCCGCGCCGCTGGTTCAAAGGAACTCCCGATGCCTACGAGCCATACCGTGCCGATGCAGATCTGGTTCCTTCTATGGTCAAGGCGGGTGACGGGTTCAATATCCATGTCACGGGATTGACGCATGACGAGCATGGATACCCGAACATGTCGGTCGCTGCACAGGACAAGCTTGTGCACAGGCTGCGCGAGAAGATCACGCGGAATGTGGAGTCCATTGTGGAGTACAGGGAAGATCAGATCGAGGGGGCCGATGTTGTCGTGGTGACGTACGGCATCACCTCGCGCACTGCGCTTCCGGCGATTGCGCGGGCACGTCGAGATGGTTTGAAGGTGGGACACCTGCGGCTCGTGGTGGTCTGGCCATTTCCTGAGCAGCGGATCCGTGAGCTTGCCTCTCGTGTCCGTGCCTTCGTGGTTCCCGAACTGAATCTCGGCCAGATCGTGCTCGAAGTCGAACGGTGCGCAGCGGGCAAGGTGCCCGTGAGACTGGTGGGCCACACCGGCGGCACGGTGCACCAGCCGGATGATATCTATCAGGCGATCATCACAAGCGGGAAGGGGCGCTGAGCCATGTCCGAAGAACTCTATGACCTCGAAACCAGCCTGCCCGTCAACCCTGTGGAGCGCTTCCTTCGTATGGACCGGCTGCCCCACATCTGGTGCCCCGGTTGCGGGATAGGGACGACGGTCAATTGCTTTGCGCAGGCACTGGAGTCCAGCGGCCTGGACCTCCGCACAACGGCCATTGTCTCCGGGATCGGCTGCACCGGGCGCGTTGCGGGGTATATGAATCTGGACTCTTTTCACACCACGCATGGCCGCGCGATCCCGTTCGCAACAGGACTGAAGCTCGCAAATCCCGGGCTCAAAGTTGTGGTGTACAGCGGGGACGGGGACCTCAGTGCCATTGGCGGCAACCACTTCATCCATGCAGCGCGGCGGAATGTGGACATGACAGTGGTCCTGATCAACAACGCGACGTACGGCATGACCGGCGGTCAGGTGGCGCCCACAACGCCGATGAGCGCCGTTGCCTCCACAACGCCATACGGGAATTTCGAATCTGCATTCAATCTTCCGGCGCTCGCAGACTCATGCGGTGCGGTCTATGTGGCCCGGTGGACAGCGTTCCACGTGCGCCACACGACGAAGGCGATCAAAGAAGCCCTGCTGAAGAAAGGTTTCTCGTTCGTCGAGATCCTTGCTCCCTGCCCGACGCTGTACAGCCGGAGGAACAAACTGGGGGACGGGCTCGCACAGATGCTCTACTACCAGGAAAACAGCGAAGTCCGGCATGGGGCAGAGACCAAAGATGTTGCTCTCGGATTCCAGGGAAAGATCATCGTCGGGAAGTTCGTCGACAGGGAACGACCGACGTACCACGAGGCGATGGATGAATACTATACCCGGAAACTCGGCGAGCAGTATGTACATGCAGTTGTGGGAGGGGCCTGACCATGGCACGGACAGAAATCAAGATCGGCGGCTTTGGCGGCCAGGGAGTCATCCTGAGTGGATACATCATCGGCCGGGCCGCATCGATCTATGACAACAAATACGCCACCATGATCCAGGCGTTCGGACCGGAGGCACGCGGAAGCGCCTGCAGCGCGCAGGTAATCGTTGACGAAGAGCCGATTGCGTATCCCTATATCACCAGACCGACCATGATGGTGCTGATGTCACAGGAGGCATACACGCGGTTCTCCCCGGAGCTCGCACCGGGAGGATTGTTGATCACGGAAGAAGAGCTCGTCAGTGTGCGCACGACGGGCCAGGACGTCCGACATCTTTCCATTCCCGCGACACGCATCGCCGAAGAACTGGGAAAAAAGATGGTGGTGAACATTGTGATGATGGGGTATTTCGGTGCGGTAGCGCGCGTGACGAGCAAAGAGGCACTCCGCAAAGCTGTGGAGGTCTCCGTGCCGAAGGGAACCCAGGAGCTGAATCTGAAAGCATTTGACAGGGGATGGGAGTATGTACCGGCGTAGGATCGGTTCCCTGCGGCTGCATAGGATTGATCCCGTGAGCCAGCGCGGCGTCGATTGCATGCAGGGGTGCAGGATCGATCTCACGTGCCGGTGCAGGGTTGGTCGCATCTGTCGGTGAAGGACCGGACGCTTGAGCCGGTGAAGTATCGGTCGCGCGTGTAGAAGTGTGGCAGCGCCGCGACGAATCAGGAAGGTGTGATAATGGTGCATGGAATCATCAGGGCACTTCTCACGGACTGTGGAGTATTGCACTGATGTTGCCGGATCTCCTCATCCTTCTGATTATGCTGGGGATATTCGCTGCCGGGGTCTTCTGGTGGAAGCTCCCTGCCGGGCTTGCGCTCGCGCTCTCTTCTGTCGCCGGTGCACTGGCTGCCGGGTACGGCCTCCCCGTGCGGCATCTCGTAGAGGGAATGTTCGGGTATCTGGACGCCGTGCTGATTATCGCGACGGCGATGGTCTTCATGAAGGCGATTGAAGCCAGCGGAGCGCTTGGGGCGATCAATTCTGCAATGATCCGTTCGCTCTACCGCTGGCCGACGGCCTTGATGATTCTGGTGATCTTCTTCATAATGTTTCCCGGCATGCTCACGGGCCTCTCCTCGGCCTGCATCCTCACGACAGGGGCGCTGGTGACGCCTGCCTTGCTGGCGATGGGGATGCCCGCTGTTGCAGTGGGTTCATTTGTAGCGATGGCGGCGGTCTATGGCATGATCGCTCCACCCATCAATATCCCGGTTATGATTATTGGTGGGGGAGTGGACATGCCGTATATCGGATTTGATGCGCCGCTTCTCCTTGCAACGTTCCCCCTGGCAATTGTAACGGCAGTCTACTTCCGGGTCAGGTATGTCCGCGCTGTCGTTCCAGGGGTAGTCCTCGCGAAGCTCCCGCCGTCGGTCTACGGACGTCACGGAGTGAAGCTTTTCGCGCCTCTTGTGGTTGTGGTGGGACTGATGATCGCCGTGCGGGTCGTGCCGGCCTGGGTCCCGGACATCGGCGTGCCGCTGATTTTCATCCTGGG
This sequence comes from Bacteroidota bacterium, assembly GCA_017860635.1. Taxonomy (GTDB): domain Bacteria; phylum Bacteroidota; class Ignavibacteria; order UBA10030; family UBA6906; genus JAGDMK01. Next base: position 3,687 of record JAGDMK010000130.1, read on the forward strand.
AGCACTTTCGGCGTGGAGAACGGGTGAAAAGATCAGTCTTGTGAAGCTCTCCCGGGCAGCGATCCGTGATGCACTTCCCATTATGACCATTCTTGTGGGAGTAGGGATGTTTGTCCAGATCATGACGCTCACCGGTGTGCGGGGTTTCATTGCCGTGCAGGCGCTTCAGCTTCCTCCCGCCTTGCTCTATGTCGGGATCGCGGCCATCATGCCTGCCTTCGGTTCCGCCTATGCGGCATCATCCGTGCTGGGTGTTCCGCTTGTCTATGTGTTCCTTGGCCGGAATGAAATCGTGGTGGCTTCTGCGCTGTCGCTGATTGCAGGGGTGGCGGACATGATGCCCCCTCCATCGTTGTTGTGCGTCTTTGCCGCGCAGCTCGTTGGGGAGAAGAATCATTTCCGGATCCTGAAGGAGAGCCTTCCGCTGATTGCCGCTGCACTTCTTGTGGGCATTCTTCTGATCGTGTACGCGGGCCCGGTAGGATCTCTGTTCAGGTATTGAAGAAGGATACCGCATGGTGCACTTGGTGTACATTGGTATCGCTGCATGCTGCGCCGGCCTGGTGGTCGTCGAGATGTTCTCCGAGAAGCGGTGGCGGGAACAGCTGGCATTGGTGTTGATTCTGATCCCGTTAGTATTGCGGATTCTGCACATCAAATGAAAGCCGGCATATCTGCGAAGCAGCATGTGAAATCTGGAATTGTTGCGATGCACCACATGAGGGCGGTAGGCTTTCTGGTGGTGGCAGCTGCACTCTGTGTGGCTGCGAGCGCGGACTTTCTTGCCATGTGGTCTCCCGATGAATTCCATCCTTCGCCTGCCCTCACGAGAATAGATTCCCTCAGCCGCTATTGTCCTTCACTCCGGGGGACACGTGCAGACACGCGCATCTTTGTCTATGAGGGTGCCGCCTCCGGGCCGACGCTGCTTGTGCTGGGCGGAACGCATCCGAATGAGCCGGCAGGATTCATGGCGGCGACAGTCCTCCTTGAAAATATCATCATTCGCACCGGTCGCGTGTTCATCATTCCGCAGGCATGCGCGAGCGGCTTCACCTGCACCGATCCGCTTGAGGGTTCGCCACAAACGTTCTCTCTTCAGACGCAGAGCGGTAAACGGATATTCCGGTTCGGGGGCCGGGCGGCAAATGTCGTTGATCAGTGGCCGGACCCGCTGGTCTATCTGCACTATCCATCCGGTCAGCAGCTTTCCGGCAATGAGACCCGCAATCTCAACCGTGCCTATCCGGGACGCCAGGATGGTTCTCTGACGGAACAGACGGCGTTCGCGATCGTCAGTCTGATCAGGGAGGAACATGTGGACCTTGCGGTCGATCTTCACGAGGCCGCTCCGGAGATTCCGATCATCAATGCCATTGTCACGCACGAGAAAGGCCGGGAGCTTGCTGCAAACGCCGTGCTCAATCTTGAATTCGAGAATCTGCAGTTTGCGCTTGAACTCTCACCGGCCAATTTCCACGGTCTGAGCCATCGCGAATGGGGGGACTGGACACCGGTCATCCCCTTCCTTATGGAAACCAGCAACCCGATTCAGGGGCGGCTGCGGGGAACGACCTCGGAACAGCTCATCGTGGACGGTGTCGATCCCTGGTACCTCATCGCCGGACGACTCGGGACGATGCGGATCACGTACGACGAAGCAGGAGAGTCACTGTCGGGACGTGTGGGTCGCCATCTTCAGGCACTCCGTGCGCTTGTCGACGTCTATAATGAAGAGCATCCGGATTCCGCGCTGGTACTGGAAGGGCTGCCCGGTTACGGCGAACTGACTGCCCGGGGTGTACATCAGTACCTCCGGTAGTCACCCTGCACATGGAATCCGCACACGCACGACACACATGGAATCCGTACATGCACGGCACACATGGAATCCGCACACGCACGGCACACATGGAATCTGCACACGCACGGCACACATGGAATCCGCACACACTTGACACACATGGAGAGCGCCATGCAACATCGAACTGTACTCGTTGCTTTCATCCTTCTTCTCTCTGGAGCTATGGTACAGGTTTCCGCCCAGGACAGGCCGAAGTTTCATGCCCCAGTCCTGATTACCTCTGCCGGACAGAGTGCAGATGTCACGCTTGCGGGAAGTCTCTGCAAGAAAGCCGGAATTGAGGCCAGGGTGATCGCTGCGGCAACCGCAGCAGACCTCAAAGGATTCAAGACGCTGATGATTGTTGCCGGCTTCAGCTCAAAAGGACTCGGAGCCGCCGGGACAAGCCGTGAACAGGAACTGGAGCGGGTAATGAAGATCATTGCTGCAGCTCAGGAGGCAAAACTCCCGATCCTCACATTGCATATCGGGGGCAAGGCCAGGAGGGGTACACAATCAGACGACTTCAACCGGATCGCTTCGGAAGCAGGCCGATACATCCTTGTCGTGAAGCAGGGGAACGACGACGGGTTCTTTACGAAGATAGCAGGAGACCGCAAAACCCCCATCGAAGTAGTAGAGAAGATCGCCGGTGTCGTCGCTCCGCTCAGCGCAGCCTTCAAATGAGTGATTGTGCCGCGACAGGCACAACGGGAATGGTTGCGACGGCGTACCCTCTGACCTCAAAAGGCGACGATTCCACTGTCGCACAACGGACGGAATACCATTGATGTGTCTCTGGCTGCAGCGGTCGCGATCGGATACTGAGACCGGCTTGTGACGACCGTCACCATACTCCTGGCCCTGCTTCTAGCGGGTCTGTGCGTTGAGGCGATCGTTGTGCGTCGGTGGACCTCCTCATTCCGCGTCCGGATCCACGTCGGAGGGACGCGGGGCAAGTCCACAGTCGTGCGCTACATAACCGCTGCTTTGCGGCACTCCGGGTACAGGGTCTTTGGCAAAGTAACCGGCGAAATCCCGACCGTGCTGCTGCCCGACGGGACCTCACAGCGTCTGACCCGGCGCGGACCGGCGCGAGTGCAGGAACAGGTGCGGATGCTCGCGCTCGCGCGCAAACACTCATGCGACGCGGTCGTCCTGGAGTGCATGTCTCTCAACCCCCTCCTTCAGACACTCGAAGCGCGCGTGCTCCAACCTACCATTTCAGTCCTGACCAATATCCTGGACGATCACCGTGAAGAATTCGGTGCGCTGCCGCGTGGGCAGGCGGAGGCCATGTGTGCATTCTTCCCGTCCCGTGCGGCTCTCGTTTCGAATGAACAGGTCTACGGAGACGTTGTGGATTCGTGTGCGACGAGGGTCTCTACCAGGGTGATCCGTGCGATCAGCGCTGGACAGGAACTGCCTGTTGATGTTCCCCCCGGAGTTCATGCGGAAAACATCGCGCTCGCGGTTGCCGTCTGTGAGGAACTGGGAATCAAACGGGATGCAGCGCTGCAGGTCATTCTCGAAGAGGTCAGGGCAGCACCTCCCCCTCTTCGCACCTTCGCGACACCACGGGGCTGCCTGCGCTTCGTTGACGGATTCACCGTTAACGATGTCTCATCAGCAACCCGGTTCCTGGAACGATGGCGGGCGCACATCGTGTCGGTGCAGTCCATCACCGTCATCCTGAACACCAGGGCCGATCGCCCGATCAGATCGCTGCAGTTTGCCGCCTGGTGCGGCACGCTCCGGGATCTTGAGCATGTCGTGGTTACGGGAACACATCGTGCGCGTACACGCCGCGCTCTGCGGGAATGCGGAGTCGATCCCGCACGAATCACCGTCTGGTCGTCCGCGGAGTCGCGTCATCCTGTGGACGCATTGCAGAATCTCCATTTGCCGGATGAAAGTCTTGTTGTGGGTATGGGGAATATTGCAGGCGACGGATTTGCCATACTTGAGGGAATGCAGCAATGGTCATAGAATCGTTGTTTATTGGTCTGGTCGTGGGTTTCCTGTTCTATGAACTCTTCGGGTATTCGCCCGGGGGTGTGGTTGCGCCGGGATATCTTGCCTTGTTCGTCGCGGAGCCACACCGTATCGCGGTCACGGTGCTTCTCTCGTGCATTGTCTGGGGAGTTCTGCATGTCCTGTCGGCACACCTCATTCTGTATGGGAGGCGCCGGCTCCTGCTCTCCCTGCTGCTTGGATTCTGCGCAACGCTTGCGGTCGAGAGGTGGATTCAGCCGCTCGGGGGACTGGCCCTTGATCTCCAGTCTATCGGGTATATTGTTCCGGGGCTCGTTGCGCATGAGATGGTGCGGCAGCACGTGCTGCCGACACTTGCCAGTCTCGGCATCGTGACTGTGTTGGTTGCGATGATATTGATGCTCTGGTAGGACGACCGACGATGCTAAAGCCTTCGGGCATGAGACTGCTTGCATTCCTGGGGACGAGCGTTCTCGCTTTGTTGTTTGCGCAGCATGCACTCGTCCACCGGACTGAACGCAGTGATGCAGCGATGATGCGGAGCGCGGAAGAGCTTGCGGCCCGATGGTACTCTATTATAGAGGAGCGGAAGGATAGTGCAGGCATAGAGCGGGAGGTCCAGCGAACCATCCCGTTTGCCGGCATGATCGGAGTGGAATGGTCTCCATTCACCACCACGCTGGGCTCTCTCGACGCGAAGCGGACGGCAGCAAACCCCCGCTTTGCCGCTTTGCTTGTCCGATGGTTGCACGACGCCGGAGTGGATTCAACCTCCACGGTAGGCATTCTTCTTTCCGGGTCTTTCCCCTCGCTGGGAATTGCAGCGCTTGCCGCAGCGCAGACGATTGGTACACACGTCGTGATCATAAGTTCTCTCGGGGCTTCGTCATATGGAGCAAATCAGCCCGGGGCAACATGGATTGATATCGAGTCATGGCTGGCACGCGATGGCGGGTTACAGTACCGGTCAACGATGGTCACGATGGGCGCAGAAGGCGACAGCGGCGGTGGACTGCCTGAAGAAGGCATTGCGTTGCTGTGTGATGCTGCCGCCCGGAACGGTGTCGCGC
>JAGDMK010000342.1 GCA_017860635.1 Bacteroidota bacterium
GCGTTGGATTTCTTCAACTGCTCGACGATCTTCTTGAAATCATCGACCTGCCGCTTGGATTTATCGCTTGCAATCCCGTATCTCTCCTGCAGTCTTCCCACAAGCTCTTCATATTTGCCCGCAATTGCCGCCAGTTCGTCATTCATCATTCTGCCCCAATGATGGACGGCTTTCCCCCGCTGCTGTTTCCACTCTCCCTCTATTCGATCCCAGTTCATTGGTAGGCATCCTTTCATGCGCAGCTCTTCACTCGACTCATCCGTCGTTGTGCCCTCGGCGAGGGATCGCGGACTGAGCCTGATAAAGAATACCTTTCGGAGACGCAAGATGAATCGATCATAGGGATGAAAGAGGAGTTAATCCTTAAGAGCAACCTGCTGAAAGGAATCACGGGACCTGAGTCGAACATCCGCAGATAGTTCTTGCTATTAGCCCTGAAGTTGCATATACTAGAGTGTCGTACACCGTAGTTGGCCTTGTAAAGCTCACAAGAAAGATCGCGACCATGGTGCTGTAGTAACCGGGTTGCGATTTTGCGTTTCAAAGCACACTGTCGATGTACCTGACCGTGTCCGCCGGTAGCGGACTTTCACAAACTCAAAGGAACTGATCCATGGAAACAGGGACAGTGAAATGGTTCAACGGAGCCAAGGGCTACGGTTTCATCTCACGCGAATCTGGCGAAGATGTCTTCGTGCACTTCAAAGAGATTCAAGGCGATGGGTACAAGACTCTGAACGAAGGCGACAAAGTCGGCTTCGAGGTCACCAAAGGCCCGAAGGGTCTCCAGGCAACAGGCGTGACGAGGGCGTAATCCCTCTGTAGCGCTTAGTATGCAGCAGCCCCGGTCGATGAATTTCGGCCGGGGCTTTTTTATTGGCTGGCAACGGTTTTTGACCGGAGCAGGTTTCTTGTCATGTGGAGGAGACACTATCTCAGTTGCGCAACCACTTCCGACACCAGCACCGCCTCCTGATCGCCAGTGAATTTGTTGAGCGTGGTTTCCTGCATGCGCCGGAGGAGAACCTGCGCTTCGTCCTTACGGCCATCGAAGATTTCAACGGCCCATTGCGCTAATCCGTTCGCAGGATCGCGCCTCACCCATTGTGCAAGGAGGTCTCGTGCTTCCGCATTCGTGCCTGCTTCCCGCAACGCCAGCGCACCGATGAGGTTCTGGGGAGTGTTTCCTTTCTTGTGACCGGCTGTGTAGGCGTTCACTCCGTTCAGCATTCGCTCCGCAGACTTGCGATCCCCTTTCTGCTTCAGGATGTGCGATTCCAGCCAGTCCTCCAGACGGGTGTCAACCTCGTACGGCCGTCCGGCCCCGAGCCGCTCCGGCCATAGCCGGGCCTTTGCTACGAGTGCACGTGCGGCGTCCGGATGGTTCCGGTGCAAGGTGTCGAGCGCAGCCATTACACAGACCTGGCGGTAGGCATCGCGCCCGAACCGCGCCCCTTCGAATGGAAGAATGGATAGCGTGTCAAGGATCGCAAGACTCTGATGGTACTGTTTGTTGAAAAGCAATGTACGAGCATGAAGGAACTTCATAACATACGACTGCGGGAATCGCTCCACAGCTTTTGTGGTGATCTCCAGTGCTTCCCGGTACTGTCCGTGAGCATCATAGAATGAAGCAAGCGCGTTGTACGTCCGCCATTCATCCCGTCCTACCTCAAGCGCACGCCGGTAGTCTGCAAGAGCAAGGTGTTCCTGATTTGATCGGAAATCCGCACGTGCAAGGTATACTGGAGCGAATCCGGCCGTGTCCCCGCACGCCGTGAAATACGCTTCGGCATCACTGGCGCGGCCAAGGCTCCACGACAACAGAGCGAGATAGTAGGAGATCTTCCAATTCCGGACACGTGCATCAGCCCACCGGAGCACATCCCAGTCTTCCCGCCGATGCGGGAACACGAGTGCCGGACTTGCACCCAGGGCCAGGTCCAGATGGTGGCTGCTTTCACCTTCCCTTCCAACCCTTGCCAGGCAGTATCCCTGCCAGAGATCGACCATCGGATGGCGTGGAGCGAGAGAGAGGATCAGACATGCATCCTCAAAGAGCCCTGTTCGCATATACACTGCCGCAAGCTCCATGAATGATTCATGCGGCAACTCGCTCCGGATCATTCCAATGAAGTCCTCGCGATTACGACCCGTCGGCACCCGCCTGAACCGCTCATAGCGAATGAAATGACTGAGGGGATCGAGGGCACTGATACGGTCCAGGTATCCAACCGCAGCGACAGAATCTCCCGAACGCCGCGCGAGGATCGCCAGCAGCTGCAATGAAGGAACATGAGCGGCATCTGCCTCCGACGCTCTTCGTGCGAAGTCAGCGGCATCTCCCAACCGGGATTCCACAATTGCCATCTCCGCAAGCTGCATCAGGGCTGCAACACGGTATGATGGTGAGCGGGAGGCAATTCCCAATCCGTCCCTTGCATCAAAGGGTCTCTCCCGCAATCGCTGTGCAAGGCCATACAGGTAGTTGCATTCGGGATCGTATGCGTCGATAGCGAGTCCCCGTTTTGCATAGGCCACAGCGGAATCGTACTCCAGCTTCCGGATATGAAGCTCTGCCGCTCCCGAGAGGGCCGGCAGAAGCGTCGGATCCCCTCTCAGTGCAGCACGATAGGATACAAGCGCCCCTGCGGCATTCCGCTGACGTACCCGCTCCCGTGCATCCACCACAAGCCCGTATGGAGAGTCCCAGTTGAAGGGTTCTGTGTTGCGGGCCGGTCGCTCGAGGGTTTGATTCTGTTCGTCAGCGCTGCTGTAACGCATCAGGTCACCCACGCGAACCTCAAGAGCACTACCTGTTCCGGAGTAAACGATCGAGTCCCGAAACGTCTGCAACGGCTGCAGACTGACAGCACGATCGAGCAACGTCATTCCGCCTATGGTGACTGCGATCGTTCCGTTGAACGAACCGGTTGGGCAGAAGCCGATCAGCAGCGTGCCGGCAGAAAGTTTCACGTCGAGAACGCCATCAGGCGTGGCCCGTCTCACCCCCTCGAGATTGCGGAATGGAAACCACGCCTCTGTGAACCGCACCGCAGTCTGCGGAAGGAATGCCATATGCTTGAACGGCGTCCGGCTGCTCTGCATGATTGCCTGGTTGAAATGCAGGCCCGATTGGAGTTCGACGTATTGCGCGTTGCCGAGC
>JAGDMK010000343.1 GCA_017860635.1 Bacteroidota bacterium
GACAATCATGTCCGGGTGGAACGCAAGAGTGCTCTCGCTGAATGCGTAGCGAAAGCCTTCGATGCGTTCCTGGGTATGAGACGACTGCGGCGGTCCGGCAAAATGGACGATCTTCGAATGACCGGAACTGATGAGATACTTGACAGCCCGCTTGATTGCTTTGATATTGTCCACCGCCACGACGTTCGCCTGAATCCCCCGCACGTCTTCCAAGAGCACGAAGGGGTAGTTGATCATTTTGAGCTTGAACAGGTGCTCGATCTCCGCCGTCCCCTGAACGATCGGTGCGATGATCGTCCCCTTGATATCCTTTGCAGAAAACAGATGGGAGAGCTGCTTCTCGCAACGGTGGTCGTCATCGGAGCTGCTGACGATGACAGAATATCCCTTGCTGTTGGCATAGTCTTTCACGCCCGCAGCAATCGTTGTGTAGAAGGGATAGGTCATGTCTTTGATGATCAAACCAATGCTCTTGTCCTGTACGCCGTTCTTCAGGTTGCGCGCAACGCCCTTGGGACGGAAATTCATTTCCTTCATGATCTCAAGGATATGGTCACGCGTCCCCGCCTTGACAGTATCCTTTGCATTTATCACTGCTGACACCGTGCCCTTGGAAACTCTGGCACGACGCGCAACATCGTCTATCGTAATTTTCTTCATGAAAGTTCCTGCTCGGGTTCTTCACAACACACGAACCATTCCGCTGCCTGAGACGGATGAGGTTCCCTCCGTTGTGAATCATGAACCATGACGATTCTGACGTCGATCATATCACGTTCTGTGCACTCAGTGCGCAAAGGTCTTCCGTCGTTCCGCCAGCTCGTCCTGAATCTGTAAGTTGAGTTTCTTGGTAATGCCGTAGAAGGCAAGCGCAAGCACGCCGATAAGGAACGTCAGTGCCGGATAGACGCTCCCCGTCATGCGGATGCCGTACAACGCATGCTCGGTCTGCGCGACATTCGGAAGATAGCCGTAGCCGGCAAGGAACCATCCGCAGATGGCGCCCCCCAGACCGAGGCCGGCCTTGAGGGCGAACACGATCCCTGCAAACACCACACCGGTGGCACGGCGGTGGGTCCTCCACTCTGCGAAGTCCGCAACATCAGCCATCATCGCCCACAGGAGCGGGATTGTCGGGCCGTAGGCCAGCGACTTCAGAATGTTGAGCCCGAAGATGAAACCGACATCCCCCGCTGCCGGTACGATGAACAACACGGTGAAGAGCGTGGTAAAGAAGAGGCCGACAAGGAACACCATTTTCTTGCCGAACCGTACTGCCAGTGCCTTGGAGAACATCACGCCGATGATCGTCACCAGCTGCCCCCCCATGTTGAAGAGGCTGAATCCGACAGAGCTGACGTTCGAACGATCGTCGAGAGCAATCAGGCCGAAGGTGTTAAGAATATTGTGCCAGAGCCCCGGCTCCGTTGCCGTTGACGTCACAAGCCCCAGCGACTGCAGGAATGCGAAGAGCGCGTCCTTGTCCACGTAGTACGTGAAATAGTAGAACATCGCGCTTCCCCATAGCGCCAGCGTTATGAACAGAAAGAGTGTCAGTACGAACATGGAGATCCAGGGGCCGTTCTTGAGAAGATCGGCAAAGTCCTGTTTGGGCGAGGACTTCTGCTTGGGATCGGGATGGATGCGCTCGCGGGTGCTGAGGAACGTGATGAGGAAAAAGACCACGGCAAGCAGCGCAAAGACGCCGATTGTCAGCTGCCATCCCTTTGCGTTGTCTCCACCTCCCAGCTTCGCGACCATCGGTAGCGTGAATCCCTGCACCACAAACGACGCCGTCATCGCAAAGAAGAACCGGTACTGGGAGAGGCTGGTCCGCTCGTTCACATCGCCGGTCATGACCCCGTTGAGGGCGGAATAGGGAAGGTTGTTTACTGAGTAAATCGTCATCAGGAGGATGTACGTGACGTATGCGTACACCAGCTTGCCGGTCGGATCGAAATCTGGTGTGGTAAACGCGAACACGAAGATTACCGCAAAGGGGATAGCCGACCAGAGCACCCATGGCCGGAATTTTCCCCATCTGGTATTGGTCCGGTCGGCCACGACCCCCATGAACGGATCGAACAACGCATCCCAGAACCGCCCGACCAGCAGCAACGTGCCTGCAGCCGCTGCGGTTATGCCGAACACATCCGTGTAGAAACCGAGCTGGAAGATGAGCATCGTCTGGAAGACGAAGTTAGCGGCCGCATCACCGAAACTGTACCCGATCTTTTCGCGAAAAGGAATTTTTGTAGTGCTGGGTTCCACGTGTACTCCTTCAGCTGTAGAATCAGTCCGTGACGTGCAGGATCGTGGTCGCAAGATCCTCGTTGCGCGAGGACGTACCTACCATGATCTCAAAATCCCCGGCTTCGACAGCATACTCCATCGAGACGGTTGTGAAGGAAAGATGTTCCGGGCCGATCGGGAGTGCAACAGTCTTGCTTTCGCCTGGGCGGAGCGTGACTTTTACAAAGCCCTTCAGCTCTTTGACCGGCCTCGTGACGGAACTCACGCAGTCATGGATGTACAGCTGCACGACTTCCTGCCCTGTCCGGGTTCCGGTGTTCCGCACGTCAACCAGCACGCGGGTTTCCTCCTGCAGCCGGATTGACGATTTCTCCAGCCTCACATTGCTCAAGGCAAAGGTGGTGTAGCTGAGTCCGTAGCCGAATGCGTACAGGGGTGAGACGTCGTCGGCGAGATACCCGCGCCGGGCGGAGGGCTTATAGTTGTAATAACAGGGAAGATGTCCGGCCGAACGCGGGAATGACATCGGCAGTTTGCCGGAGGGGTTGATGTCACCGAACAGGACATCCGCCACCGCATTCCCCGATTCCTGCCCGAGGTACCAGCACTCGAGAATCGCGGGCACATGCTGATCCAGCACAACGAAGGAGTTGGGCCTCCCGTTGAAGAGCACGGCCACCATCGGTTTCCCCAGCGCCGCAATCGCTTTCACCAGGTCATTCTGCATCCCGAAGAGCTCGAGGTCTGCCCGGTCGCCCATATGGTTCCTGTTCCAGGCTTCGCGGGAGGTCTGCTCATTGCCGCCGAGCACCAGAACGACGGTGTCCGCCTTCTGCGCGGTTGCCACAGCCTCGGCAATGGACCTGCGGTCTTCGTCCGGATCGGAGAACGTAATCGCATCATCATTCCA
>JAGDMK010000344.1 GCA_017860635.1 Bacteroidota bacterium
CAATGCACGGACGAGGAAACCGGTGCTGTCCACTGTGACCGGCGGGCTTTCGGGACCGGCGGTGAAACCGGTCGCGCTGGCCAAGGTGTATGAGGCGGCCCGCGCGGTGAAGATTCCTGTCATTGGTATCGGCGGCATCACGAACGGGACCGACGCGATTGAGTTCCTTCTTGCGGGTGCGGTGGCGGTGCAGGTGGGCACGGCCAACTTCCTCGACCCCGCAGTGGGCATCACCATTGCCAATGAGATGAAAGAGTATTGTGTGCAGCAGGGTGTCGCCGATATCGGTTCGCTCGTCGGAGCCCTTGAGGCCAGGACCGGCGTGTCAGTGCTGGATAGCTGGCTGTAACTTTCCCGCCTGGAGCAAAATTCGTGGTGGTCGCGTTTATCCGCATCCTGCCAGAGACTCCATGAGCAGCAATCGCAAACCATCCGGCTACGCTTCAACTCTCCGATACCTGTACGGTCTTCAGTACCGCGGCATAAAGGTCGGACTGAAGAACATCCGCGCACTCACTGCCAGTGTCGGCCATCCCGAACGCACCTTCCCCTGTTTCCATTGTGCCGGTACGAACGGGAAAGGATCGACATCATCCTTTCTTGCGTCCATCCTGACTGAATCAGGATACCGGACCGGACTCTATACCTCGCCGCATCTTGTGGATTTTGTTGAACGGATCCGGATCGACGGGATTCCGATTCCGGAGGCGGCACTCGTGGAGTACGCGCGGAAGCTCCGTCCGGCCATCGACAAAACCGGGGCGACGTTTTTCGAAGCCACGACATGTATTGCGTTCCAGTATTTTGCGGATCAGGAAGTGGATGTGGCGGTTATCGAAACCGGACTTGGCGGGCGGCTGGATGCGACCAACGTCGTCATCCCGCTTGTGAGCATCATAACAAACGTGGGGCTCGATCATCAGGAAATTCTGGGGAAGACGATCCGCAAGATAGCCCGTGAGAAGGCGGGGATCATCAAGCCGGGGAGTCCCGTTGTAACGAGCGCTAAAGGAGAAGCGCTGGAGGTTATCAGACAGACAGCCAGGCGCGTGCGCACACCGCTCTACGTCCCGAATGATGCACGATTACTCTCCCGGAAGCTCACGCGAGTGCAGACGAACTCAGTCCGGTCGGACAGCGAAGCACTTCACCTGCCTTTCAGACCTAACGCCTTCGCGGGCGAGGTCCTTGCATCGCCGTCTGGTCCTGACTTGTCAGGAGAGCGAGCCTTTGTGTCACAATCCGGTCCCCAGGCAAAGCTCACCAGCTTGAAACTGGGGCTTTCGGGGAGCCATCAAGTCCGGAATGCGCAGCTGGCGCTGGGGGCGCTTTCGATAGTCCATTCTCGCGGCCTCTTCGACCGTGTCAGTCTGCGAGCGATAGAGCGCGGGCTCGCCAGGGTGGTGGAGAACACCGGGCTCCGCGGACGCATGGAGTCGGTCCCTGGAAAGGCCGCTGACTACGTGATCGATGTCGGACACAACCCGGCGGGAATAGAAACGGCGGTAGCCGCATTTCAGCAACGAAACATGCGGTTCCCTGTCGCTGTATTCGGGGCGATGAAGGACAAGGACACGCTGGGGATGCTGGACGCCGTGCGGAAGTGTGCGGACAAAGTCGTCATCGTCCGCCCGCGTTTACCTCGTGCCGAGACAGTCGCCTCACTCGTGCGCAAGGGAAGACAGCTCGGCATCGATGTCGAAGCGGGGGGAACAGTGGAGAGGGGGATCAAACTGGCGAACGCGCTTGTTAAGAAAGACAACACCCGGCCCGGACCCCCCGGTCGTGCCCCGGCTAGCAGGAGAGGTGGCAGCCGTTCCCGCGCAACAGTCCGTCGCCGGACGCGTATATTGATCATCGGGTCGCACTATGTCGCGGGCGAGGCCCTGACGGCACTCAAGAATATCGCTTGACATCGTTGATGAAATGGCCTATATTTCACATGCCATTACAAGCTGGTTCATACCTTTTATTCCACATCGACTTGTCTCTATCACGCGTCCACCCGATATCCCGTTCCTGAACTCTCAGGCTCCCCCTCCTTAATTCGTTTGGCACACGGCGGGGTTGCCGCTTTTTCATTCTCTACTTCGTGAGGTTTTCCTTCCATGGCTATGGACATCTCAGAGCTCAAATCCAAGAAAATCGTTGAGCTCAATCAGATTGCCAAAGAGCTGAACATCAGCGGATACAGCGACCTGCGCAAGCAGGAGCTGATCTTCAAAATCCTTGAGGCGCAGACTGAGCAGGGAGGCCTGAGCTTCAGCCGCGGCGTGCTTGAGGTGCTGCCCGACGGATACGGTTTCCTCCGCTCGGTGGACTACAACTACCTCCCTTCGCCGGACGACATCTACGTCTCGCCGTCACAGATCAAGAAGTTCAACCTGCGCACGGGCGACACCGTGAGCGGGCAGGTGCGTCCGCCGAAAGAAGGTGAACGGTTCTTCGCCCTCCTCCGTGTGGAGGCGGTCAACGACGAGAATCCGGAGAGCATCCGCGAGCGAGTCCTGTTCGACAACCTCACGCCGCTCTACCCGAACTCCCCGATCAAACTCGAGACCGCGCCCGGCGAGTATTCCATGCGCATCATGGACATGCTCACGCCCGTCGGGAAGGGCCAGCGCGGCATGATCGTCTCGCCGCCCAAAGCCGGCAAGACCATCCTCCTGCAGAAGATCGCAAACAGCATCACGCGGAATCATCCTGAAGTGAAACTCATCGTTCTGCTGATCGACGAGCGCCCGGAAGAAGTCACGGATATGGAGCGGTCGGTGAACGCGGAAGTGGTGAGCTCCACATTCGACGAACCGCCCGAGCGGCACGTGCAGGTTTCGGACATGGTGCTGGAAAAAGCCAAGCGCCTTGTCGAAGCCAGGCGCGACGTGGTCATCCTTCTGGACAGCATCACCCGTCTGGCCCGCGCACACAACACGGTTGTCCCGCATTCGGGCAAGATCCTCTCCGGCGGTGTGGACGCGAATGCTCTTCACAAACCGAAGCGGTTCTTCGGCGCCGCGAGGAACATCGAAGAAGGCGGTAGCCTGACCATCGTGGCAACGGCTCTGATTGAAACCGGCAGCCGTATGGACGAAGTCATCTTCGAAGAGTTCAAGGGTACCGGCAACATGGAAATCATCCTGGACCGGAAGCTCAGCGACCG
>JAGDMK010000131.1 GCA_017860635.1 Bacteroidota bacterium
GGCACCCCAGGCAATACCGTAGCGCGCCTGGGAAAGACACGACAGGGGAAGCCGGAGACCGCTGCCATTCGGCAGCAGATTTTCTGCGGGGATCAGGACATCTTGAAAGACAAGCTCGGATGTCACGGAAGCCCGGAGGGAGTGCTTCCCCTTCATCTCCGGCGCCGAGAACCCTTGTGTTCCCTTTTCCACCAGGAACCCGTGGACCACGCCGTCGAGCTTCGCCCAGACCACCGCCACGTCCGCAACGGTCCCGTTCGTGATCCACATCTTCGCGCCGTTGAGCAGGTACCCGTCGTTTCTTCGCTCAGCGCGCGTGATCATGCCCCCGGGATTCGATCCGTAGTCCGGTTCTGTGAGACCAAAGCAACCGATCTTCTCGCCCCGTGCAAGCCGCGGCAGCCAGAAGTCCTTCTGTGCCTCAGATCCAAACGCAAAGATCGGATACATGACGAGGGCACTTTGGACCGACGCGAAACTCCGGACAGCGCTGTCGCCCCGCTCCAGTTCCTGCATCGCCAGGCCGTAGGCGACGTTGTTCATCCCGGCGCATCCGTACTGCGCAGGCAGCGTTGCGCCGAAGAGGCCGAGTTCAGCCATTGACTGGATGAGAGCCACAGGAAAGGTTCCGGCGCGGTAGTGCTCTTCGATGACCGGCAGGACGCGGTCATCCACAAATTGCCGGACGGTGTTTCTGACGAGGATTTCCTCTTCGCTCAGCAGCTGATCAGCATTGTAGTAGTCGACGCCCTGGAATTTCTGCATCTGTGTGGTCGCACTCACGTGGGAAATACTATTAAACAACGAAAAACACCCGCGAAAATCAAGAAGGGCTCTCTACTCCTCCACCTTCAGTCCGTACCGCTTGATCTTCAGGTAGAGTGTTTTCTTGCTGATGCCGAGCAGCTGGGCTGTGCGGGCACGGTTGAATTTCTGCTCGCGCAGCGTCCGTTCGATGTGCTGCCGTTCCAGATCTTCCAGCGAGACTGTGGCGGCCGACGAACCCGGAAGCGGCGCGGCCTGCAACTGATCCCCGCGCTGGAAATACATATGGAGGTCAGACTCTTCGATGATATCGCCAGAGGAGAGGAGGATCGCACCCTCGATCATATGTTCCAGTTCGCGCACGTTCCCCGGCCAGTTGTGGGAGCGCAGAAGCTCAAGGGCGCCCGGTGAGAGACGCTTGCTGTTCTTTGACGATCCCTTGCGCTGGAGGAAGTACTCTGCCAGAAGGGGGATGTCTTCAGGACGGTCACGCAGCGGAGGCATGATCAGGGACACCACATTCAGGCGATAGAGCAGATCCTCCCGGAATCGTCCGGCACGCACCTCTTCCCTGAGATCCTTGTTGGAGGCGCTCACGACGCGCACATCGACGGTGAGGAGGTTTGTCCCGCCGACCCGGCGGAATTCACCGGTTTCCAGGAACCGCAGGAGTTTCGGCTGTATGGCCGGACTGATATCACCCACTTCGTCGAGGAACAGTGTACCGCCATTCGCCACTTCCACCAGACCCTGTTTCGTAGAGAAGGCGTTAGTGAAAGCCCCCTTCTCGTGTCCGAAGAGCTCGCTTTCCAGGAGGGCATCCGGGATCGATGCACAGTTCACCGCAACGAATGGCCGGTTGTTCCGCGCGCTGCGGCGATGGATGAGGTTGGCGATCAGTTCCTTGCCTGTCCCGCTCGCCCCCTGGATCATCACGAACGACTCGCTCTCGGCGAAGCGTGTCGCGCTTTCAATGACCTGCAGGAACACGGGACTCTGGCCGATCAGCTCGTGGGCGCCGGCCCTCCTTGAGAGCTCGCTCTTCATCAGCTTGTTGTCGATGAAGAGCGCTCGGCGTTCAAGAGCCCGGTGAATGGTATTGAAGATTTCCTCGATGTCGTACGGTTTGGCCAGGAAATCGTACGCCCCAAGTTTGATCGTTTCGATGGCGGTCTTGATGTCCGCGTAGTTGGTGAGAATGATGACCTGGGTGGTCGGAGAGTATTCCTGGACGAACTTCAGGACTTCAATGCCGCTGACGCGGGGCATGCGGACATCGAGGAGGATGACGTCGTAGACATTGCTCTGGATGAGATTGATTGCCTCTCCGCCGTCCGCGGCCACAGCGACTGCGAATTCCTCGGCTTCAGAGAGCTCGCTTTCCAGAAGGAGCCGGAGCGGGGCTTCGTCGTCTACGACAAGGAGGTTGTACTTTTTGGCCATACTCCCGCCGCGGTTACGGTGCACAGCGTGGGAGACGATGGCACCTACTCATTCAGCACACGTTCAATGGTCGTCAGCAGATCCACGAGATCATAGGGTTTGCTGACGAAGTCATCGGCCCCCAGCTTTTTGGATTCAATCGCGTTCTTCAGATCTGCGAATCCTGTCAACATTACCACTTTCGTCCCCCCCGCGTGCTCTTTGATGTGCTTCAACACCTCAAACCCGCTCACGCGGGGCATCTTGATGTCCAGCAGGACGAGGTCAAAAGGTGTCTTGTCTATCTCCGCCATGGCATCATCCCCATCAGACGCCGTCTGGACATCATACCCCTCATTGATCAGCTCGTTGCTGAGGACACTGCGGAGCGCCTCTTCATCATCGACAACAAGAACGGAGCTTTTTTTTCCCATCGAGTGGCACTCCCGCAGATTGTAGGCGAAGACCAGTCCCCGCTGATTTCACCCCTCCACGCGGTCACCCTGACCGCGCTGATGGGCAGTATAGAGAAAGAAGGTCACAAAATCAACCGGAAAGCGGGGCATTGCATGTCAGGGAGGCAAATTGTATACTTTATTCGTCATGGAATTGCCCGTCGACACACTGCCACCGATCAATCTGCTGTTCATCGATGATGATGCCAGCTACATGGCAGTGGCGCGTCATCTCTTGTCGAAATATCAGGCTCGCCGGTTCCTTACCATCTGGAAGCAGGATCCCCGGTCAGGATTGGCATTCCTTGAAACCCGGCCCCCGCTCGACATGCTCGTGCTGGATTACTACCTCCCTGAGATGAACGGGCTTGAGCTCACGAGGGAAATACGGGCCCGCCAGATCGACATTCCCATCATTTTCCTGACTGCAAACAGAGACTTCCGCCTCGCCATTGAAGTCATGAAATACGGGGTGGAAGATTATCTGATCAAGGATGAGGCAGTCGACTCGGTTCTCCCGCGCGCCATCATCAACATTCTTGAGCGCGTGCACCTGAAACAACGGATCGGAAAACAGGCAAAAACCGACCTGATTGCGCGAAAAAGGACGGATGCCATCCATGAGCTGGTGGTGACGGTCTGTCACGAATTCAACAACCCTCTTGCTGCCATCAAAATAAGCACGGACATCCTTCTCCGCCAGACTCTGAGTGAAGAGGACCGGAAGCTGATCCAGGCCATTGACGCGCAAATCGGGCTGGTAGAGCGGGAGATTTCCAGGCTGCGCGACCTGAATTTCGAGAAAATTGAGTACGCCCAGCTCTAACGCGGCCTTGCTTCTCTCCCGCCATCTGAGTATATTATAGATCCTGATGCAGCATGTTCAGGCCGAACTTGAATCCAAACGTTGTCTGCCTGTCACACGTGAATCACACACCGTATACCGATCGGAAACTCCTAAGAACTGAAACAGGTACAGATAACAAAAAACCTGAATCCCGCCCACCGGCGGGATTCCTTTTTTTCTGCAGGGGTCTGCCATGGTGCGGGTGAAGGATATCACTGCATTGATGGAACGATGGGTCCCACGGGACCTTGCCCTGGAAAAAGACAATGTGGGGCTTCAGGTGGGCAGTCCTGAAGCCCGCGTCCGCCGGGTCCTGGTTGGTTTGGACCCTACAGAAGCTCTCGTACGCGAAGCATCCCGCAGACGCTCTGACCTGATCATCACCCACCACCCCCTTCTCTTCACCCCCTTACGAAACCTGAATACCTCAACAGCGCAGGGCCGCCTTCTGGCTGCGCTGATCAGAAGCGGGCGCACACTCTACTCGGCTCACACAAATCTGGATTTCGCGCCCGGGGGGACAAGCTTCGCACTTGGCGAGCTCCTGGGACTCCGGGAGATGCGGTTCCTCGCTCAGCAGACGCGGACATACCGGAAGGTGGTGACGTTTGTTCCCGCCGATGCCGCAGACGCCGTTGCCGGTGCAATGGCCACGGCGGGAGGCGGCGCAATCGGCAACTATGACACCTGTTCGTTCCGCACACGGGGAACCGGAACATTCCGCGGGAATGCGGCCTCTTCTCCCAGCGTGGGAAAGCGCGGACGGATCGAGCATGTGGAAGAGATCCGACTGGAGATGCTGGTGGACCAGCGGAACCTTCCGGCTGTCCTCGACGCCATGCGTCGCGCTCACCCATATGAAGAAGTCGCGTACGATGTCTATCCGTTGGAGAACATCCATCCCGGCACCGGGATGGGAGTTATCGGCACCCTGCGAATGCCACTCTCACGCGCCGCATTCCTGCGGCACGTGCGCAAGAGAGTGCATGCGGGTCCGCTCCGGTACACACGCGGACGCGCGGCGCGCATCCGCACCGTTGCGGTGTGCGGCGGCGCGGGAAGAAGGCTACTGCAGGAAGCCATCGCCTCGGGAGCCGATGCGTTTGTCACGGCGGATGTTCACTACCATGACTATCAGGACGCGGCGGGGAAGATTGTCCTGATCGACGCCGGCCATTTTGAAACGGAATTGCCGGTCGTGAATGCCGTCGTACGCTATCTGCGGATTATGCTCGCGCAATCCCGGATGGATGTCGATGTGATTCCGGCCACGACACGGACGTCAGCGATGATGACTTTGTAGGACATTCCAAATGAGGAGCACGAAGTGAAAAGCAAGCTGCAATACCTCTATGCGCTTCAAGTGATCGATACAAACCTGGACGAGCTTCAACAGCAAAAAGGTGATCTGCCTGCCGAGGTCCAGAAACTCGAAGAGGACCTGGCCGCTCAGCAGGATCACCATGCCGCAGTCGAGCAATCAATGCGTCAGGCGTTTTCATTGCGCGACAATGCAGACAATGAAATCCTTACACTCAAACAGAAACTGGAGAAGTATAAAAGCCAGCAGTTTGCCGTCAGAACGAACCGCGAGTACGATGCGCTGACGCGCGAAATGGATGCAGCCAGCGAGACCATCCAGCGGCTGGAAAAGGAGATGGAGCAACTGGAGGGTCAGGCCACAGCTGCCCGCGCCGAGCTCGCGGAGATCCAGCTGGTCATCGAGACGGCAAAAAAGAATCTCGAGGAGAAGCGGACGGCGCTTGCAGAGGTGTCCCGGTTGACGGAAGACGAGGAATTGCACTTCCAGCATGAACGCCAGAAGGCCGTGGCCCGGATCAGCAAGTCGGATCTGGTTGCGTACGAACGCATCCGGAGGGCGAAGAAAGGAATGGCCGTCGTACCCGTGAAGAAAGGCGCATGCGGAGGATGCTTCAACAAGGTTCCGCCGCAGAAGCTTCTGGAACTCCGTCAGAATGAGCGGATGTACACATGCGAGCGATGCGGCCGCATCATCGTGTCCGATGAGATCGTCGAACTGGCGAAGAAGCCCCAATGACGTTGTATGCGGCCACCGACGGCGCATCACGTGGAAACCCGGGGGAAAGCGGTATCGGTGTCATCGTGAAAGACGGCGAGGGCCGGACACTCCTGGAAATCTCCGGATACATCGGGAAGGCGACGAACAATAGTGCGGAGTATACGGCGCTGATCGCGCTGCTCAACCGGATGGCGTCAGTGCCCTGTACACGCCTCGAGGTGCAATCTGATAGCGAGTTGATGGTGCGCCAGGTCAACGGAACCTATCGCGTCAAAGACCCCAAACTGAAAAAATGCTGCGCGGAAGTACACCGGCTCCGCACAGAAGCGCCGTACGAATTTGTCTTACGCTACGTCCCCCGCGAGCAGAACCGGGATGCCGATGCGCTTGCAAACCGGGGGATTGAAACGAGAGAGCCGGTTGCCCCCTAAAGGGCTCTTTGCTTCTCTCGGCAGGATTGTGTTAATTTACTCTATATACTAAAAACAACGACAAACAATAACTCACATGCAGGTCGGGCAGCCGCGTCCGTCCGCCTCTGGCGGACGGATGAGGAAAGTCCGAACTCCAGAGAGCAGGGTGCCCCGTGAATAGCGGGGGTCCTAGCCGCGTAAGCGGATGGGAACGGAGAGTGTCACAGAAAATATACCGCCCCGATACGGATCGGATTCCCGGTCCGTCGTACGGGTAAGGGTGCAAAGGCGAGGCAAGAGCTCACCGCCCCGGGAGCAATCCCGGGGGCACGACAAACCCCCCCGGAGCAAGGCCAAATATGAGAGAAGAAGCTGCTCGCTTCGTTCCGTCTCCCCCTCGGGGGGAACGGAGTACCTCTCGGGTAGGCCGCTAGAGCCAAGGAGCAATCCAAGGCCCAGAGAAATGGCTGCCTCCTCTGCTTGAGAAAGCAGAGAAGACAGAATTCGGCTTACAGACCTGCACCATGTGTGTTCTCCGGCCCGCCCGGATGCACGCACATGGACATTCGAATTGGAGTTCCTTGTGCGGACTACCGTAAGGGATCACCGCTGGATCCTTGCAGATCCTCCGGATGAAGGGATTGTCGCGGCCCTGGCAAAAGATATCAATGTCCCCGAGAGCATCGCGAGAATCCTCGTCTTCAGGGGCATAGCAGACTACGACACGGCCAAGGTGTACTTCAGGCCCAGTATGGACCTGCTCCATGACCCGTTTCTCCTCGACGGGATGGACCTGGCGGTCAATCGCATCCTCGGCGGCCTTGAATCCGGAGACTCCTTCTTCGTCTTCGGCGACTATGATGTTGACGGGACCAACGGCGCTGCCATGCTCTATCTCTTCCTCAAAGAGCTGGGGGCCCGCGTCCAGTACTACATCCCCGACCGCATGAAGGAGGGATACGGGATCTCCCGTGCCGGCATCGACCATGCCGTCGAGCTGGGCGTCAACCTGTTCATTGCCATCGATTGCGGCATAACGGCTGTCGAGCAGGTGGAGTACGCCAACACGTGCGGACTCGATGTGATCATCTGCGATCACCACGAGGCCGGGTCCACACTCCCCCCTGCACTCGCCGTCCTGGATCCGATCAAACCCGGAGATGCCTACCCCTTCAAACCCCTGAGCGGGTGCGGCGTCGGGTTCAAGCTGATTCACGGCATCGCGCAGAAGACGGGGAAGGAAGATCTTCTCCAGTCCTACCTCGATTTCGTCACGCTCGCCAGTATTGCGGACATCGTCCCTCTCACCGGTGAGAACCGCATCCTCGTCAAGATCGGGCTCCAGCTCATCAACACCTCGCCGCGGCCGGGGATCAGGGCTCTCATCGAGAGTGCGGGCCTGAAGCCCGGGCATATCACGACCGGACAGATTGTGTTCGCGCTCGCCCCCCGGCTGAATGCTGCCGGCAGGCTCGGAGACGCGATGAGGGCAGTGCGGCTGCTCACGTCCAGCGACCCCGACGAAGCGCGCGCCCTAGCCCAGGAGCTGGAGGAAGAGAACCGGAACCGGAGAAAGATCGACGAAGACACATTCGCCGACGCACAGCAGCTCTTTGAGGAGTGCTTCAATGTTGAATCCGATTCTGCGATCGTCCTCCACCAGGAACACTGGCACCCCGGCGTAGTCGGCATCGTGGCGTCCCGCATGGTCGAACGCTACTACAAGCCTTCCATCATGATGGCCACTGTGGACGGTGTTGCCAAGGGATCAGCCCGGAGCGTTTCGGGATTTGACATCTATGAGGCGCTCAAGCGGTGCGAAGACAAGATCCTTCAGTTTGGCGGACACAAGTATGCCGCGGGACTGACGGTGGATCTCGAGCGTCTCAGTGAGTTCCGCGACGCATTCAAGGCCGCGGTCAAGGACCTGATGACAGAAGAAATGAAGACGCCGGAAATCCGCATCGACATGGAGCTCTCGTTGCTGGACATTACGCCGCGGTTCATCCGGATGCTGCGTGAGTTTGCACCGTTCGGCCCGAACAATTCGCGGCCGACATTCCTCACTCGGCAGCTCGAAGTTGCAGGAACACCGCGCGTCGTCGGGCGGAATCATCTCCGCTTTCGCGTGCGGCAAAACGGCACGAGCTTCGATGCCATCGGATTCGGACTCGGCGAGCTTCTTCCGCGGGTGTCTCAGGGACGCAAGGATCTCGAGTGCGTCTATACCGTTGAGGAGAACGAATACTCCTCTCCGGCTGCCTCCAAACCAGCTGATCCGGTTCCGCAGCTGAAAATCAAGGATCTACGATAAGGAGACACAGACCATGTCCGGCCATTCGAAGTGGGCTACCATTAAGCGGAAAAAAGCTGCGACGGATTCAGCCCGCGGCCGCCTGTTCACACGCCTGATCAAGGAAATCACCATCGCCGCACGAAATGGCGGAGGAAATCCTGACGGCAACCCCCGTCTGCGTCTCGCCATACAGACCGCCAAGACGAACAACATGCCCGCCGAC
>JAGDMK010000132.1 GCA_017860635.1 Bacteroidota bacterium
TCGAGCCGCAGGAATGTGCAGCAGGCCGATATCCAGGCTGCCGCCGTGCAGAATGTGCAATCTGTCGTGGCCATGCAACCCGGCGTTGTCATGGCAGACAACGAGATTCACATCCGGGGGGGGCGTACACATGAGAACGCATTTCTCCTGGACGGGATCTCCGTGCAGGATCCCATGGCCGGCTCGGGATTCGGTCTTCAGCTGAGCCCTTCCTCCATCCAGGAAGTCGAGGTGATCACCGGGGGATACAACGCCGAATACGGCCAGGCGACGTCGGGCATTGTCAATATCACGACGCGCGAAGGAAGTGATGCGTACAGCGGTGCGCTGGGATACAAGACGGACAAGCTGGGATTCAACAAGGACAGCCGGTCGAACTGGAATACCGACATCTTCGACGCCATGCTCAGCGGTCCGGAACCGCTGACCACCTATCTCTTGCCGGCTCTGGGAGTGCAGATACCCGGTTCAGTGAGTTTTTTCGGCACCCTGTATGCAAACCTGACCGACGGCTCCACCCGCTGGATCGAAACGGTGGGAGGAGACAACCGTCCAAGCGGCTGGGTGGTAAAAGCGCCGGACGGTCTGTATTCATCCATTGCCGGCGGCCGGCGGTGGGCGCCCCGGCGATCCAACAACTACTCCTGGCTGACCAAGCTCACCTGGAAACCCGACCCGACCATGAAGTTGTCGTACGCGTACAACCAGTCGGTTGTGATCGATCAGAATACGCAGGCCATCCAGGCGACGCTCGAGTACGTCGAGCCCAATCCGGGGTATCAGTATCTGTTCCAGTACATTCCGGACAGTGCGCAGACGTTTACACAGATCAATATCCAGCATTCGTTATCGTGGATGCACACGCTCAGCAAGCAGACATTTTACGAAATCAAGCTCAGCCGGTACACCGCGCACATCCGGGGAGATGCGAACGGCAAGGCGTTCAGCAACTATCTGGAACCCCAGGACATCGTTACCTATCCGATTGTGTACTACAACCTCGGCCGTGACACGGTCGGCGTGATTCCAGGTGACGGGTTCTACGACATCGGTTCTCCGACATCCTGGCGCGACCACTTCATTACCGAATACACGCTCAAAGGCGATCTGACGAACTTCTTCACGGAAAAGAACAAGTTCAAGACCGGCTTTGATATGCGGTTCCAGGATTTGCAGATGGTGGATATCTACAGGCCATGGGTCAAGCCACTCGGCTTCGATTATGATATTTACGGAGGAAACCTGCAGTACAGCGGGCAAAGCACGAAACCTGTTCGGCCGCTGCAGGGATCCTTCTACGCACAGGACAACATCACGCTCAGCGGAATGCTGCTGAACTTCGGCCTTCGTCTGGACTACTGGGCTCCGGGGAAATACGTGGATGATATCGCCGGGGACACCTCCTCCGCATTGATCATCTCGAAAGCGCTGCGTGAGGCGTACCTGGACCACACCTTCTCCCTCTTTGGCCGTCGCTTTAAGGCCCGTTTGAGTCCCCGGCTCGGCATTTCTCATCCGGTGTCGGACAACCAGACTCTGTTCTTCTCGTACGGGCATTTCTCGAAATTCCCGCGTCCGCAGTACGTGTATGCCAAGCTGAATCAGAAAAATGTCCGTTCGTCTCTCCCGGTGGGAAACCCCGATCTCAACCCCGAGACCACCGTTGCATATGAGCTCGGTCTCCGGAACCAGCTCTCCGGCAGCGATGTCCTCACCATCACGGCATTCTACAAGGACATCTTTGACTACATCACAGAAAAATCGGTGCTCCGGCTGAACGCCGTCGGCGCTGCGCAATACTATTCCACCTATCTCAACTCGGACTATGGCCGCGTGCGAGGGATCGAGGTGGAGTACAAGACCCGGTTCGGCAACTGGTTCCGGGGTGGTGTCGCGGGATCGTATTCCATCGCCACCGGAAAGAGCTCGACCCCGAACGAAAACGTTGTCCGGATCCAGCAGGGTGAGCCGGAGAATATCCGCGAGAACTACCTGATCTGGGACCGGCCCCTGCAGATTTCCATGACCATGAATTTCACCGTACCGAAGGGTCAGCCTCTGTTTGATGTGGGTGAGGGATTCCTGGATGACTTGAATGCTTTCGTCCGGGTCTTCTATCAATCCGGCAAGCGATACACGCCTCAGATGTATACCGGTAATGACCCCGTGACCGGCAGACCCCAGTACGTTGCAGATCTGGACAACGTCAACAGCGGGATCGGATCACCGTGGTTCTACATCGACATGAATCTGGAGAAGACCATCCAGCTCGGCTTCGGGAAAATCGTTTTCGGTCTCGAGGTGCAGAATGTGCTGAACAACAGCAACTCGCAGATCATCAACTCCGTCACGGGGAAGGCGTATGAATACGGTGACGCCACACCGTTGAGCTACAACGATCCGCTGTACCCTCAGTTGTCCGGAAGCGTGTCGCCATTCCCGTACAATCCGGCCCGTTACCTCAACCCGCGTACGATTCGCGGGAGTCTTTCGTTCAGGTTCTGACAGATGATGCGACGACAGGCCGACATAGCGCGCGGTGCAGGCAGAACCCGATCTGCGTCCCTCCTGGGACTGTGGCTGGTGATTCTGCTCCTGATGTCCGGTCTGGCCGTCATGCCTGCCGAGGCACAGCTCGTTCCGAATCTCGGTGGACAGCGGGCCGGGATTTCAGCTTTCCAGTTCCTGAAGATCGGCGTGGGAGCTCGTGGCGTGGCGATGGGTGAAGCGTTTGTTGCTGTTACTGATGATGCGTCAAGCCTCTTCTGGAACCCCGCCGGACTTGTCCAGACACCGGAGAACCAGGTGTTCGTTGCCCACACCGAATATGTCGCGGACATACGGCATGAGTATCTCGGTGCAATGTATCATCTATCCGATGTCGATGTCGTTGGCATAGCATTTACGTCCCTGCACATGGAGGACATGGAAATCACCACCGAAACGCAGCCGATGGGTACCGGCCGGTACTTCGGCTTCGGTGATGCCGGGATCGGTCTTTCCTACGCCCGCAAAATGACCGACCAGTTCAGCTTCGGGGCGACTGTGAGGTACGTACAGGAGACGCTCGATGCACTCAGGATGCGGTCTGTGATGATCGATCTGGGCACATACTACTACACGGGACTGGGGACCTCGCGGTTTGCGGTGGTGATCAGCAATTTCGGTGCAGATGTATCGCCGGAGGGAATCACTACACCGCTTGACGGAACCCCTGTTGAGACGTTCCAGTCATTTTCTCTTCCGACGCTGTTCAAGCTCGGCTTTGCGATGGATCCGGTCCTCACGGAAGAACACCGTGTGACCGCATCAGTGCAGTTGAATCACCCCAATGACAACGCAGAGAATGTCCGCCTCGGTGTCGAATATGCCTGGCAGAACACATTCTTCCTGCGCGGCGGGGTCAAACGGACCATCGGTCAACGCCTGCTGGGGGCCGACGAAACCTCCGAGGAGAGCTTCATGCTCGGTGCAGGATTCAGAGCAACGACAAGCGTGAGTACGATTACGGCAGACTATGCATTCGCCGAGTTCGGCCGGCTCGGTTCACTTCATCGATTCTCAGTAGCATTCACCTATTGACACGCGCACGTAGACATATCATCCGATGCACGCCGCTGTGGCTGATCACAGGCATGATCATCATGCTTGCGGGCTGCGATTCACCCATGGATCTTTCCACACTGCCCCAGCCGGCACAGTCGCTGCTCGACACCTCCTACGTTGCCATCATGCCTCCGTACGGCGGATTCAACGGTCCGGAGGGATTATTGCTGGGCAAGGATCAGCTCCTCTATGTTGCCGACACACGTGCGAATCGCGTGGTGATGCTCAACAGGGCGGGAAGCGTGCTGAGCGAACGCACGATGCTCCATCCGGTATCCGTCGGGCAAGACACCCGGCTGGATCTTCTTGTGGGCGGGGAATACGTTGAAACGAACGGCGACACTGTCGGCGCGCTCTTCCGGATTCGCCTTGTCTCACACTCGGCTGATTCGGCGCACAGACTGGATCTTGCACCGATTGACACCATCTGGCGCGAGCGCGCTCATCCACGGCGGCGGTTTCCGGGGATTGCGGTGCTGGGCGACAATAGTGTGCTTGCGGTGAGGAACGGGCCGGACAACGCAAGTTTCATCGATCCGGATGCACGGGTTCTGCAATTTGACAAGAACGACAATTTCATTACACCAATGCCGGCATTTGTCACCGGCACCGGCACCGGTATTGCCAATATCAATCACCCCACATCCATTGCCGCCTTCCCGAGCAGCAATGACTTCATCCTGGTGCAGTCGTCGGAAGGCGTGGCGTATGGCGCGTTGTGGATGGTGTATTCGAGCACAAGCGACTTTCAGGGATGGCTGCCGCGGTTCGACCCGGCGCGGTTGGAAGATCAGTCGGCGGATTTCATCCGCCCGAACCGCTTCACGTTTGCTAAGGCAGTCGTGATTGATCCCGCACGCCGTGATGTGTTTATCGCCGACGCGGAACAGGACAGCATCGTCAAGTTCAACAGCCGCGGCATTCTGCGGGGGGAATCGTTCGGACGCGTGCGGTCGGAAGGTCTGTTGCGCCGTCCTTCGGGACTGGCCTACTTCGACAAGATTCTCTACGTGCTGGATCAGGAACAGGGGATTCTCCTCCGATACCGGTTGAGCACAGATGTGCCAAGGTGATTCCGTGGCAAACAGCCGTCATTCAGTGAAAGGCATTCTGAAGCCACGCCGCCGGTGGGCGGCGCTTGCTCTTCTGATCGTTCTTGCGGCACACCTCCTGCCTGCTGCAGATTCTTCGTTCGTGCTTCATCCGCGGTTCCGCGCTCCGTTTGCCGTGCAGCGCGGCCCCCTCACACACCACACACTGCAACGCCCGAAAGTGGGACTGGTGCTGAGCGGAGGCGGAGCACGCGGCGTGGCTCAGATCGGTGTCATCAGGGCCCTCGAACGGCATGGAATCCCGATCGATTTCATTGCCGCTACAAGCATGGGTGCAATCGTCGGGGGATTGTATGCCGCAGGATACACAACACAGGAGCTCGAGAGTCTCGCTGTATCGACAGATTGGGACCACGTCCTCTCACTGACGGACGAGACACAGCGCTCCCAGCTCTTCGTAGACCAGAAGATCACTGATGATCGGAGTTTCATTGCAATTCGTTTTGAGAATATGGAGCCCGTCATCCCGTCTGCGGTCTCTTCCGGGCAGCGGCTCACCGACTTTCTGAGCGATCGCATGCTGCAGGCGATCTATTATCCCTTTCCGGATTTTGATCACCTGAAGATTCCATTCCGTGCCATGGCTACGGACCTCGTGTCTGGCAACCGAATAGTGCTTCGGAATGGATCTCTGGCAGAGGCATTGCGCGCCAGTGCCACAGTTCCTCTCCTGTTCAACCCGATTGAAAAAGACAGCATGCGGCTGGTGGACGGCGGCCTTGTCTCCAATATTCCCGCGGACGTAGCGCGGGAGGCGGGGTGTGATCTCGTCATCGTCGTCAACTCGGCGAGCGGATTGCGCACGGCAGATGAGATGACTGCTCCATGGCAGACTGCCGATCAGATCATGGGCATCATGATGAAACGGGTGAACGAACGGCAGATGGCCGATGCTGATGTCATCATTACCCCTGATGTCGGCCGTCATCTTTCGACTTCGTTCGTTGGGTTGGATACTCTGATCCAGATCGGGGAAAGCGCGGCGGAGCAACAGGTGAAGGAGATCCTGGCGGTCTATGGACGACGGGACGACAGTCTGGCGGCGGTCGCCGGCGGCATGGTGTTGCCTGCGCCCGTTGTCGCAGAACGCGGTGACCGATCGATTCCGGATTCATTGTGGGGATCCCTGATGCAGCCGTTCACAGTCGGACCGGTGCCCGCCTACTATCTGGAGCAGCTCCTTGGGAAGATCTATGCCACCGGCGACTATGACAGCGTCTGGGCTGACGTATTGACCGGAGACCTCGGGTCGCGGCTGCAGGTCCATGCGGTGCCCAATCCACGGCTCTATTACGTGGCGTTTTCCGGCAACAGCCTTGTGTCATCTGCAGAACTGGAATCCATGTTTCACCCGCTGATCGGAAGGCCGCTGAATGATGCGGCCACGACCGCAGCAATGGAGAGCCTCATCCGGCTCTACAGGAAACGCGGATTCTCGCTGGCGCATATCGATTCACTCACCATGGATGAACAGTCGGGACTCCTGTCGATTACCCTTGATGAAGGTGTCGTGTGGAAGATCGAGGTGCAAGGGGGAGTGAGAACGCAGGATTCCTTCGTGCTCCGGGAACTCCGCATCGAACCCGGAACAGTGTTCCAACTGGATGAGGCACGGCGCGGACTGGCTCAGCTCGGCGGCACATCCCTCTTCGAATACGTGTACCTGGAAATTACGTCGCTACAGGACCAGATCGTGCTTACAATCCGCATCAAAGAACGGCCTTCGCAGTTGATGCGGCTGGGCATGAGGGCTGACGACGAACGCCACCTGCAGGCATTGCTGGATATCCGGGACGAAAACTTCCGCGGAACAGGCATGCAACTGGGCTTTACGGTGATGGGCGGGCAGCGGAACGGGGATGTCAAACTGGAATTCAGCACACAGCGTCTGTTCGACACATATCTGACACTCGGAATCAGCGCGTTTCACCGGTCTTTCGATACCTATGTTTACGCCGGTGCCGCCCTGTCTCATCCGAACCGGTGGGAACGGGAAACGGTGGGAGAGTACCGCGACATCCGGTACGGATTCAGCCTGTCATTCGGCAGTCTGATGGAACGCCTGGGCAACGCCACGGCTGAACTCATTGTGCAGAATGTGCGTCTGGTCAACCTCGATAATCTCCCCGCTATTGCCGAGAAGCATCGTCTTGCGATGATCCGCCTGGCAACGCTCGTCGATACGAAGGATGCCTATCCATTCCCCACACGGGGCGTCGGATTCCGCATGTCCTACGAGTTCTCGCTTGAAACTCTTGGGAGCGATGTCGGGTTCAATGCGCTCGAGGTGATGTACGAGAGTTATGCCAGCTGGGGAACACACGTCACGTTTCATCCGAAGTTCACCGTCGGCATCGCAGACGCAACCATGCCGCTGGCCGAGCAGTTCCGGATGGGAGGCCGGGAATCGCTCTATGGACTGCGCGAGGACGATCGTCGCGGAAGGCAACTGCTGCTCGTGAACATGGAAGCACGGTATCTCCTGCCGATCCGTTGGCTTTTCAAAACGTATCTTCGCGCACGGTATGATGTCGGAACCATAGCAGCCGTTCCGGAAGAGTTCAAACTCAGCTCGTTGTTGCATGGCGTCGGGCTGGAGCTGGCGCTGGCGACGCCGGTCGGGCCTGCGGTGTTCGGCGTGGGAAAGGCTTTTTACGTCAACCCGGATCTTCCCAATCAACCGGTGCAGCAAGGGCCGTTTCTGTTTTATTTCATGATCGGCTATCAATTGTAAAGCCTTACGGATATGTGTATATTCAACACGTCAGCAGTGTCTCTGTATTGATCCCAATGATGATAATCAGGAAGAATGTATGACAACGAAAGCTCCTTCGCCGGTGAGACCCGGTGCAGACAAATCTCTTGAGAAAATAGCCTATGCCAGTGTTGCGGGAATTCCAATGGCAGATCCGCACGATCGTGACCGGCTGGGGTACAATATCTGGCTCTGGCTCACACACCGCCGGGATTCCCTTGACGTGGTGATGCACACCACGGCTGCAAAGCTGCAGATTCCGGAGGAGGAAGCCCTGGCCCGCATCCGCGCGGAGCTGGAATCCCGTGGTATCACGATCTAAGCGGTACGATCGTCATTCATTCACAACTCTGTTCAGAGCATGGATCTTGGACTTCGTGGCCGTGTAGCGCTCGTGTGTGCTGCGAGCCAGGGACTGGGTAAGGCGGCGGCCCTGGGATTTGCCCGTGAAGGCGCACATGTTGTCATCTGCTCGCGTCAGCGGAAGGCGCTCACGAGCACCGCAAAGGAAATCCGCAACGCCGTCAGTGATCTCCCGATTCAGGTCGTTCCGCTTGTCGCCGATCTCACCAAACCCCGGCAGATTACCTCGGTTGTTGTCCGGACGGTGAAGGCGTTCGGGCGCATCGACATTCTGGTGACCAACGCCGGCGGACCTCCTGTCGCGCCGTTCGAAGCGCTGGACGACACACGATGGGAGGATGGTGTTGCGCTCACCCTGATGAGTACAATCCGCTGCATCCGCGCTGTGCTTCCGCACATGCGCAAGCGCAAATGGGGACGCATCGTGAACATCACCTCAATCGCCGCGAAGCAGCCGATCAACGATCTGGTCATCTCTTCTGCTCTCCGCCCTGGTATCCTCGGGCTCTCCCGCGTGCTTGCTGCAGAGTACGGCAAGGATGGGATTCTGATCAACAGCGTGGCGCCGGGATTCATGCTCACAGGGCGCATGCAGCAGATCGGAGAGTCCCGTGCGAAAGAG
>JAGDMK010000133.1 GCA_017860635.1 Bacteroidota bacterium
ACGCCCCCGCTGGCCGCATCGGCGTGACGCACCGGGCGCAGGACGTTCAGCAGGATCTCGAAGGGCGGGTTGCGATTCCGTTTGAACTGCTGGTAGTGCAGTGTCCGGTTTTCGTCGATGAGTCCATTGAAGTTGTTGTCGATGCCGTCATAGGCATTCCGGTTGACGCCTTCATTTCCCTGCACGTCGCGTACGATGTTTCCTTCCGCGACCTTCGTTTTCCCCGGATAGATCCAGATCGAATCGCGCATCCCGCGTGTGAAGATCTTCACGGAGTCGCGGTTCGGCACCGTGAAGGCGAAACGCGTGAAGTCGTTGCGGATCAGGATGATCCTTGACCCTGCCGCGATCACGGTCGAATCGAAACTCGTCGTTTCGAACAGCGGCAGTGTCTGCCCGATCGTCGTGGAATCGGCGTCGCCATCATTGTCAATCCCGTCAAAGGGATTGCCCGGGCTTTCCAGGAATGCATAACCGACCATGCCCACCGGGAAGCGCTGATTCCACCGCGGGTTCCGCAGCGTGTTCCGGTCGAAGTCGGCCGTGTACGTGATGTTCGTCTTCACGTCGTAGAACGACCAGTCATCGTCGTATTCCTGCGGGCTTCCGTCGCTGCCCGTCACACCGATGTACGTTCCGACGAGCATGCCGAACGCGACGCGGTCATAACTCTCGGTTCCGGTGTTGACGATCTCGTACAGCCAGAAAATATTGTCCTGCGCAAGGAATTGCGCCCATTGCATGGCGCGCACGCGAATATCCAGACCCAGTCCGTTCCGCGAAAGGTTGGACGCATTCGGTTTGAAGGCGATGCCCCGCGCATTGTTCAGCGCGAAATTGAACCGCTTGTCATTGTTGTCATCCATGACAAAGTAGGTTTCCAGGTCGGCGCTGATCCGCTTCCCGAAGTAACCGTTCCAGGAACCCTTCCAGCCCGGATCGACACCATCGCTGAGCTTGTCGGGCCAGTATTCCGGCCAGCTGGATATGTTGTTGCTCAGCGCGATGCTCTCGTTGGGTGGCGGACCAAAATAGCCGTTGACGGGCTCCATGGTCCAGTTTCCTCCGGTCGCAGGATCCAGGTCGGCCAATGCAGTCGGCCGGGCAACCGGTGACGAGACAACAGAGCGGAACGAGGTATCCTGCCACCGGACTTCCGCAGCCACAAAGGGGCTCACGTCGCCGAGGTAGCCGTTGTTGTCGCTTTTCCAGGAGCCGCGCGGACGCGTGTCAACCGGCTGACCGATCACGCCCCAGTTACCGAACACCGTGCGCACCTGGTTTCCGTTCATGACCGCAGACCGGCGGTATTCCCGTCCGCTCTGCGCGAACATGAGCGGAGCCAGAACAATCGTCGTGAGGATCAGAAGATGCAGGGATCGTGTAGTTTTCATGCTAGAACTCCAGATTCAGGCCAAGTTCGATGCGGCGCGGTTCGGAATAATTCTGCGGACGACGGTACCATTCAGAGAGCGAATTGATGAGCTGACGCGGGTTCGCCTTTTCAATCCGGGCTTTGTCTGTCGTGAATCCCGCCCGTCCCGTGTCATCGAACACGTCGTTTTCATTCCTGATATCAAACAGGTTGAAGACCCGTGCGAACACGACGATCCGGAACGGATCCAGAGCCATTTCGTAGTAGGTACGCAGGTCGACGTTGAAGTATGCCGGCTTGATCTGGCTGTTGGTCAGCAGCGTCGTAATATCTTCCGTGGCCCGGGGGGTGTACGGTGTGCCGCTTCCGTATTGCCCGATGAGGCTGGCTCCCCAATGCTGCGCCGCATAGGCCGCAGTCACGTTGATGGTATGGCGCTGATCCCAGCTCAACGGGGTCAGCTGCACTTCGGGCAGCGAGCCGCCGGCGACGGCATTACGCGCTTCCTGCGGGTCCGAGGCGCTTCCCTTGGCCACCTGATATGTATAATCCAGGGTGGCGGAAATTCCGCCGCCGAACCGCTTGTTCATGGTCAGAACAATCCCCTTCACGAACCCGAAGTCGCTGTTGACATATTTGCTGTACTTCGCGCTTCCGCCGAAGACGACGATCTCATCTGCGCGCGTACCGGTCAGTCCCCTGATGTCACGCAGGTATGCGGTGACGTCCACAGACAGATCCGAGGTCAGCTGTTGCTGCACGCCGATTTCAGCGTTGATTGTCTGCTCAGGCTCGAGATCCGCGTTCCCCACGACGCCCTGATTTCCTGTCCCGAACCCGATCTTGAAGTCCGGGTTTTCGTACAGCCTCTCGAAACGGGGAACCTGGAAGAAGTGTCCGTAGGAGAAGTGGACGATCCCTTCGGCTGTGATCGGGAAAGAACCGCCGATGCGCGGGCTGAACTTGTACTTGGCCTTTGCCTTCCGGTACCAGTACCCCCTCCGCTCTTCAAGTGTCCGCGCGAGGTTCTCTCCCTTTATGGGGCTGTAGATGTTCGGGTCATCCACGGTGTAGGTGTAGTGCAAGGGATCATTCACATCCGGATGCTCATCGTTCAATACATACCCGTCAGGCTCGAAATAATCGAACCGCACACCGATGTTGAGGATGAAATCCTTGAACTCCAGCTTGTCCTGAATGTACGCCGAGAGTTCCTTCGGACTGTGGTTGTACATATTATGATAGAGCGAGGAGAGCGGGAGGATGCGCGTGCGCACGTACGGACTCGCCGTCGCGAGGTTGATATCGGTCTGTTCCGCAATCGGCTGGAGCGTGATGTTCTCGTAGAACACGTTGTTCGTGCGGTACTCGGCCCCGATCTTCACCAGGTTGGCGTTGTCGAGCTGGCTGGAGATATCGAATTTCAGGACCTTGGTCGACGTCGTCCGGTGGAACTTGCCCATGTCCGTCCCGCCCGTGAAGAAGCTGTATGAATCATCGGTGAGGAACAAATAGGGGTGGACGTAGTGCGGTCCGCTCGGATCCCAGACTTCGACCAGATCGCCCGACCCGTCTGTAGCGGGCTCGTACTGCAGGTCGTAGAGATGATACTTTACCCCGCGCTCAAACCACGACGCACCGACCGTGTAGAATGTCGAGGAACCAAGCGTGTGGGAGAACTGCAGAATCATCGTGTGGCTGGTGTTGAGGTCAGTGCCTTTTCCATCCGGATTGAAGAAGTAGTTCCGGTCGTAGGCCTGGGATTTGGTGTAGTCATAGATGTAGTTGGTGTTGAGTTTCATCACGGAGGAGATCCGCCAGGTCAGTTTTCCCTGGCCATAGTAGCGCTCGCTCCAGTTCATCGGCACCACCGCGCTGTCCCCCCTGCCGTCGTCATCACGGTACATCGTGAACTGGCGCGTGAGGTCGTCGGTGTACGCAATGTTCCAGGGGTTGTACCGGCGGAAGCCCTTGCGCCAGCCGTCAAAGTAGATGGCGCGTCCGTTGATGAAAAAGGTCAGGTCTTCGCCCAGGATCGGGCCGCTGAGGTTGGCCTCGATGTTGCGGATCGCCAGCGGGTCGAATTTGTCCAGACCCGGGAACAGGGAGTCATTGTTGAAGGTGGTCACATACTGGCCGGCGTACGCACCGACGCCTCCCGTCCACTTGGTAGTTCCCTCTTTGGTCGCAATATTTACGATGCCGGACATCGCCTGACCATACTCTGCATTGAAGGCGCCGGAAACGAGCTGCAGCTCCTGGACCAGATTCTTATTCACCTCGACGATCTGGCTCCCGTTGAAGCCGTCGGTCACCGGAACGCCGTCAATCCAGTATGCCACCTCTCCCGCCCGGCCGCCGCGCAGACTCCCCGCAACGAACCCGGCCTGCAATTGCAGGACCTGGGCTACCTCCGTGACAGGCAACGCGGCGATCTGTTCTCCGCCCACCACGGCCGTCTTTGCGGTGAGGTCTCTCTGCACCAGGGGGCGTTCGGCGGTCACGACAACTTCTTCGCCGACGTCGAGCACCTGGGCCGAGAGCGCGTAATCTATGGTCGTGGTGAGGTCGATGGACACGGAGACATTGTTGACGATCCTCTTGTTGTACCCCACGGCGGAAGCGCTCAGCGTGTATTTGCCCGGAGGGACATTCAGGATGACGTAGTAGCCTTCGATGTTCGTGGACGCTCCCATGGACGTCCCTTCGATGACCACGTTGACACCGACCAGTTCTTCACCGGTCTGCGCGTCTTTGATCTGACCCGCTAGTTTTCCTGTGTTCCCTGCAAACGCAGAACCCAGGAATCCTATGGTCAGGAGGAGGAGAAGCGGTATGCGAGAGTTCATACGATGAATGCTCCTGATGGATTAGGCGGAAGGAATCGGAGAATACAGTCCGGTCTCATGCAGTAACGGTGCGGGACGGAGCACCGCGCCACACGACCGGCGGATGACAAGATCGGGGAGGAAGGATGTGAGAGTCGGTGTTGCACCAGGATCCTTCATCCGGGAGTACAATTTCTCCATGGCGAGGCGGCCCATCTCATACATCGGCTGGCGCATGGTCGTCAACTCTGCATGCTGGGCGAGCTCAATGTCATCAAAGGAGACGACAGCAATGTCCTCGGGGACACGAACGGATGCGGACCGGGCCGCTTCGAGCGCGCCCAGGGCCTGGACGTCACTGGCGATGAAGACGGCCGTAATGGGATCGGGTCCGTTGTTCGTCGCCAGCAGCCGGGACATGGACTCGCGTCCTGCCTCCCGGTTGAAACCGTCATTCTTGCCCATCGACGACGCAATTACCCGGTCATCACGAAATGCTATCCCGCGCTCTTCCAGTGCGTGGCGGTATCCAGCCATACGTTCACGCGCCGGCTGTGTCTCCAGGCTTGCATTGATCATCGCAATCGCAGTGTGACCGAGTCCAAGGAGATGGCGCGTCGCCAGCAATCCACCTTCGTAATTCTCAACCCTGATGGAGTCAAACGATGGATGATATGTATCCACGAGTACCAGCGGCAGGTGCATCTGGTGGAACCTGCTGACATACGACTCGGGCAGCTTCATGCTGAAGAAGAGCACCCCGTCGACGTGTCCCCTGTGGAGCGACCGCCTCAGGTAGAGTTCAACCTGATCGGTGTGATTGACTCCGTAGAGGATCAGGTCCAAACCGACTTCTGCAGCAACATCCTGGACTCCCTGGAGTATCTGAACGAAGAAGTAGTTGGTGAAGGACGGGATGATGGCCGAGATCGTGTTCGTGCGGCGGGAGGCAAGACGCTGGGCCTGAGCATGGGGCTGGTAGTTCAGCCTCTTCATCACAGACAGGACCCGCGTGCGCGTCCGGGCTGAAACGTGAGGATGGTTGTTCAAACACCGCGACACAGTCCCAATGCCGACGCCTGCTTCGCGGGCGAGATCGTAGATTGTAACACCCATCGTGGGGGAGCGATTCTGTGTTACGTCTCAATTGGAAAAGAGGAGGTCCGCTGTCCGATTGGAAGCGCTTCCAAGAAGATAGCTTT
This sequence comes from Bacteroidota bacterium, assembly GCA_017860635.1. Taxonomy (GTDB): domain Bacteria; phylum Bacteroidota; class Ignavibacteria; order UBA10030; family UBA6906; genus JAGDMK01. The sequence continues at coordinate 5,406 of JAGDMK010000133.1, forward strand.
TTCATCCTGTTGAGTCAAGTTAAATCTTCTCGTACCTGCCCAATATCGCGCAATTCGCCCAACAAGTGCCCCCGGAAAACCCTGCCCCGAAAAGCCGGGATTCCTTGTGTTTGTCCTGCAGCCTTGATATATTTGTCACATCCTGGTTTTTTCCCCCGGAGCGCGTTCCCCATCCAAAGGATCCTTCCATGGCAGAAGTGAAGCTCGAAAGCGTTTCCAAAGTCTACGACGCCAAAGTAACCGCCGTTCGCGATGTGACCGCCACAATCAATGACCAGGAATTCGTCGTCCTGGTCGGCCCGTCCGGATGCGGGAAATCCACAGTCCTGAGGATGATCGCAGGCCTCGAAGAAATCTCAAGCGGAACGATCAGCATCGACGGCCGCGTGGTCAATGATGTCGCGCCGAAAGACCGGGATATCGCCATGGTCTTTCAGAACTACGCCCTGTACCCGCACATGAGCGTCTATGACAACCTCGCATTCGGCCTGAAGCTCCGGAAGTACAGCAAGACGGAGATCGACCAGCGGGTGCGCGAGGCGGCACGGATCCTGGCCATCGAGAGCTACCTCGACCGCAAGCCCAAGGCCCTTTCCGGCGGCCAGCGCCAGCGCGTCGCCCTCGGCCGCGCCATCGTGCGCCAGCCGAAGGTGTTCCTCTTCGACGAACCACTCAGCAACCTCGACGCAAACCTGCGCGTCCAGATGCGCACAGAGATCTCCCGCCTCCACCACCGGCTCAAGACCACCATGATCTATGTCACCCATGACCAGATTGAAGCCATGTCCATGGGCGACCGCATCGTGGTGATGCGCGACGGCGTGGTGCAGCAGGTCGATGCCCCCCTGGCCATCTACCACAATCCTGCGAACAAATTCGTCGCGGGTTTCATCGGAAGTCCGACGATGAACTTTCTCACCGGGACCCTTGTCCGCAACGGCGCCACCACATTCCGGCAGGAAGGAACCGACGTCACGCTTTCCATAACGGAGACTATCACACGCCGGCTGGGCGAGCGTGCTCTGGGCCCGATTACACTGGGCATCAGACCCGAACACATCTATATGCAGCCCCCTGCCGGCGTCGACACCACGGTTCCCCTCCGCGCTATGGTCGAAGTTGTTGAGCCCGTGGGGAACGAAATCTTCATCTACTTCTCCACCGGATCACAGAGTCAGTATGTTGCCCGCGTCGCGACAGATCACACGCCTCCGGTGGGCAAGCCGTGCGATCTTCTGATCGATCTGGCGAAGATCCACCTCTTCGACGCAAAGACCGAAGCCTCACTGTAGCCCCACGCCATGTCAGGACGAGCAATGCTGCGACAATGCATCGTGCTGCTTCTTCTGGCCGGTCCTTTTGCTCAGACTGACGCCCAGTGGCAGACGATCGGCAACGTGGATTCCTACGTAGTCCGCGGAGGAAACGCCATCCAGCTGAAAGCCTCAGGGGCCATGGTGGATGTGCGTGTTCTTTCGGATCATCTCGTGCGGATCCGCTGTCTCCCCGAATTGCCTTCGGGCCAACTTCCTCCGGATCATTCCAGGGCGGTGGTGACGACGGACTGGCCCATGCCAAGAGCGGAGATCACCGACGCAGCCGATGCGCTGACGCTCTCCACCCCAGCACTCCGCGTCGTCGTATCCAAGCGGCCGATGCGCATCACCGTGTATGACTCCACCGGGACGCCGATCATACAAGAGCACCCGCAGAAAGGGATCTCCTGGATTCCCGGGGTGCTGCAGCCGGGCGGGAAGAGCAAGGCACCGCGCGAGGTGCGTGTCTGGCACGTGATGCCCGCCGACGCCCGGTACTACGGCTTCGGCGAGAAGACCGGCCCCTTCGAGCGCCGCAACACCTCCATGACAATGTGGAACTCCGACATCCCGGCCTATACGGCGGCAACAGACCCCCTGTACCAGACGATTCCCTTCTTCCTCTCGATCCGCAACGGACGCGCCCACGGGGTCTTCTTCGACAATACCTACTGGTCCTCGTTCGACATGGGAAAGGAGTCGCGTGACCAGTATTCCTTCGGGGCCGAGGACGGCGAGATGAATTATTACGTCATCGCGGGACCTTCTCCGCAGGCGGTCATCGGACGCTTCACCGGACTCGTCGGCCGCATGCCGCTTCCTCCCCGATGGTCGCTCGGGTATCAGCAATGCCGCTGGAGTTACGCACCGGAGGCCCGTGTCAGGGAAATTGCACAGGGGTTCCGGTCACGTGCGATCCCTTGCGATGTCATCTATCTGGACATCGACTACATGGAAGGCTACAGGGTCTTCACCTGGAACAGCACGAAGTTTCCTGATCCCAGGCGCCTGGTCAGCGATCTCGCTGCGGATGGTTTCCGTACGGCGGTCATCATGGACCCCGGCATCAAAGCGGACTCATCGTACGCGGCGTACCGGTCCGGACTCGCAGGCAAACATTTCCTGACATATCCCGACGGCCGGATCTTCTTCGGCGATGTGTGGCCCGGACGATGCGCATTTCCGGATTTCACCTCGCCCTCTGCGCGCAGATGGTGGGGTGATCAGATGGAAGACCTCATCAGGACTGGCGTGCGGGGGTTCTGGAACGACATGAATGAGCCCTCCGTGTTCAACGTCCCCACGAAGACCGTCGAGTTGCAGGTGATCCATCATGATGACGGGCTCTTTACCACGCATGCGAAGAACCACAATATCTACGGCCTCGAAATGACGCGTGCGTCATACGAGGGCGCGGTCCGGCACAATCCGGCAGAGCGCCCATTCCTGCTGACACGAGCTTCGTATGCCGGAGGCCAGCGGTATAGCGCCGCATGGACCGGCGACAACGTGTCATCATGGGAACACCTGGAGCTCGCGCTCACCATGTGCCTCACTCTCGGACTCTCCGGACAACCGTTTGTGGGAAGCGACATCGGAGGGTTCATCGGATATCCGTCGGGCGAGCTGTTTGCACGATGGCTGCAGCTCGGGGCCTTCACCCCCCTGATGCGCGCCCATTCGGTGATCAATGAGAAGAACAAGGAACCGTGGGAATTCGGCGATAC
>JAGDMK010000345.1 GCA_017860635.1 Bacteroidota bacterium
GTCGGGTCGATGACGCCAATCGCCCGCGTCGTCTCGTCCTCCTGGCCGACGAAGATCGTCGGAAGCACCCCCATGGCGATCATGATGATCGGCGTGAGCAAGAGTCCGATGAGAAACGCTTTGCTCTTTACCTTCTCGAGGTATTCCCAGCGGGCAACGGCGAGGGCTTTCTGGATCATCGGGCTCCTCCGTCGGCGTTGACGCCGGAGCTGCCGCCGGTCTCCCCGTTGCCGGGCAACGGCTCACCGACAACCTGGAGGAAGATGGAGTGGAGCGACGGTTCCAGGAGTTCCACTTTTCTCAGCTCGACCAGCGGATTCAATTGTGCAATGATGGACCGGGGTGTAGCGCCTGATGCGAGCTCGAGCTCCGCACTCCGCTCATACAGCAGCGCCCTCTGCACACCGGGCAGCCGCTCCATGAATGCCCCGTCGCCGTCGAACTCCACGTGAAGGGAGTTCTTGCCGTACCGCTGCTTCACATCGCGCATCGCTCCGCTGAGTACGGCTCTGCCTTTGTTGATCAAACAGAGCATATCGCTCAACCGCTCGGCCTGGTCCATCTGATGCGTGGAGAGAATGATCGACTTTCCCTGCTGCTTCAAGTCCTGCAAGATATCCTTGAAGAGAAGCTGGTTCACCGGATCCAGCCCGGAAAACGGTTCATCGAGGATCAACAGCACGGGGTCATGGAGCACAGCGGCAATGAACTGGATTTTCTGCTGATTGCCCTTGGAGAACTCTTCAATCCTCCGGTTCTCCTGCCCTGCCAGATCGAGACGCCTGAGCCAATCGCGCACCCGCAGCCGGGCCTCACTTCTCCGCAAACCGCGCAGCTCCCCGAAGTAGAGCAGCGTGTCCATCAGACGGCTCTTCTTGTACAATCCCCTCTCTTCGGGCAGGTACCCGAGCAGGTTCCGGGTCGATTCCGAAAACGGCCGTCCATCGTAGGTCACGGTGCCGCCATCCGGTTCGAGGATATGCAGCACCATCCTGATCGTGGTGGTTTTGCCGGCGCCATTTGGGCCGAGCAGGCCGAAGATTTCCCCGTGACCGATCTGAAACGACACCGCGTCAACAGCGAGCGACCCTGTGAATCGTTTGGTCAGGTTCTGGACGTTCAGCATGAAGGCATTCGTATGGTCAAGGTGTCAGACGGTAGATCATCCGCGGGAACGGGATGGTTTCGCGGAGATGATCCAGTCCGCATATCCAGGAGACCGTCCGTTCGACACCCAGACCGAACCCGGCATGCGGTACCGATCCGTACCGGCGCAGGTCCAGGTACCATTCGAACGCTTCCTGAGGGAGACTGTGTTCTTTAATGCGTGAGAGGAGAAGGTCCAGATCGTCTTCCCTCTGGCTCCCGCCGATGATCTCCCCGTATCCTTCAGGCGCAAGGACGTCGACTGCAAGGGCGACCTTCGGGTTCTCCGGATCGCGCTTCATGTAGAAGGCTTTCACGGCCGAGGGATAGCGGTGGACCATGACGGGGCGGTCGAACTGCTGCGAGACCACCGTTTCGTCGGTCCCTCCGAGATCATTCCCCCACTCAAACGCTGTTCCGTTTTTCAGCAGGATGGCCACTGCCTCGTCGTACGAGATGCGCGGGAGCGGGCGGCGAACGTTTTCGAGCATCGCGACATTCCTGCCGAGCGTTTGAAGTTCGGGCATGCGGTGCTTGAGCACGGACTGGACGATGTGCTCGAGCATCTCTTCCGCGAGGTCCATATTGTCATTCAGATCGTTGAACGCCACCTCCGGTTCCACCATCCAGAATTCCGTCAGGTGCCTCCGCGTCTTGGATTTCTCCGCGCGGAACGTGGGTCCGAACACATATACCTTCCCGAACGCCATTGCCCCGGCTTCGCCGTACAGCTGGCCCGACTGGGTGAGGTAGGCGCTTCCCAGATCGAAGTACTTTGTCTCAAACAATGTGGACGTCCCTTCACACGCCGCCGGCGTGAAGATGGGAGCATCCATCAGGAGAAACCCACGCCCGTCAAAGAATTCCCGTATCGAGCGGATCACCTGATGGCGGACACGCAGGATGGCATGCTGCCGGCTCGAGCGCAGCCACAGATGCCGCCGGTCCATGAGGAAGTCAATTCCGTGCTCTTTCGGCGTGATCGGATACTCATGAGCCACATGAATGATGGTCAATTCCGACACATCCATCTCGAATCCGCCGGGCGCACGTTGTTCCCGGCGTACCACGCCGGTCATGGAGAAGGAGGACTCCTGCGTGAGCTCGTCAAACCGGTTGAAGAGGTCTTCCGGCACCGAGCCCTTTGCCAGCACCCCCTGAACCAGCCCGGTGCCGTCGCGCATCACGACGAACCGGATTCTGCCGCTCGACCGCTTGTTGTACAGCCAGCCGTGCAGGGTGACAGACTGCCCCACGGTTCCTGGGAGATCTTCAATGTACGTACGGCTCATCGGGCACACCTTTGCTAAAAACAGAAGAAAAGTGATGAAAACGCGGAAACAAAATAGCAAACATTTCAGACAGGGTCAAACCGGCCGACAGATTTCCGGCGTGCCTCCGTTCAGCTCATCTCCAGTGTGCGTCGGATCAGCTCGTCTCCAGCGTGCAACGGACCAGGCGGTTTCGGGCGTGCCTCCGTTCAGCTCATCTCCAGCATACGCCGGATCGGCACCAGTGCCCGCTCACGGATCACGGGATCCATGACGATCTCGGGCGCCCGGTCTCTCATGCATCTGTAGAGCTTCTCCAGCGTGTTGAGCTTCATGTACGGACATTCATTGCAAGCACAATTGGCCTGCGGGGGGGCGGGAATGTATGTCTTCGCGGGCGCGGCCTTTTTCATCTGATGGATGATCCCCGGTTCCGTGGCTACGATGAAGCTGGTGGCGGGTGCCGACTGCACATACCGTAGCAGCGCGGAGGTCGAACCGATGAATTTCGCTTTCTCAAGAATCGGCTCTTCGCATTCCGGATGTGCGATCAGCTCAGCATCCGGATGCTCCATCTGCAGCGCCATGATCTTTTGCTGGCTGAAGGTTTCGTGCACAACGCAGGATCCTTCCCACAGAAGCATGTCCCTGCCTGTCTTCCGGATAAGATACCGCCCGAGGTTCCGGTCGGGCGC
>JAGDMK010000134.1 GCA_017860635.1 Bacteroidota bacterium
GGCTTTGTGACCGGAACGGATTTCGGGACACAGACCGGGACGTTCATCTCCCGCAAGGCCTACAGGGAACTGTACCAGCCGTTTCACAAGATCGTCAATGCGTACATACACAAGCATTCCTCCTGGAAGACGTTTATTCACTCCTGCGGCTCTGTCGCGGATCTCATCCCGGACTTCATCGAGGCCGGTTTCGATATCCTGAACCCCGTGCAGACATCTGCTGCGGGGATGGATCCTGTGAAGCTCAAGCAGACATATGGCAGGGACCTGGTCTTCTGGGGAGGAGGCGTTGACACGCAGAAGACATTGCCGTACGGGACTCCGGAGGATGTGTACAACGAGGTGCGGGACCGCATCCGGATCTTCGGCGAAGGCGGAGGATTTGTGTTCAACACCGTCCACAACATCCAGGCGAATGTGCCGATCGAGAATGTGGACGCGATGTTCAGGGCATTGCGGGAGTGCGGGGAAGGGCGATGACTCTCGCAACGGGATTCACTGCATCGGTGAAGAAGTCAGGCCCCGGACCGTCTCAAGAGCGGATCGTAAAGGCCGTGCTGTTTGACCTGGACGGAACGCTGCTGAACACGCTGGATGACCTGGCGGATTCAGTGAACGATGTTCTGGCTGAACGCGGACTGCCGACACATCCGGTAGAGGCGTACCAGTATTTCGTCGGTGACGGAGCGGCCACATTGATGCATCGGGTCCTTCCGGAAACGCATCGCACACCGGAAGTCGAATCCCTGTGCCTTCACCGTTTCCGGGAGATCTACGCAACCCGGTGGAACCTGAAGACCGTCCCTTATGATGGGATTCCGGCAGTGCTTTCGGAACTCGTCCGCCGGGAGCTGAAGCTTGCGGTGCTCTCCAATAAACCTCACGACGCGACCGAGCAGTGCGTCGGCGAACTGCTCAAAGGCATCCGCTTTGATGCCGTGCAGGGGCAAACCGCTGAGATCGCGAAGAAACCCGATCCCGGTGGCGCCCTGGCAATTGCGCGCCGGCTCGGCGTGAGGCCGGAGGAGATCCTCTACGTTGGTGACACAGCGACGGACATGCAGACTGCGGTACGCGCACACATGATTCCGATCGGCGTGCTCTGGGGATTCCGGACCGCAGAAGAGTTGCTCGGGCATGGCGCCCGGCGGCTGATCGCACATCCTTCGGCACTCATTGCACTTCTCGACGACCGGACGCTTCTCCAATGAACATGACGCCGTTCTTTGTGCCCGTTGTGTATGAACATGCGGCCCAGCTTATCGGGAAGCGGCCGTGGGAGGTCTCGCGGGATGCGGATCTCCTGGTCGCGGCGCACACAGCCGCGTACCAGCGCTATCATCATACGCCTGTGGTGGTGGGGATCGATGTGTACAATGTGGAGGCGGAAGCGTATGGGTCGGTGCTCGGCGATGCGGGAGGGATTGCAATCCCTTCGGTGGAGAGGTTTGCCTGTGCCGATGCCGGTGAGATACTGGACCTGCCCGCGCCGGACCTTCGCACAGACGGGCGTTTCCCGATGATCCTCGAGGCGGCCCGCCGGGTGCAGGAACGCTGCCCAACGGCAGAGGTGCGCGTGCCGCTCAGCGGCCCGTTTTCCATCGCCAGCAATCTGGTGGGCTTCGAGGAGTTGCTGTTCGGTGTCGCCACTGAACCGGAGGCGGTCCGTGATGCAGTGATGCATCTTGCGCACCATCAGTCGGCGGTGATACGTGCTGCGCGCGAGATGGGTTTGGGAGTCATCGTTTTTGAATCGGCAGCTTCGCCGCCACTGCTTTCTCCCACATCCTTCCGGGAGATCGCACTCCCCGCACTGCGTATCCTGGCCGATGCCCACCGGGCGCTGACCGGATCCGGGCCGCATCTGGTGCTGGGAGGAGATGCCGTTCCCATTCTGGACGATCTCGTTTCGCTTCACCCGGCGCTGTTGATCTGCCCGCCGGAGACAGAGCGGACGGTGTTCATGGATTCTCTCCAGGCCCATCCGGAAATCGCAGTTCGCATTAACATTCCGCCGATCGTGTTCACGCCTGCGGGCGAAGAGCGGGCGATTGCAGAAGCGACCATTGCGCTGTCGCTGGCGGCCGGCCGGGAAAAGGTGAGCATCGGAACCGGAGTGCTGCCGTACGACGCCGATCCGGAAATCGTCCTGCGCATCCAATCATTCATTGAGGGACATCGACGATGAAACGCTATGGCATGGTTATCCGCGTCAAGCCGGAACACGTTGACGAATACGTTCGCCTCCATGCGGCAGTGTGGCCTGAGGTCCTCGCCACGATCAGGGCGTGCAACATCCGGAATTACTCGATCTTCCTGCGAGACAATGTCCTCTACAGTTACTTTGAGTACATCGGCAAGGATTTCGATGCGGACATGAAGAAGATGGCAGCCGATCCAGTGACGCAGGAGTGGTGGAAGGTGACGATCCCGTGCCAGGAGCCGGTGCCGGGAGTGAAGCCGGGAGAGTGGTGGGCGCCGATGGAGGAAGTGTTTCACACGGCGTAGGCACACGGCGAAAACACACGGCGTAAACACAAGGCGTGAAGACAAGGCGTGAACGCAACGCGTAGACACAAGGCGCAAACACAAGGCGTGAAGACAAGGCGTGAATGCAACGCGTAGACACAACGCATCTGCGTCGGCGGCCGCATACAGCGGCGGGGGATTGAACCGGAGCGATCGGGAAGGTGATGCGTGTTCACAGAGCTCTGCAAGGAGGAACGGGATGTGTGCGCACAATCAAAGACCCCCCGGAGGACTGGATACATGAGGCAGATCCCGGAGGGAAAGCTGTTCGGACGACCGCATGATCTCTCACAATGCAATTACAGACATGCACTGCTCTCAGAAATGTTGATGATCCTCCGGCTTCTTGGCGTCGTCATGCTCTTCTGTTCCGCCAGTCTGGTGGAAGCGGCCGAGCTTGTCGTGTCACCCGCCGGATCAGACAGCAATCCGGGCACCTCGTCGCGCCCGTTGCGCACGCTTGAGGGCGCGCGGGATGCAGTGCGGGATCTCATCCGCCGGGATGGCCTTCCGGCCGGGGGCATCACTGTTGTGGTGCGCGGCGGGACGTATGTGCTGAACAGGACATTCATGCTGGAGAAAGAGGACGGCGGTACCGCGCAGAGTCCGGTTCGCTACCGCGCCGCTGACGGCGAGGAAGTCCGGATCATCGGGGGCATGGACCTTTCCTGCAGGAGCTTCCGACCCGTGTCGGATCCTCGTGCTCTCGGCCGTATCCGGCCGGAGGCACGGAGGCACGTGCTCGTGTGCGATCTCAGGGCAGCAGGGATCACGGACTACGGCCGGCATAAGCAGGCCGGTCATGGTCATGCCGTTGAGCCTGCGCCACTGGAGCTCTTCTGCAATGAGACCCCCATGCAGCTCGCCCGCTACCCGGACAGCGGGGAGATCATGATCGGCGAAGTGATCGACCCGGGCTCCGTGCCCCGGATCGGGGATTACGTGAACATCCGGGGGGGAACGTTTGTCTATACGGATCCCCGCCACGCCGATTGGTACGGAGCAGACGACCTCTGGTTCCAGGGATATTTCAAGTGGGGCTTCGCTGACGACAAGATCCGTGTGGCGTCGATCGACACGATCAGAAAACGGGTGACGATGGCGACCCCGCACATGTACGGCGTCGGCACGGGAGAGCCGTTCAACAGCTACGCCGCGTTGAATCTTCTCGAAGAGATCACTGTGCCGGGCGAGTGGTACCTCGACCGGAAGGATGGCTTTCTCTACTTCTGGCCGCCCGGACCGATCGGGAGCCTGCGCCTTTCCGTGTCGATCGTCGAAGAACCGCTGATCGCGCTGCAGGGGGTTTCACACGTGTTCCTGGAGAACTTCATCGTGGAGCTGGGCCGCGGCCTCGGGATTGCCGTTGAAGGCGGAAGTCACGTGACCATAGCCGGGTGCAGTGTGCGCAACCTGGGAACATGCGGCATTTTCTTCGGGCAGGGAGCACGGCAGACGTTTCCGCATCTGACGGCAGACGACTATGACGGCGTGGCGGCATCCCGCACCATCGGGGCTTTCCAGATGCACTACTACAAGTGGACGACCTGGGAGCGGAATGCGGGATCATACCACCGCGTGCTTTCCTGCGACGTCTATAATACCGGCGCGGGCGGGATCGTGCTGGGTGGGGGGAGCAAGAAGCACCTGGTCCCCGGCAACTCGGCGGTCATAAACTGCCGCATACACGACTACAACCGCCACTACAGGGCACAGTGGCCCGGCATCAGCGTCGATGGCTGCGGGAACCTGGTGGCCCACAACGAGATCTACAACGCCGACCTCCAGGCCATGTTCGTGCGCGGAAACGACCACGTCTTCGAGTACAACCATGTGCACCATGTCGCCCTCAATTCGAACGACGCCTCGGCCTGGTACCTGGGACGTGATCCGAGCGATCAGGGGAATATCGTGCGCTACAACTTCTTCCATCACGTCGGGCGGCCGGACAGGAAATGGATCATGGGGGTGTACTGCGATGATGCCACCTGCAATGTGCTGATCGAGGGAAATGTATTCTACAAAGTAGCCACATATGGGACGGTCTACAGCAACGGCGGACATGATATCGTCGTGCGGAACAACATCTTCGTGGAAGGGTATGGCCCGGTGTACCAGCTGAAGTCGATGTGGTATGATTTCGGGATGTTCCAGATCCCGTATTTCTTCGGACCGGAAGGCATCTATCGCCGGCGTCTGACGCGGGATCTGAATGTCCGCACACCGCCGTACAGCGAGCGGTATCCCCTGCTGCGCGACTGGTTCGATCTCCTCCCTGATAGCGTCACGTATGTCGGGATGCGGCCGCGGCGGAATGTGTTCGAACGGAACCTGATTGTCGGTTACGAAGAGACGTACCGGCTGGTCGGAGAGTACGCCCAGTGCACGTTCTCGAACAATTATGTCGCGGAGCGTGATCCGGGGTTCGTGGATGCGGCCCGGATGGATTTCCGACTTCAGGAAGGGGCAGCGGTCCTGAAGCGCATCCCTGGATTTGTGCCCATACCGTTTGAACGGATGGGTTTGTATGTGGATCAGTACAGGCGGTCCGTGCCGCAGTGAACCAGAGCTCTCCGCGCACGACCAGGTCTCAACGGATGCACGAGGTGGAAAGGACGTCAGGAGCATGATCGATTTTGAAGGGGTACTCGCCAGTGAACTGAAACTTCAACCGGGCCAGGTGCGGAATGCCCTGCAGCTGCGGAAGGAGGGCGGGACGGTTCCGTTTATCGCCCGGTACCGGAAAGAGCGCACAGGGGAAATGGACGAGACGCAGTTACACGCGCTCTTCGACCGGTACACATATCTGACGGAGATGCAGCAGCGGAAGGCCTCGATTCTTGAGACGATCGCGAAGCAGGGAAAGCTGACGGACGAACTCCGCCGGAAAATCGAAGCCTGCACGCAGAAGACGGAGCTCGAGGACCTGTATCTTCCGTACCGCCCGAAGAAGCGGACGCGCGCTATCGTGGCGAAGGAGAGGGGATTGGAGCCGCTCGCGGACCTCATCAGAGGGGCGAACGTGCCCGAGGTGCAGTCATTCGACCTGCAGGCACAGGCCCTTCCGTTCGTGTCGGCTGAGAAGGGCGTTCTCTCTGCGGACGACGCGTTGGCTGGCGCGGCGGATATCCTTGCGGAAGAAGTGGCAGAGTGTGCAGAGTATCGTGCGTATCTCCGTTCGTATATGTTCGAGCAGGGGGTCTTCGCGTCGGAAGTCAAGCCGGAACATGCGGCCGGCACCACCAAGTTCGAAATGTACCGCGGGTTCAAGGCGAAGGCCAGGGAGATTCACCCGCACAACATGCTGGCCCTCCTGCGCGGCGAAAAGGAGAACATTCTGGCGTTCGATCTCACGTTCGAAGAGCAGACGGTCGTGGCATACCTCCGGACCGCCGCCATTCGCGCCGGCGACGCTTCCGTGCGCGCGTTCTATGAGACGCTTGTCCAGGATGCATTCGAGAGGCTCATGCGCCCGTCCCTGGTGAGCGAGGTGAGGGCGCAATGCAGGGAAACGGCGGAGAAAGAATCGGTCACAACGTTCGAGTCGAATCTGCGTCAACTCCTCCTGTCACCCCCGGCCGGCATGAAACCCACGATCGGCATCGACCCGGGATTGCGTACGGGATGCAAGATCGTTGTTCTGGATTCCACCGGGAAGCTGCTGGAGCATGTGACTGTCCAGCCGCATAAGTCGGCTGAAGAACGGACTGCCGCTGCACAGACCCTGACGAAATTGATTGCGCAGCATGACGTCGCACTGGTTGCGATCGGGAACGGTACGGGCGGAAGGGAGACCGAGTCATTTGTTGCGGAAGTACTTGCGGGGCTCGAAACGAAACCGGTGCGGGTGATGGTCAACGAGGCCGGAGCATCAGTGTACTCCGCAAGTCCGCTTGCCCGGGAGGAGTTCCCGGAACTCGACGTGACGGTCCGCGGAGCAGTGAGCATCGGCCGGCGGCTTCAGGACCCTCTTGCAGAACTGGTGAAGATCGACCCGAAGTCCATCGGTGTCGGACAGTATCAGCACGATGTGGATCAGAAACTGCTGCGCAAGCGGCTGGAGGAGACGGTCGAGAGCTGCGTGAACTTCGTCGGGGTCGACGTCAACACGGCGTCGCGCGAGCTCCTCAAGTATGTCGCCGGCGTCAATGCCGCGATCGCGAAGAGTCTGATCAGCTACAGGAATGAACACGGACCCTACCGGAGCAGGGACGACCTCCGCCAGGTCCCGAAGTTCGGACCGAAGACATTTGAACAGGCGGCAGGATTCCTGCGGGTACGGGACGGCGTGAACGCCCTCGACAATTCCGCGGTCCATCCGGAGAGCTATCAGATCGCTGAGAAGATCCTGAGCGACCTGAGCGTGACGATTGCAGAGCTCAGCCGTCAACCCGAACGTCTCGACGAGGTGAAGCCCGTCGCGTACATCACAGACCATGCGGGGGAGCCCACTGTGCGGGACATCATCGCCGAGCTGAAGAAGCCCGGACGGGATCCGCGGGCGGAGTTCAGGTATGCGACATTCAAAGAGGGAGTGAATGCGATCGGAGATCTCACACCCGGGATGGAGCTGGAAGGCGTTGTCACGAATGTGACGAACTTCGGTGCGTTCGTGGATGTGGGGGTGCATCAGGACGGGCTCGTGCATGTTTCGCAGATCGCCGACCGGTTCGTGAAGGACCCGACGTCCGTGGTGCATGTGGGCGAGGTAGTGAAGGTCAGGGTCCTGGAAGTGAATCCGCAGTTGAAGAGGATAAGCCTGACGATGAAGCGGGGTGAGCGGGGAGGGGACAAGCACGTGCATCATGAGAAGCACAAGCACTCCGGCAAGAAGCCCAAGGCCGTCGAGAAGCCCGCCAAGTTCACAATTGACGACCTGAAACGCAAGTTCAGCAGCAGATAGCGCCACCCAATCCGCGAAATCTTGCTGTTTTGAGGGACTTGACAAAGCACAAAAGCATACTTATATTATGTCTGACATCAGACCTATGACATCGGATACCATGTTCAAAAACCTTGGTTCACGCAGATTGCTCAGTCACTCCATTGAGGAGCAGATTGAGATGGCCATCAGGGAACGGAAGCTGGTTCCCGGACAGAAGCTGCCGACAGAGCTCGAGCTCTGCAAGACATTCGGTGTCAGCCGCACTGTCATGCGCGAAGCGCTCCGCGTGCTTCACTCGCGCCAGCTGATCAGCATCCAGAAGGGGAAGGGGATGTTTGTCAATGCCATGACCGCGGCATCGGTCACGGACCCCATGAGCCTCTATCTCTCCCTGAATTTCGATGAGTCGTACGTTCTGGATGTCATTCATGCACGTCAGGCGATAGAACCTTCGATTGCTGCGCTGGCTGCGGAGCACCGTACCGCCGAGCAGCTCGTGAGCATGCATGACAACATGCGCAAGCTGGAGGCGATGGTCGAAGGATCCCCGGACCTTGCAGCGATTGACATGGAGTTTCACATGCTTGTGGCGAGAGCATCGGGCAACCTGCTCATGCCGCTGGTTGTGGAGCCGATCCACCGTCTTATGCCGAAGATCAAGCTGACGATTTACGGAGTCGTGCATGACGCAAAACAGTCGGCGCTGGAATACCACGGGAAAGTCCTCTCTGCCATAGAGGTGCAGGATGCGGACGGTGCGCGGCAGGCGATGACGGATCACCTCCGCGTGGCGGAACACCATTCGCGGCTCATGCTGGACGCCCGCAAAGAAAAGCAGCCGCCGGTTCTGGTGACGGCCGCCGACGAACCCGTGAAATCCTGAATATACTGTACTTCGAATCCCCGTTCTCCAATCATCGTTCTGCTCACCGTTTCACTACTTGAGGCTCGTATGAAGAAGCTGCTGCCCCTCTGCCTTCTTCTTGTCAGCACCGCCCTGGCCCAGGACGGTG
>JAGDMK010000346.1 GCA_017860635.1 Bacteroidota bacterium
ATCGCACCGAAGAGGACGCCATGATCGGTGAGCGCAATGGCGGGCATGCCATCGGCAACCGCGGCGGCGATCAGATCGTCAATCCGGCAGGCCGCGTCAAGCAGACTGTAGTGCGAGTGATTGTGAAGATGAATGAATTGTGCCATAGCAATCGTCAGTGATCATACCCCCGGACATTGTATCAAGGCCACGAGGGAAAGTCAAGCGCAGAACAGAGGAACTTGTACACAACTTTTGCAGATGCGGCAGACGGGAGAAGATCGTGCTCAACGTTCAGGATGAATCGCCACCGCTAATCACTCGCATCAAAGCGGATTAATCGCAAGCAGCTTAAGTTCCGTCATCTCTTCCATTGCATACCGCACACCTTCTCTCCCAAACCCGGACGCTTTCATTCCGCCGTACGGCATGTGATCCATCCGGTACGTCGGCACGTCGTTCACGATGACGCCGCCGACTTCCAGCTGCTCATAGGCCTCAAACGTGTAGCGCAGGTTCGAGGTGAACACTCCGGCCTGGAGTCCGTACACTGAATCATTCACGCGCTCCAGCACTGAGGAAAAGCTCTTGTAGGGTTCGAGCGTAATGACGGGAGCAAAGACTTCGAGGCAGCTGACCTTCATCGAAGGGCGGACGCCTGTCAGGACAGTGGGAGAGAGTACCGCACCGTTGCGCTTCCCCCCGGCAAGCACACGTGCTCCGCCGGCGATGGCCTCGTTGATCCATTCTTCCGCCTGGCATGCCGCCTGCTCCGTGATCATGGGTCCCACAACAGTCCGCTCGTCCCAGGGATCCCCCACCGCCAGCGCAGCGACACCCTTCAGAAGCCTGGTTTCGAACTCCTCGTAGATCTCCTCGTGCACAAAGACCCGTTGCACGGCGATGCAGGATTGCCCCGCGTTCGCAAATCCGCCCGAAAGGATTTTCTCGCACGCAAGCATGATGTCGGCGTCGCGCTCCACAATCACCCCGGCATTGCCGCCAAGTTCGAGGGTCACCCTCTTCATCCCAGATTGGGATTTGAGGGGCCAGCCTACTGCCGGACTTCCCGTGAAACTAATAGCCCTAATACGCTCGTCCACAAGGAGTTGCCCCGATTCACTTCCAGCGCAAGGTATAATATTCAGTGCACCTTTGGGGAGGCCGGAGCCCACTGCGACCTCTCCCAGCAGAAGCGCTGTCATCGGCGCGTTGGAAGACGGCTTCAGAACCACCGTGTTGCCCGTGGCGACTGAAGGAGCCACCTTATGCGCGACCAGGTTCAGCGGGAAATTGAAGGGCGTGATCGCAGCAATGGGGCCGAGTGGGAACCTGCGCACGATTGCGAATCTCCCCCTGGAAGCCGGATTCATGTTGCCGCCGTCTTGAATGTGAAGATGCTCCGGTCCACTTCTGCGCGGGAATAGGTTATGGGTTTCCCCGTCTCACGCGTGACGCACTCTGCAAATTCGGCCTTTCTTGAGCGGATTCCCTCCGTTATGGAAGCAAGCACATCAGCCCGTTCGGAACTGGAGAGCCGCCGTGTCACGGCAAACGCAGATGTGGCGGCCCCGATCGCCTCCGCGATGTCCCCTGCCGAAGCCTGGCAGACCTCCCCGGCGATCTTCCCGTCGTACGGGTTCACGACCTGTCGGACGTGCCGGGAGGTGCGCCACTCCCCGTTGATCAGAAATGGATGAGGTGACATATCCTACGTTCTGGCAAGCTCCTGCAGATGCTCCATGATCGTCACACGCGGATGCAGCCAGCGCTTCCCTGTCTTGCGTTCCTTGATCTCGATGTTCCCCGCAGCCAGATTCTTCTCTCCGATGATCACCTGATAGGGCATCCCCAGCAGGTCGGCATCCTTGAACTTGAATCCCGGACTGACATCCTTCCGGTCGTCGAAGAGGACTTCCATACCCGCCTGGTTCAGTGATGCATACAGCCCCTCCGCCGCTTCCACAACTGCAGGGCTCTTTGTCCCCACTGAGACAAGATGGAACAGGAACGGGGCCAGGGCCTTGTCCCAGAGGATGCCGTCGGCATCGTTGTTCTGTTCAATGTGGCAGGCCACGATGCGTTCCACGCCGATCCCGTAACTCCCCATGATAATCGGGTGCTCTTTTCCATGCTCGTCCAGGAATGTCGCATGGAGCGCATCGGCGTACTTCGTCCCGAGCTTGAAAATGTGTCCCAGTTCGACGCCCGGGATGATGCGGAGCGTACCCTTGCCGTTCGGGCTCGGCTCCCCTTCCATTACCGTGCGCAGATCATAGTACCCGTCGATCTGGCAGTCGCGCTGCAGGTCGATGTTCGTGGTGTGATAGTCGTTTCGGTTCGCCCCGCTGATCAGATTGTTTGCGCCTTCGAGCCGTTTGTCTGCAATGATCCTGAAGCGCTTCGAGGCAGGTGTCCGCTCACGAAGTCCGACGGGACCGATCGACCCGCCGTCCGCTCCGGTGAGCTCAAGCAGCCGCTCGGGTTCGATGGGGCGGACTTCTGTGCCCAGCACGCCGGCAAGTTTCGCCTCGTTCAGCCCGTCATTCCCCATCATCAGTACCAGTACAGGCGTCTCATCCGACCAGTACACAACGGACTTGGCGAGCCGGCTATGATCCACCTTGAGAAACCTGGCCAGCTCATCGATGGTCTTCACGTTCGGCGTATGGATATCTTCGAGTGGGAGATTCTCCGGAAACCGGGGAGCCTTCGGCATCAGCGATGTTGCGATCTCCATGTTGGCGGCGTAACTCAGGTCCTCCGAGACAGCAATCACATCTTCCCCGGCTCTGGACTCCATCATAAATTCCTGCGATCCCGTCCCGCCCATCGCCCCGCTGGACGCTCCAACCACAAAGAATTTCAGGCCGCAGCGGGAGAAGATCTTCCTGTAGGCCTGCGCGTGCAGGTCATAGCTTGTATCCAGACCTTCCCACGTTGAGTCCAGACTGTAGCTGTCTTTCATGATAAACTGGCGTCCGCGCAGCACTCCCGACCGCGGGCGGGGCTCGTTTCTGAATTTCGTCTGTATCTGATACCAGATCTGCGGCATATCCTTGTACGATGAGATGTGGTTCTTCGCCAGCCAGCAGATCACTTCTTCATGAGTCGGGGCAAGGACCAGCGGACGATTCTTCAGGTGGAAGAGAATGTCGCCGAAGGCCTTCACGCGGCCGGTCTCCTCCCAGAGTTCGAGCGGACTCAATGCAGGCAGATGCAGCTCCTGTCCGCCGATCGCATCCATTTCTTCCCGGATGATCTCCATCACTTTCTTCATCACACGGTAGCCGAGCGGGAGAAACGCGTAGATGCCCGCGCCAAGCGCACGCACCATACCGGAGCGGATCATCAACTTGTGACTCGGAATGACGGCTTCTGCAGGCGTCTCTTTGACCGTGGGAATGAAACCGGAACTCAGGCGCATGTACGTCTTTGCATTGTGGGATAATCTATAAGATAGAAAAATGCCGGGGGTGAATCAAGACAGCGCGGTCTTCGCCGTGCGTCCCCCGATGTATCCCGCTGCACAGAAGATCACGGCATCGAGCACTGTGAAGAGATCCGCGCGGATCACAGCGAGTGAGAGGAGGCTCAGCAGCACCGGCACCGCTGCAACCAGGACTCCATGCTTCACGCTGTTCGCACCTGTGCCGCGTGCGACTATCCTGGCCCGCCAGAATACCAGGAGCGCGATCACCAGAGTGTAGCCGATGCTGAGCCAGATGGTGTCCCTGTACATCGCCGAGACCGTTTCGCCGATCTGTTTGCTGATCACCGACGACTCCACGCCCTGCGGCCCCAGTTCAAACCCCATCTTGAATGCAACCACAAACGAGGGGATCATGTACAGTGCAAAGCCGATGACCCAGGCGAGAAGGCCGTTGGCAAGCGCCTTCCCCCAACGCAGCGAAGGTGTTCCAATCGTTTCTGACATAGTGTTGTTTCTCCGTGAGTGATCACAAATGGGCTGCAGTCGCCATCTGGGGATCGCAAATGTCTCATGCAGAGCATCCGGGCCGTGTGCTGCATAGAACCTGTTCTGTTCCGGCGACACATACGCCGTCGGCCGGCCTCCCGCCGGGGACCGGGCTCCAGGACCTCCCAGCTCAACGCAGGCGAACGCTCCACACGGTGCCGAGGATAGCCGGTTTCTGACGATCCGGATCCGGGGGAGACATCTGCTGGATCGTCCCCGGCGGCACGGGCGGCTGATAGTACACCGTGAGTATCTCCCCCGATCGGAGTTCGACAGACGCAGGATAGCCGAGATCTCCGTTCGGGGCATCATCGCGGAGAATGATTTCATCAGCCGGATTCCATGTGATGCCATCCGCACTCGTACA
>JAGDMK010000135.1 GCA_017860635.1 Bacteroidota bacterium
GCATGCCGCCTGCGACAGAGACATGTGTGCCAAGAAAAGGGGTTGAGTGCATACCCCACAAGATACAAAGGCGGAGGATAAGAATGAAGAACGATCGCCGTAAAGGGAAGGTGATTGCGGGGCTGATGTCCGGAACCTCGCTCGATGGCATCGATGCGGTGCTGCTGCGCGTATGGGGTTCCGGTGCGGCGACACGCTTCGAGCAGCTTGCATATAGGGAAAGTGAGTTCCCGCGGAAGATACGGGCGCTCCTGCTGCTGAATTCCATGCCGGACACATCCAGGGTGGACGAGCTTGCCAGGTTGAATATGCTTCTGGCGCATCTCTATGCGGATGCCGTGCGCGCAGTTGCCCGGAAAGCCGGCGTGGCAATGCGCCATATCGACCTGATCGGGTCGCATGGCCAGACGGTCCACCATCTCCCCCGTCCGGTCAGAATGGCCGGTACACTCGTCCGTGCGACACTGCAGATTGGCGACCCGTCGGCGCTGGCAACGCTGACCGGGATCCCGACGGTAGGGAACTTCAGGATTGCCGATATGGCTGCCGGCGGGGAGGGGGCGCCGCTTGTTCCCTACTTCGACTGGCTCATGTTCCGCTCCAGGACCCGCAACCGCATACTCCTCAACATCGGTGGCATCGCGAACATTACGGCGCTTCCAAAGGGATGTGCAGTGCAGGATGTGCTTGCGTTTGACACAGGACCGGGGAACATGGTCGTGGACAGTTTGATGAAACACTTCTACGGCCGCCGGTTTGACCGTGACGGGATGGTCGCTTTACAGGGAACGGTCATTCCTGCGTTGCTCGCGGTACTGAGCGGTCATCCCTATCTGCGCAGAAAACCACCCAAGTCGACGGGGCGTGAACTCTTCGGTGAGGACCTTCTGAAATCGATTCTGCAACACGGCCGCGGCAAATTACCTGCGGACATCGTCCATACCGCTGCGCTCCTGACACCTCTGGCGGTGTACGACGCCTACACCAGGTTTGTGAAGAGCCGCATGAAGGTGGATGAGATCATTGTCAGCGGCGGTGGGGCGCGCAACAGGTTCTTTCTGGAAAGTCTCCGCGAGCTGTTCGGCGGTGTGCGGGTCGTGACTGCACCTGAGATGGGTATGAATGCCGATGCGAAGGAAGCGATCTGTTTTGCCATTCTCGCAAACGAGACGGTGTCGGGCCATCCGGCAAATCTTCCTTCTGTCACAGGAGCATCCCGGCCCGTCGTCCTGGGAAGCATCAGCATTCCTGCAGGATCCAGAGGTCGCGTGCAGTATCCATGACCGCCGAAGATTCCTGAATGTGTTGTTCTACTCAATGCGGAGGGTCCGATGCACTGTTCAGTCCACTGGCTCTGTTGTGGTGCAATCGTGATGGCGTGTATGCCATCAGTCGCTCTCGCTCAATCATCCGTGAATCCCGACATGAGTATCCTCCCGCGCTTTGTTCTTAAGACGAATGATGGGGAGCGGCTTGCCGAGGGGATTCGGGAATTCAGCAGGCCCGACTTCGCCTTCGAAGAGCTCGAGCTGGCCGCTCAGGCGTACCTTAACCCTTTTGCAAAAGCGGATGTAGTGTTTGCGATTGCGGGGCCGGACATCGAGGGAAGTTCCCTCGGACTCGAGGAAGTGTATGCCACGGTTCTGCGGGGCCTGCCGCTCGATCTGAATATGCGGTTCGGGAAGTACCGAGCCGAGTTCGGCAAGATCAACATGACACATCCCCATGCCTGGCCGTTCGTGACACAACCGCTTTCGCAGGAACGGTTCCTTGGTGAAGGGGGACTGAACGATCTGGGGGTGTCAGTCAGCCTGCTGCTGCCAACAGGTGATGTCTATTCAAAGCTGACGCTGGACCTCCTTCGCGGGGGATCAATCGGGGATGCGTCAGGAATTCCTGACAGCACAGGGGCGAGCCCTCTGTACGCAACCTCAGCCCGGGTGATGGGGTTCTTTCCCCTGAACGACGAGAGCGATCTTGAGATCGGCCTGAGCGGATATACGGGCATCCACGATCCGTATAACCGCGAACGCTTCTGGTACGGGAACCTTGATGTGAAATACAAATACAAGCCCGATGCCTATACTTCTCTCGTGGTGCAGGGGGAAGTGCTGCAGAATACACGGAAGGCGCGACAGAACCGGGCGCTTGCAGTATACAGGGATGCGGCCGGAAATCCGGCTGGGCAGACTGTCCGCTCTACAGGTCTGTATGTTTTTGCGGATTATCAATTCATGAAATTGTACAGTGTCGGCGTGCGGTACGACTGGACACAGGCTCCGTACAGCACTGACGACAGGGCACAGGCAATTGCCGTGTTTCTGGGATATTACCCTGTCGAGGAGACTCTTGGTGTACGGCTTCACTATCAGCACACACGGACAGAGATCCCCGGGGAGTCGCGATCGGTGAACCTGATTGCGCTTCAGGCGCTCTTTTCCCTCGGGCCTCACAAGGCGCATCCGTTCTAAGGAGACACGCGATGAAACACCTGATCATTCTTCTGATGGTTGTTGTTGCGGGAAACGCCGGGGCTGCGGTCAAAGTGGTGACCTCATTGCCGGATCTTGCGGACCTGGCGCGGCAGATCGGCGGGGAGAAGGTCGTCGTGGAGTCTATCGTCAGGGGCGACCAGAACCCGCATGCTATTGAAGTGAAACCCAGTTACATGATGAAGTTGAAATCCGCCGACCTCTTTCTCATGATCGGCATGGATCTCGAGCTCTGGGCGCCGCAGATTATCGATGGCTCCAGGAACAGCTCCCTGGAAGTCGTTGATCTCTCTCGACGGATCGCCAAGCTGGAAATCCCTGCATCGTTGAGTGCCAGTCAGGGTGATGTGCACCGGTATGGCAACCCGCACTACTGGCTTGACCCGCGCAATATCCGGATCGTGGTGGAGGATATTGTTGCGGCGCTGTCGCGGAAGTCACCTGCGGATGAACAATTGTTCCGGACGAATGGCGAGAGATATCTGGAGAAACTCCAGACGCAGATCCGGCGGTGGGAAGAGGTGATGAAACCGTTCGCGGGGAGTACGATCATCACATTTCACAAAAGCTGGACCTACTTTGCCGCATGGCTGGGCCTGACGGTGGCGGATCAGGTCGAACCCAAACCTGGTATTGCACCGAGCCCGAGCCACACCGCCAAACTGATCTCGCTTGTGCGTCAATCGGGGATCAGGGTGATTATTGTGGAACCATTCTATGATGCCAGTGCCGCCGAACAGATTGCAAGAGCGACGCAAGCAAAAGTGCTCCGCCTGCCGACCTCATGCGGAGGAACGGGGGGAGCAACCGGCTATATGGAACTCATGGACTACACCATTGCCACTCTTGCAGGAGCGTTGAAGTGATGTCTCCGACACTCATTCATCTCGATCGGGTCACGCTCGGCTACGGTCAGAAAGTGATCCTGCGTGACATAACCGTCACAATCCGGCAGGGGGAGTACTTCGGTCTTGTCGGTCCGAACGGAGCCGGAAAGACAACCCTTTTGAAGGCGATGCTTGGGATCCTGAAGCCTTCAGGGGGAACGCGAACGGCCACGCATCCGGAGGGGCGTCCGCTCCGGTTCGGCTACGTCCCTCAACGTGACAGCATCGATTCCGTTCTCCCGTACACCTCATCGGCTGTTGTCATGATGGGACGCTTCAGGCAGATGGGTTTGTTCCGTCTTCCCGGCAGAGCTGATACCGCTGCAACCCTTCGTGCGCTGGCGCACGTCGGTGTCGAAGACCTCGGCGCGAAAGTATTCCGCGATCTCTCCGGCGGTCAGAAGCAGCGTGTGCTCATTGCCCGTGCCCTCGCTTCCGATCCTGACATCCTGATTCTGGACGAGCCGACCAACGGCATGGATCTCACGTCTCGAACCGCGATGCTTGAGTTGATCGATGGCTTGCACCGGCGCGAACGGTTGACGATCATCATGGTCAGCCACCTGCTGGACGATGTGGCAAACCACGTCGAACAGATTGCCATCGTGGAGAAGGACTTTTTCCGGGTGGGAGATGTCCGGGAGATCCTGACTCCCGCCCATCTCTCCGCACTCTACGGCATGCCGGTCAAAGTCGACTCTCTCCATGGGCACTATGTTGTGACAGTAGGAGGTGCGCATGAGTCCAACTGAGATCCTGACGACGCTGTTCAGCGAATTCCCGTATGCCCTGTATGGAAGCATTCTTGTCGGAATCGCCTGCGCATTCCTGGGGGTCCATATCGTGGCAAAACGGGTGGTGTTTCTGGGAGCGGTGCTGACACAGGTATCCGTACTCGGCTTAACGCTCACATTCCTGCCGTTTATTGCCATCCCGCATACGCTCGGTGCGCTTGGTGCCACGCTGGCGACCGTGGTAATCATCTCCAGGTTGCTGACAGGGAAGAAGATACCCAGGGATGCAGTTCTCGGCGTTGTGTTTGTCACATCCGTTACGGCCCGGCTGCTTATTCTTCAGAAGACGGCAAGGGTTGAAGTTGCAGAGATCGAGAATCTCCTTCGGGGCGACATTCTCTTTGTCACCCCGGAAATCTTCTATCTCATGCTGACCGGTTTTGTGATTGCAGCTGTGGCGCACCTTCTCTTCTACAAGGAATTTACATTTGTCTCATTTGATCCGGATACAGCCGCAGCGCAGGGGTACCGGGCCGGGACATGGGAGATGGTGTTCTATCTGATTGCGGGCATGGTCATCTCCCTGGCCACACACATGGTTGGGGATCTGTTTGTCTTTGGCTTCCTTGTGATTCCTCCGGTCACAGCACTTCTGCTGACACGCAATGTCCGGGCAATCGTGCTGATCGCTGTGTCGATCGGCGTGGTCGCACCGGTCATCGGTTTGTACCTGGCATTTCTGCTGGACGTGCCTGCGTCTCCGGCTATCGTGGGCGTCGCGTCGGCAGGACTGGCTGGCGCATGGCTGTGGAGTACCGCTGCCCCGCGGCGTGCATAGTCTCTTCGTGGAAATGCGTGCGCCGTGCAGTGTGTGCTGCACGGCGCTTTTGAGAGTAACCGCACGAGACACTACTGTTACACTGCTCCTACCACAGCATTGATTGCCGCAACATTGACAATATCGCTCACGCTGCAACCGCGGGAGAGGTCAAAGGCCGGTTTCCGCAGTCCCTGCACTACCGGTCCGATTGCTTCAGCCCCCGCCATGCGCTGCGCCAGCTTGTAGCCGATGTTTCCGGCGTTCAGATCGGGGAAGATGAGCACATTGGCTTTTCCTTCCAGCGGACTCCCCGGTGCCTTGGATGCGGCAACCTTCGGGACGATCGCCGTATCGAGTTGTACCTCGCCGTCGACCACGAGATCGGGCCGTTTCTGTCTGAAGATCTCTGTCGCCTTCTGCACCTTTTCCACCAGCGGGTGACTCGCGCTTCCCTTTGTCGAGAATGAGAGCATGGCCACGCGCGGCGTCTCTCCCGTCAGCCGCCGGTGGTTGTCGGCAGTGGAGATACCGATATCCGCAAGCTGCTCGGCGGTGGGATCGGGAACAACGGCGCTGTCGGCGAATGAATAGACCTGGTGGGGGAAGACCATCAGGAAGAAACTCGACACGATGGTGATGTTCTCCGCCAGCCCGATGACCTGAATGGCTGCACGGAGTACATCCCCTGTGGTGGAGAGCGAACCGGCCACGCTTCCATTGGCCAACCCCTCTCTGACCATCATCGCACCATAGTAGAGAGGCTGCTGCATCTGCTGGCGGGCCTGGGGCAGTTCAAGTCCCTTGGCTTTCCGGAGTTCATAGAATGCGCCGGCAAAACTTTCCAGCCTGTCGGATCGTGAAGGATCCACGATCTGGATTCCGTCGGGTGATGTGCCCGTCTTCTTCAATCCCTCCTCAATAGTACGCGTGTCACCGATGAGTATGGGTGTCGCCAGTTCCTGATCCACCAGGATCCTGGCGGCCTGTATGGCGCGCTCGTCTTTTGCGTCAGGCAGCACAATGGTTTTCTTGAGGGATTTGGCTTTGGAGTGAATCTCCGTCATCAGGTTCTTGGGGTCCATGGCAGTCCGCTGGGAAGTCATTGAATCTGTGGGTTAGCGATTGAAAGATACAAAACACATTCAGGTTTTTAAAGAGCGAAGGCCAGAATAATTAAACCGGCTGTCTGCCGAATTGTCAGAATATGGCGAAAGGAGACTGGAAAACAGGTCACATTAAAATGAATTAACGAATTACTAATCTGCCGAAATTGCTTTTAAACGGTCCCGTGGGTACATTCGTCAGCCTCAGGATGACTGCCAATTTAGCACAATCCAGCAATTCCCGTCGTGTCTATGTGGAGACGTATGGGTGTCAGATGAACCTCGCCGACAGTGAGCTTATCGGCGGGATTCTGAATCCGGAGGGGTACACGTTTACTGGCGAATTGGCAGAGGCCGACGTTGTACTTTTAAACACTTGCGCCGTACGCGACAATGCGGAGACAAGGATTCGGGGACGGCTGGGCTTGATCAGTGCGCAGAAGCGGGTCCGTCCGGATCTGGTGGTGGGTGTGCTCGGTTGCATGGCCGAACGGTTGCGCGAGCAGTTCATCGAAGAAGAGCAGCTGGTCGATATCATCGTCGGGCCCGACGAGTACCGGAAGCTGCCCGAATTGTTGGCCAGCGCGTTTGGGGGAGAAAAAGGGATTGCCGTAAGGCTTTCCCGGGTCGAAACCTACGACGACATCGAGCCGTTGCGCACAGAGGGTGTGAGTGCATGGATTGCGGTCATGCGCGGATGCGACAAATTCTGCACCTTCTGTGTCGTTCCGTTCACCCGGGGGCGGGAACGAAGCCGGCCGCAGGAAAGCATCGTTCAGGAAGTCCGCACGCTCGCCGGACGTGGTTTCAGGGAATTCACGCTCCTCGGACAGAATGTCAATTCATACAGGGACGGCGACCGGAGTTTTGCATCGCTTATGAAAGCAGTTGCCGCTGTGGACCGGTCGGTGCGTGTCCGCTTCACGACATCGCACCCCCAGGATATGTCTGATGAGTTGATCGAAGCGATCGCGGTGACCGAAAATATCTGCAAGTACATTCATCTCCCGGTGCAATCGGGTTCCGACCGCATCCTCTCTCTGATGAACCGTACCTACACTGCAGAGCAGTACATGCGCCTGGTAGAGAAGATCCGGCGCGCCATTCCCGGTGTGAGCCTGACAACGGATATCATCTCCGGGTTCCCAACGGAGACAGAAGAGGATCATCAGATGACCGTTGCCCTGATGCGCGAGGTGCAGTACGACGGCGCATACACATTTATATACTCTGCGCGCGAGCGGACGCGGGCATGGGACATGGGGGATGATGTTCCGGCAGAGGTGAAGAGCGCCCGCGTAACCGGCATTGTGGCGATGCAGCAGCTGATTTCCCGCGAGCTGAACCGCCGTCTCGTCGGCACCGTGGTTCCGGTCCTTGTTGAAGGACCCAGCAAAAAATCCGATATGGTGTTCATGGGCCGCACAGATACCAACAAAACCGTTGTCTTTCCGCACCAGCGCGAACAGGCTGGAGATATCGTCACCATTACTATTGACCGTGCAAACTCGGCAACGCTGTTTGGACACACCGGCGTTGCCGCGCAGCACGCAGAAGGAGAAGCTGCCTGATGCGTTCGCTTTTCGTAGTGATCATCATTCTCAGTTCGGTGAGCCCGCTGGTTGCCCAGGTGAGCACGGCGGACATTCGCGCCCTCGTGGCCCAGGTCAACGCGGGCGGCGATGAAGCCGTCCGGGAGCAACTTCCCTCACTGTTGAGCACCTATCCCAACAACCCCGGCGTCCTGTACCTCCAGGCGCTGGTGACCCGTGAGGGTGCCGATGCAGTGCGGACGTACCAGAGCATCGTGGACAACTTCCCGCAGAGCGAGTGGGCTGACGATGCGCTCTACAAGGTGTACCAGTTCTACTATGCCCTGGGATTGTACCGTACAGCCGAGTTGAAGTTGAATCAACTTAAGACCAGCTATCCCATGTCGCCGTACGTGGACGCTGCTGCTGCTGATAATCCGGATGCGGCCGCGGCCGAACAGGCTCCAACGGTTTCTGCACAGAGCACGGAAGCAGTGAAAGTGCCGGAGAAGGTCTTCGATCAACCTGTACAAACGCCGCGCGAAAAGCCGGCTGACACAGTCCGGGAGAAACCACAGAGCACGGTTCCGGTCTCGCCCGCAGAACCGCCTCCGGTGCATCCTGAAGCAGCCATTCCGGTCCGTTTCTCACTGCAGGTCGGCGCATTCACTCTCCAGGTAAACGCAGAATCGCAGAAAGCACGCTTTGAAGCGATGGGGTACAGCGCCGACATGATGAGCAAGGTGCGCGACACCCGCGCGCTCTTCATTGTGCTCGTGGGCGATTATGCGACCTATGAC
>JAGDMK010000347.1 GCA_017860635.1 Bacteroidota bacterium
GCGGTACCCCGCCCCGATGCCCTGTGCTGCATCCTCCACAACCACAATGTTCCGTGCGGCAGCAAGAGCCATGATGGGATCGACATCCGCAGACACGCCTGCATAGACAATCGGCATGATCGCACGCGTCCGTCCGGTGAGATGCGTGCGCACCTCGGTCGCCCCAAGCGTGAGGGTGTCCGGGCGGATATCCGCAAACACCGGCCGCGCACGCTGCCGCAGGATTGCATTTGTGCTCGACACGAACGTGAAGCTCGGGACGATGACTTCGTCGTCAGGCTGCAGATTGAGCGTCATCATCGCCAGCTCAAGCGCATGCGTGCATGACGTTGTCAGCAGCACGTGGTTCACATGCAGAAGCGATGCAAGGAAGGCAGATGCCTGCTTTGTCGCCGGACCGTCACCCACAAGCTTTCCGGATCGAACCGCTGACGAGACCGCGCGCGCGTCGTCTTCGTCGTAGAACGGTACGTGAAACGGTGTCTGCATATCAGGCCTTCTCCAGGACACGTCTGTAGACACGCTCAACGTTTTCAGCCATAGCGCTCGCATGGAACCGGCGGCGGAAGAGTTCCTCCGATGCCGCACCCATGGCCTGTCTGCGGACGGGATCCCGTATCACCCCGAGGAGCGCCCCGGCAAGCCGGGCGGGCTCTTCAGGGGGAACCAGATGCCCGCTCTTCCCCTCTTCCACCATCATGGCAATCCCGCCTACACGCGTACACACCACAGGCAGACCGGCGGCCAGCGCGCGAAGGATGGCGATGGGAAACATCTCTGCCGCAAGCTCAAGCGACGAATGTGTATAGATGTCGAACGCGGGATACCATTCCTCAAGATGATCCTGGAATCCCAGGAATCGCACGACGGACTCGATGCCCAGTGTCCGGGCACGCTGTTGAAGATCCTGCAGCAGTTCGCCATCCCCGATAATCGGGAAGAGCACGAGTGGTTCATCCTTGACAACCCGGGCGACAGCTTCGAGAAGATGCCGGTGCCCCTTGAACGGGACAAGCCGGGCAACGTTCCCGATGACAACGACATCGTCGCCCACACCAAGGCGCCCGCGGGTCCGCACGCGCATTTCCCGCCTGAAGGCGGGGGCTTCGTCTTCAATGCCGATCGGTACGGTGGTGATGCGTTCCCCGGAAATATGATCTTCACGCATCAGGACATCGCGGCCGGCATCTGCATCGGTGATGAAATGAGCCGTGCCGTACCTGTTGCGCAGCCAGTGCGTGATGTTGTGCTGGATGGAGTGCGTGCTGTGGATTCCGGCCACATGACGGGTGTGCAGCCGGACAGACGCCAGCGCTGCACAGGTCCGGTCATAGTTGGCATTGCTGTGAACAATATCGATGCCGAGGAGGGCGAGATGGCTGCGGAGCTCACGGGAGACGGCCCACACACGGTTCATCCCCTGATAGGCGATCGGGACCGTCGGGATTCCGGCCGCTGCACACTTCTCCAGCAGGAGATGCCCGGGCAGCGCGGAGACCCACACCTGATGGCCTCGTGCCCGGAGGTAGTGTGCGAGAATCCGGACGTAGTCTTCACCACCTGCAAAGATGTCGGTACCATTGGTCAGAAGAATCTTCACCGGACGACTCTCATACGTTTCCGTAGATTTCGTCCACTCCGTACTTGCTTGCCGCCCAGAGGGCGAGGTTCGTACTGAGTGCAGCAATGGTTCGTTTCTCGTCTTCTTCGCGGATGACCAGATCGTACGTTTCGGCAACGAACTTCACATTCCTGAGGATGCGGGCCACCTGCTCAACACGGACCGAACCGTGCCAGTATGCGACCTGGTCCCTGAGCATCGATCCGTGACGGCGGAGGAATTCTCCCATCGTCATCACCTTTTCGCTCAGGGGGGTACGCGGCGTGCAGATGCGCGTGATGTCCGTGAAGTATTCATCCCAGTGGGTGGCAAACGCTCTGTTCTCCGGACGGCGCAGGTAGCGGGCGCGCTTCAGGGAGAGGCGGGCGGTCGTCTTCATCCGGAAGCGGGGAACAACCAGATGCAGGTCGTAGAGACGTTTTTCCTGTGTGGGATCATCTGTGTCGGCCTCCGTATAGACCCAGCGCTTCTTGAGGACACGCCAGGTATCAACCAGCACCACAGGAGCCTCGCGGCTATCGATGGAGATAAACTTCCCTTTCTCCGCCCCGACAACCGTGATCCAGTGTTCCCATTCATCCACGCACAGCAGGCAGGGATATCCTTTCTTCAATGCCAGAAGAAGCTCTCGTTTCGCGCGCAGTGAACTCGTGCGCCGGAGTATCCGCAGGTCGCAGTCGTACGCGCGTGCCGCACGCCCGAGCTTGATCTCGTCTGTTCCGGCCCACCAGTGCGTGCCCGCAATCCGGGAGATCTCCTTCTCGTCTACGATCTTTCCGAGCATGATCAGCGCGTACTTGAGCGCAAACGGACCACATGACCACTTATTTGGCTGAGGGTAGAGTCCCATTGACGTGTTAAAGTGTGACGATTAAGGTACACATTGGCCGGGCGAAATCCAATATCTCAATAACGCTGAATCTGTGTCGAAATGGGGCACTTCTTCAAGACGGCGTTGCGTAACGGAGGCCGAAGGGACCGGCTGTCTGAACGATCTGCAGGATGGAATCACCGCGGGGATCCACTGCGACGGACTGGCCCGCACTGGATGCCACAGCTGGAGCGTCAGGCTTCGGATGCCCGATAATCCGCGATGGCAAAGAAGATAAATGCAACGAAGGCACCCACGCAAAGCAGCATGCCGACGGCGTACACGATCACGGCCAGCGGTTCGGCGGCTTCCAGGTTATCCGAGAGGAGCCAGTACCAGTCATGCTTAAGACCTGGCGCAATCAACTTGAGCTTGCGCTCCGGAGCATCCGCAATGTAGACGCTCACATTAATCATGCTCTCTCCGGCCCAGAACGCCGGATAGGGCGCCTGCCTCTCCCGCTGCATCCATGTGACCACGAGCAGTGCAACCGGGAGAATGATCTGCACGAGTGATCCGCCAAGAACGTAGATCACCTGGCCGAACGGTTTCATGAACAAATGACCATGGTATCCAGTACAAAAACCAGGAATGGAGGGTTTGTGGGACGATCCCCGGGGGCATAGGAAGTGGCAAGCACAGAGAGGACGTACAGAATGTACGCACCGACAAGGAGTTTGAACACAAGCGCGATGCTTCGCATATGCTGCGCGTCCGTCAGCGCCGGCGTGTTTCGCGATAGAACTGAAGGAGTCCGGTTGAGGGAGGCGTGACTCCAAGCTGTCGCATCAGCGTTATCACCTGACCCCGGTGA
>JAGDMK010000136.1 GCA_017860635.1 Bacteroidota bacterium
CGGAGTCCGCGCGCGACTTTGTTTGGCGTGTAGCCGAGGGCATGGGCCACCCGCCGGATCTTCTCTTTTGTCTCTTCCCTGATTTTGTAGCGGTTGGAACTGTCATGAAGGACGCGGGAGACAGTCGAAACTGAGAACCCTGTCTCGCGTGCGATATCGCTGAGTGTGCATGCCATTTGCTGATGCAATCGTTTGCATCAATATACCTCCGGCCTGCATCATTGTCAATGTCCAACACATGGGTTTTGTGACTCAGTGTATTTTGTGACTCGTTGTGTTTTGTGAGCTGGGTATTGTTTTCCAAATGAAGTATTTATAGGTTTCGACAATTGAAGGTCGACACAATGAAACCCTCCCTATCTCACGCCGACGCTGCCGATGTGGCAAATCTCACGTTCAAACTTCTGGCCAGCTGCCAGAAGAAGGAAGAACGTGTCGCGCAGCAGTTCTCCCTAACAGTCAACGAATTCAGGGTCCTGCGCGCATTCCGGACCTCCCACACGCTGCACGTGAAGAACCTCATTGAAGACATCGGGCTTGGGGGGAGCAGTTTCAGCAAGATCGCAGGAAGCCTGGAGACAAAAGGACTCCTCGCTCGAAGCATAGAGCCGCAGGACCGCCGCAGTGTCCGCGTTTCACTCACCGCCAAAGGAGCAGCGCTCTCACAGAAACTCGAATCCCGCTACGTTGAGATCCATGAGGATATCCTCAGAGATATCCCGGCAGATCTTCATCCCGCTATCGTCCGCGGATTGGAACACCTGGTTCAATCGCTGGACAAGTGGTTGCACGAAGAGCCGTGAGAACTACTCCCAGGCTCTGAAGACCGCCTCGATGTTTTCGCGCGGATTGTCTTTCCCCCACTCGCACTGAGCGATCACTCCCCCGTTGCCCCGATCGAGCGCCTTGCGTACGCGGTGCACCGCCGCCGCAACATCAGTCGGCGATCCAAACGGAAGGATGCGCTGCCTGTCAATCTCCCCCCAGAACGTGATCTTTCCGCTGTACATGGCGCCGAGCCGTTCAATGTCCATGCAAAACAGCTGCGAGTTCAGGACGTCCACTCCCACCTCGATGAGGTCCGGATAGATTGCTTCAATATTCCCGTCGGAGTGGAAGAACACAAACTTGCCTTCCCTGTGGATCTTCTCACAGTAGTCCTTATAGATCGGCTTGAAGATCGCCCGCCACATCTCCGGACTGATCAGCAGTGAGGTGTTGGATCCCCAGTCGTCCATGAGCATGACGGCATCGACGGAGGTCCGGGCCCAGAGGGAGACTTCGTTCAGGTAGTACTCGTGGACCATGGAGATGAGCGTGCGCACCTCGGGTGTGTCGTACGCAAGATCAATGTACAGGTTTTCCGTTCCGCGCAGAAACTGCAGGCGTTCGAAGGGCCGGGCGCACGTCGCGGAGATCATAAACTTCGTAGAAGCCTCGCACATCCGGTTGACATGATCCCATTCTTCTGTGCGCGTTGCATTCCTGGGCGGCATGAAACGCTCGAGTCGGCTCCAGTCTTCGAGAATCGGCTCTTTCACCTCCCCGACCACTCCCGGTTCGCCGACATGCCACACGCTTCCCCATTCATCTGTGTATGTCCCCGCCCGCGCGTATTTCTGGAGGTCCTTGTCGCTTGAGCCCGGACTGAATTCCGGGCTTTCAAAATCCAGCGGATATTTCCGCAGCAGGTCATCCAGCTCCTTCTTCCGGAAGAGCGAAATGTACGGGAGGGCCCACAGGTCGCGGGGAGCACGATCCGGAGCGGTATGATTCAGAGCAGCACGAACGCGTTCACGGGAGGTCATGGTGTGTATTCACCTGGACGTTCAAGAATTTCGCGCAGTGCGCCGAGTTGTTCCTTCCCGGCGAGGGCAAGAAGTGTGTCACCTTCTTCCAGCACGGTCGCACCGGTCGGGACGAGATACTGGTCATTTCTCCCGATCAGCACCACAAGCATCTCGCGCGGAAGTCCGAGTTCGACCAGAGGACGACCGGCCGCCCAGGAACCCGCCGGGAGGATGACATCCACCAGCTCTGTGTTCACTCCCTCCAATGTCACCAGTTCGAGCGGGTATTTACGCTGGCGCTCCAGCGGCGCGTCGACCCCGAACAGCCGTGCGACGGACGGTATTGACCATCCCTGAAAGAGGGCTGACGTCAGCACGACGAAGAACACGAGGTTGAACAGCCGGTCGGCATAAGCGACACCGGCAATCAGGGGAAACGTCGCAAGTACGATCGGCACGGCACCCCGCAATCCGACCCATGCGACAAAGAGCCGTTCCCGCCAGCTAGAGGGAGCGGAGCCCAGGGCAATGAGGACGCTGAGCGGCCGCGCAAGGATCATCAGAAAGACCGAGATGAAAAGGCCTGGCAATAGCTCGTCAACTGCACTTGACGGCGTCACCAGAAGGCCGAGGGCCAGGAACATGCAAATCTGGCTCAGCCACGCAACACCATCGAAGAAGCGGACCAGGCTCTTCTGGTGGAGGAAACCCGTGCTTCCCGCAACGATTCCCGCGACATAGACGGCAAGGAACCCGCTCCCTCCGAGCGACGCAGTCGCGCCGTAGGCGAGGGCCGCGTACGCTAGACCGAACACCGGATACATCCCCTCATACGGAAAACGCAGTCTGTTGAGTGTCAGCGTCATACCCCGGCCGAACGCCAGGCCCGCCACAGCGCCTATGCCCATCTGCTGGACAAACAGAAGCAGGAGGTCCCCGGCGGACGTTTCCGGCATGAGCAGGAGTTGGATGATACCGACAGTCAGGAAGACCGCCATGGGATCATTGCTCCCGGACTCCAGCTCGAGAAGGGGACGCAGCGTGCCGCGCAGGTTTACACTCCGTGAGCGGAGCACCGCGAATACTGCCGCCGCATCCGTTGAGGAAATCACAGATCCGAGAAGCAGTCCATGGAGAAGCGGGAAGCCCAGCACCATATGCGCAAAGAAGCCCACCGCGAGCGCAGTCAGAAAGACCCCGAGGGTCGCAAGGCTGAAGGCCTGTATGGCGACGGGCCGCGTGTCCGACCACCGTGTTTCCAATCCACCGGAAAAGAGGATAAACACCAGACATATAATTCCGACAGACTGGGTCAACCCGGCATCATTGAACTCGATCCCGCCGGGCCCGTCGACACCGGCCAGCATCCCGATCCCGAGGAACAGAACGAGCGTAGGGACGCCAACGTTGTCCGAGATCTTTGCGATGACGATGCTCAGGAGCACCAGTGCAGAGCCGATGATGAGGATGAGTTCGAGCGACATAATGTTAAGATACAGAAAACCATCACGATGACCAAGAGAACGTTCCGGATTTTTTTCTTGACATTCTCCCCCTGTTTCGTAGAATGCAGTATGCAACCGTGTGCAGCCATCACATGAGACGCGCACTTCAAGGCACCGCGCTTGGCTTGTTGTTGATCGCCTACGGGACAACGAGTTCTGCGCTTGCACTTTCTTCCCTGGTTCGGCTCGTGACGGGAGGAGGCACTGCCGCGCTTTCTTCCTGTAACGGGAAGAAACCCGATCTGGCACGTACCTCTTTTGTCCAGCGGCGCCACGTGCCGCTTGTCAAACTCCTGACGTTCTCGCCGATTGTCTCTTCCGTCACCTCTTGTGCCGGGCCCGATGTCGATGTCCTCCATCTGCCACATCCTGAAGCGTTTGCAGTATCGACGGCTCCCCCCCTTTGCAGCCGGCATGGTCGATCCCCTCCCGTAGCCTGATCTCCGTCACTTCGTTCTCCCGACGGAGCTGCAGCCACGCCACAGATTCTCAGGCAACGTGAGTTCCCCGGCACGCCGTGCCGGCGCACAACACTTCTTTCACCCGCAAGAGGAGGCGTCATATGAAGACCACACGATCCAAAACACCAGCACCGGTTCAGCAGGAACCAACAAGAGCCTCGTGGGAGTTGATACTCTTGCTCGCAGTTATGGTGATCGGCGTTTTGATTCTGGTGCTCAAAGCAGCCGGCCTGTTCTAGGGCCTTCGTACAGGTTCACAATCTCAACGGTGATGCGCCATGCAACCATTCGCGTTCAACACAAAGTACGATCAGACGATTCTTCTCGGGCGGAAGGCGAAGAACCTTCAGACGCTCCTGGCGGGCATACGGGCCGTTCCCGAATCCTCACTCTACTTTCATACACACCGGTTCCTTCTGCAACATCACTTCCTGTCCCCGGAGCCTCCCAATGATTTTGCCTATTGGGCCACGGAAGTCCTGAATGATGACCCGCTGGGTGAAAATTTGTCCAGTGTCGACATTCTTCAATTTGCATCACTCGAGGATCTCCGGAAGTTCTTCATCACCGTCCTGGATGAATCCCTCCAGCATGCAGACCGCCTTCCCGACTGCCCGCGCGGCGAGGAGTTCCACTTCATGGCCTGCAGGACCTTCGTACTCCCGACACCGTATGCGGCCGAAACCCTGGAAGCGTTTTCGTCAATACTGGAACATATCAGTATCAGCGCCCTGTACTACCACATCTTTGATGCCCGGCTGCGGTTGGGCCGTGGAGATAACGATTTCTCCCGCTGGTTTGCAGACCTTGGCCACGAAGAGCTCGCAGCAAAGATGCGCATGCTCGATCCGTACACGCAGACACTGGAAGGCTTGCGCTCACACATCATTACAATGGTCCGGGACTATGACGCACATTAACGACTACAAAGAAATCGTCGGCAGGGGCACCATCGAAGACCTGTTCCTGCTCGCCGACCGCCTGCAGGGCAAGGCGGTGCAGAATATCAATTCAACCGCGGTGGGGGGCGGCGTTGCAGAGATACTGACGCGCATGCTCCCCCTCTTGCAGGATCTCGGCGTGGATGCCCGCTGGGACGTTATCAAAGGAAATGAACGGTTCTATTCAACGACCAAGAAAATCCACAACGCCCTCCATGGGGTGCAGGTGGATATCCTGAGTGATGAGTTTGAGGATTTCCTTGAGACCAACAGACAGAACGCCTCCGGCATGACATTCGGTGACATCGTCTTCATCCACGACCCCCAGCCGATTGCGCTTGTGGAGCAACGCGGCACTGTCGGCGGACGATGGGTCTGGCGATGCCACATCGATTTCTCGCGACCGGACGACCATGTCTGGCGGTTCCTGAAATCATTTGTTGACCGCTATGATTCGGCTGTGTTCTCTGCCCCGGCATTCGCCCGGGCCCTCGCGATCCCCCAGATCCTGATCGCGCCATCCATCGACCCTCTCAGTGACAAGAACCGGACGCTGCCGGAAGAGACCATTGACGCCGTCTTCACACGTTTCGGCATTGACCGCTCGCGGCCGGTCGTGACGCAGATTTCCCGGTTCGATTACCTGAAAGATCCCGTCGGCGTCATCAAAGCGTACCGCCTTGCGAAACGTCGCGTGGACTGCCAGCTCGTTCTGGCGGGCGGAGGAGCAACGGATGATCCGGAGGGACCGGCTATCATGCAGCAGGTAAACAGCGAGGCCGAACGGGATCAGGATATCCATGTGCTCTTCCTCCCACCATCGAGCGACATAGAGATCAACGCTTTGCAGCGGGGCTCAGCGGTGATTCTGCAGAAATCGTTGCGGGAAGGGTTCGGACTCACGGTGGCCGAGGCGCTCTGGAAGGGTCGGCCCACCATTGCAGGGGCCGTGGGAGGCATCCCGCTGCAGATCAAGCACAAATACTCCGGCATACTCACGCACTCCATTGAGGGAACAGCTCACTGGATAAAGCAGCTTCTTCAGGAGCCTGCATTCGCCGCCCGGCTGGGGAAAAACGGGCACCAGCATGTCAGGGACAACTTCCTGATCACGCGCCATATCAAAGACTATCTGCTTCTGTTCCTGTCGTTGTATCACGCCGATGACATTGTGCATCTGTAGGTTGTGAAAGGAGCACACATGGAAGACCACCGGGAAGACCCGCATGCATCCATGATGCCTGATCAGCAATTTCGCTCCGCAAAGACAACGCCGGCATCACCGGTACAAACCGGTTTTCAGTCCGGAAGCGGTGCGCGCAGACTCATCGTTGTCTCAAACCGTCTCCCGTTTACCATCAAGGAGGCCGAGGGACAGTTGCAGTTCACTGAAGCCACCGGAGGCCTCGTCACGGGCATGAAGTCTTACCTTGAGGGCGCTGCGGAAACGAGCATGAGGTCTCTCTGGGTGGGTTGGCCAGGCTCCACGCTTGCTCCGGAAATCCAGACAGCGGCGCGGGAACGCGCTCTCGCGGAGGCACAGGCGCTCCCGGTCTTTCTGACGGCAGAAGCTATGGAACAATTCTACCACGGCTTCTGCAACAAGACGATCTGGCCCCTCTTCCACTACTTCCCGGTGTACACGACGTATGTCGAGGAGCATTGGGAAGAATACCGCCGGGTCAATCAGCAGTTCTGCGACGTGCTCGCTGAGACCGCACGAGCCGGAGATGTCATCTGGGTGCATGACTATCACCTGATGCTTCTCCCCGCACTTCTCCGCGATCGTCTTCCCGATGTCTCCATCGGGTTCTTCCTGCACATCCCGTTTCCCTCGTTTGAGATGTTCCGCCTGATACCCGGGCGATGGCGAAAGGCGATCCTCGAAGGGCTTCTCGGGGCAGATCTCATCGGTTTTCATACCTACGAGTACTGTCAGCATTTTCTCCAATCCGTTCTCCGCATCCTGGGCCACGAGCACCAGATGGGCCGCCTGGTGCTTCCCAGCCACGTCGTCCACTGCAAGACGTTTCCCATGGGGATAGATTATGCCCGATTCTCGACCGGAGCCGCTGATCCGGAAGTGGAGACAGAATGCCGGAGGCTGCGCAAGGAGATCGGCGACCGCCGATTGATCCTTTCAGTCGACCGGTTGGATTATACGAAGGGCATCCTGAATCGCCTCCATGCATTTGAACATCTGCTGGAGACTGCACCGGCGTACCGCAACACCATCGTGCTCATCCTTGTTGTCGTACCCTCCAGAATCGGCGTCGACCAGTACGAAGTTATGAAGAAACAGATCGAAGAGACTGTCGGCCGCATCAACGGCCACTTTGGCACGATCGGGTGGACTCCGGTCATTTACCAGTACCGGTATCTCTCCTTCGCGCCGCTGGTTGCCCTCTATCGTGAGAGCGATGTAACGCTGGTGACGCCCCTCCGGGATGGCATGAATCTCATCGCCAAGGAGTACATTGCCGCGCGCTCCGGTGGCAACGGCGTCCTCATCCTGAGCGAGATGGCCGGTGCAGCGAAGGAGCTCGGTGAGTCCATCATTATAAACCCGAACGACCGGATCGAGCTCGCGGATGCGATGCGCGAAGCTCTGGACATGCCGAACGATGAACAACTGCGCAGAAATCAGATCATGCAGGAGCGGCTCCGCAGATATGACGTCCATCGCTGGGCACATGATTTCCTCACTGAGCTCGAAGGCATGCGCGATGTCCAACAGCGTTATTACGCGAAAGTTATTCCGGCGGCAGCCATGGAGAAACTCCGATTCGCATATCACGACGCTCAATCGCGCCTTCTGCTCCTGGATTACGACGGGACGCTGGTCCCCTTTGCACGCAGGCCGCAGCAAGCCCGCCCGGGGCAGGCTCTTATCACGCTGCTGTCACGCCTGGCTGCACATCCAAGCACGGACCTTGTCATCATCAGCGGACGTCAGCGCGCCGTGCTTGATGCATGGTTCGGGGAACTGCCCATCGGACTGGTTGCCGAACATGGCTTCTGGATCCGCGAAGCACATCACGAATGGTCCGAAGTACAGCACCTGACGAGCACCTGGAAATCAGAACTCCAGCCGATTCTCCAGCTCTATGCGGACAGGCTTCCCGGAGCGTTTGTTGAAGAGAAGGAGCACTCCCTCGTCTGGCACTGCCGCGCATCAGACCCCGACCAGGCCCGAGTCATTGAATCGGAACTGGCAGACCATATCATGACCTTCACGGCAAACATCGATGTTCAGGTTCTCCGGGGAGCAAAGGTCGTCGAGATTCGCAATGCCGGAGTGAATAAGGGCATTGCCGCGCGCAGGTGGATGATGAACGCCGCCTATGACTTCGTGTTCGCGGCAGGTGATGACTGGACAGACGAAGACCTGTTTGCCGCGCTTCCCGACGATGCCTACACGGTGCGCATCGGCATCACCAATACCCGGGCACGGTTCAACCTCAAGGATCACCATGAAGTGCTCAAGCTACTTAGCTCACTCTCCGCATGAGCGCCCCAGCATGACAATCCCCGACATCCGCGGAACGGGGATTGGTCGATTTGGAACGCAGATCTCCGTTGGCATCGCGGGCCTGACGCTGTGCATCGCCTGTGCCGC
>JAGDMK010000137.1 GCA_017860635.1 Bacteroidota bacterium
AACCTGTTCTGCATCCTCAGACCGAGCAACGCGCTCACGGCATCAAACAAACGGCCTGCGCTGGAGGTCAGGGGCGCGTTGACACCCCTCGTCAGCATCTGGTCCAGTGTCGTCCGTTCCGGTTCAGACCACGCTGCGATTGGGGCGAGATCCGTACGCGCGAATGCGCAGCTTCCCATCATTGCATACAGGAGGCCAACGGCGCTCCGGCGGGGTTCGCGCACGGCCTGATCACCGCCGGGAAGCGGGAACTGCCGGAGGTGCGCTGTTCTTATGAACGAGCCGTCGTGTGCAGAAAACCACTCTCCGCCCCAGATCGTCCCGTCAGTGCCGAGGCCTGTGCCGTCCCAGGCGACACCAAGCGCAGGAGGACTCAAGGCGTTCTCGGCCATGCATGCGGCAACATGCGCGATATGGTGCTGGATCGCAATTCCCGGCTCCGGTCGTGCATGTGCATAGACCGTAGAAAGATAGTCGGGATGGAGGTCAGATACAACTGCAGCGGGTTTTCCGTCGAACAGGTTCTGCAACTGACTTGCTTCCCGTTGAAATGCGCTGAATGCTTCCGGGGTCTCCAGATCTCCCAGGTGCTGACTGATAAACACCTGAGACCCGCGTGAGAAGGCGACGGTGTTTTTCAAATGTGCACCGACGGCGAGCAGATCCGGAGCGTCGGACGGCAACGAAACAGGCAACGGCGCATAGCCGCGTGCCCGGCGCAGGACTAATTCACGGCCGAGGACGATGCGCACCACGGAGTCATCCACGTGGCGGACAATAGGCCGATTGTGCACAAGGAACCGGTCCGCAATCCCCCTGAGCCTGACGAGTGCTTCCCGCTCATCGATGCAAATGGGTTCGTCGCTGATGTTGCCGCTGGTGGCAATCAACGGAACGCCGGCATCCCGGAGGATGACGTGATGCAGCGGACTATACGGCAGCAGAAGACCGAGCGCGGGATTTCCCGGGGCTACCGCGTCACACACCAGGGACCGTTCACCATCCTTGCGACGGCGCAGCAGCACAATCGGTGACTCCGGAGTGCTCAGGAGACGTTCTTCAAGCGGTGAAATGCTGCAGAGCAGTCGTGCCTGGTCGAGCGAGGGGACCATCACAGCGAACGGCTTCTCTTCGCGATGTTTCCGTTCGCGGAGCAGGCGGACGATCCGTGGATCGCCCGCGAGCGCAAGCAAATGAAAGCCGCCGATTCCCTTGACTGCCACGATGGCACCGCTGAGGATCTCTTCTACGGCGGTCCGTGCGGCTGCATCCTCTTCTGCGAGAACTCTTCCATCAGCGTCCCACAGCTCCAGACGCGGGCCACAGACCGGACACGCATTGGGTTGCGCATGAAACCGCCTGTTCAACGGGTCATCGTATTCCTGCTGGCAGAGAGGGCACATGGTGAACGCCTGCATTGCGGTGTTCGGGCGGTCGTACGGAAGGCGGTGGAGAATGGAGAATCGCGGCCCACAGTTCGTGCAATTGATGAACGGGTACCGGTATCGCCGGTCAGAGGGATTCCAGAGTTCGTTCAGGCAATCGTCGCAGAGCGCAATGTCCGGCAGGACCAGCGCGGTCCTGGGACCCCGGTCGTCGCTGGCGCGGATTTCAAACGTGGCATAGCCGGCAGGATCGTGGAAGGAGGACTCGAAGCTCTGGATGGACGCGAGCGGGGGATGTTCATGCTGGACACGGAGGAGAAATGTTTCCAGCTGAGGCGGCTCCCCCTCCACGTCCACGAATACGCCCTGAGCGGAATTCTGCACCCAACCCATCAGCTCCAGCTCACGGGCCAGACGGAAGACAAACGGCCGGAACCCCACTCCCTGAACCGCACCGCGGACGACCAGATGCAAGCGCTGCTTCGCCACTCATCACCCCATCACGTAGTGCGCCACAACGTCAATCGTCTCTTCGACCAGCGCCGCCGTCGGGGAGGAGAGCTGTTCGCTGAAATCGCAGGCTGACGCCGGCACCTCCACAAGCACTGCCTCCGACGGCGTTTTCTGATAGAGCGCAGCAGCCAGGGCGAGGATGCCGGTTGGGGTTACATCATGAGTGCGCGGAAGCCGCGTTCCGGGAGCAGCATGAAGCGGTGTCACTCGTAGCGCGCTGGTTGCGACACTTGCATCCACAATGACGACACGGTCATACTGCGCAACCGTCTCGGCATGTTCCGGAGAGAGTTGCTGCACGCACAGCACATCGAAGCCCGTGTACCGTTCGGCCAGTAGTTCGGCGACGCGGATCCCGACCCCGTCATCGCCGCGGATCGTATTCCCGATGCCGATGACGAGTGTACGCTTCATCGCCGCACGTCGCACAACACGTTGTTCTCGTGATCGACCACCTGCACGTGCATGGGCATCATCCCGATCGCGTGTGTGGAGCAGGAAAGACACGGATCGAAACACCGGATGCCCGCTTCGATCCGGTTCAGAATCCCCTCGGTCACCTTTGCGCCGTCCAGGTACTGCATGGCAAGCTGCCGGACGGTCCGGTTCATGGCGAGGTTGTTTTGCGCCGTGGCGATGACCAGATCTACCTTGGTCAGTTTCCCGTCCTCGTTGACCCAGTATTCATGAAACAGTGTGCCCCGCGGCGCCTCACACGCGCCGATACCGTGATCCTGGTTGATCATGGCTTTGGCGCGGACATTCTGTCCGAGTATGACGGGATCGTTCAGCAGCATTTCAATCTTCTCCACGGAGAAGAGAATCTCGATGAGCCGCGCGTAATGATAGTAGAACGAGTTGTTCACGGTGCCGGCGTCGCCGGCCAGGGCCTTGAAGATTTTCCGTTCCGCCTCCGCCATCGGAGTGTCGATGTAATCACAGATATTCACGCGCGCCAGGGGCCCGACGCGGTACATGCCTTTGGCGTAGCCGAGCGGCTTGTAATAGGGGAACTTCAGGTATGACCAGTCCTCGGAGGCTTCGCCGAAGTAGTCGCGGTACTTTATCGGGTTGATCTTGTCCGCAATGATGTTCCCATCGCCGTCCATGACGCGGAGCGTCCCGTCATAGTACTCGAGCGAGCCGTCATCGCCGACCATGCCCATGAAGAGCGAGCGGAAGTTGCCATAGTTCGGGATATCATGCTCGAACTTCGTGTGGATTGCTTTGAGTGCTTCCAGTGCCATGACGGCCGTGGCTTTCGCCTCGGGGATCCAGTTCAGCAGGTATTCGCGCTTTGCGGGATCGAACGGCTCGCGCACACCGCCGGCCACTGCCCACGGCGTATGGATGCGGCGGGTGCCGAGCACCTCGATGATTTCCTGGCCGAACTTCCGGAGCCGGATGCCCCGCCGCGCGAACTCCTTGTCGTGAGCGATCAAGCCGAAAATGTTGCGTGTTGCCGGATCGGCGTCGAATCCCAGAAGGAAGTCGGGTGAGGAGAGATGGAAGAAGCTCAGGGCGTGGGATTGCAGCCACTGGGCAAGCGTGATGAGCCGGCGGAGTTTCTGAGCCGTTTCCGGAATCGCGATGGCCAGGATGGCGTCGCCGGCCTTGGCCGAGGTGATCAGATGGCTTGTCGGACAGATCCCGCAGATGCGCGATGTGATCCCGCCCATTTCCCACATCATGCGGCCCTCGCAGAACTTCTCGAAGCCGCGGAACTCGTTCACATGGAAGCGCGCGTCCTTGACGATGCCCTTTTCATTCAACTGTATCGTGATTTTCGCGTGCCCCTCAATGCGCGTAACGGGACTGATCGTAATGGTCCTGGTTGCCATAGGTGCCGGTCCTTTCATCCGTACCGCAGGAAGACGTGAGAGAGTGCCGGCTTCTTTCCTTCGAGCAGCTCGCTCACCGCTGTCCAGATCTGATCCGCGGTGGGAGGGCAGCCATGGATGAAGGCATCGACGGTAATGAACTCGTGCAGCGGCCGCGCCTGCGGCATCAGCTCTGCTATCGTGGGGTAGTCCCTCGGGATGCGCGGCGTGAGGTCGGCAAGTTCCACATAGGACCGCTTCAGCACCTCTTCCGTGTCGAGTCCGTTGCGCATGGCCGTCACGTTGCCGGTGACGGCGCAGTCGCCGAAGGACACCACAAACCGGGAGTTGCGGCGGATGAGATGAGCGAATTCTTCATGCTCGACGTTGGCGACTGCCCCTTCGACGAGGGTGACATCCACGTCGCGCGGGAAGTCCTTGACGTCTGCAATGGGCGAATACACAAGCGTGATCCTGTCTGCGAGATCGATGAGGCGTTCGTCCAGGTCGAGAAGTGACATATGGCAGCCGGAACAACCGCCGAGCCATACTGTTGCGACTTTGAGTTTCATGCGTTGGTCAGGGGATGTTATTCTTCGTCAGTATCAACACTGATCCACTCGCCTTTGCGGCGGGCGGTGACAATGTATTTCAGGAATTCTGTGTGCTTCTCCATCTCTGCAACACTCTCGCCCTTCTTCACGAGTGCACCGGTGGGGCACACCAGCACGCACTTTCCGCAGGACGTGCACGATTCGGAACTGCCCCAGGGCTGATTGAGGTCGGAGATGATCTCGCAGTCGATGCCGCGGCCGGCGATATCCCAGACGTGGGCGCCTTCCACTTCGTGGCAGACGCGGACGCACCGCGTGCAGAGGACGCACCGGTTGTGATCGAGGATGAAGCTTTCATGCGAGGCATCAATATGCTTGTCAGGATACAGGTACGGGACGCGGACGTACAGGAGTCCGACATCGTACGCG
The DNA here is from genome assembly GCA_017860635.1 of Bacteroidota bacterium. GTDB lineage: Bacteria > Bacteroidota > Ignavibacteria > UBA10030 > UBA6906 > JAGDMK01. Next base: position 4,702 of record JAGDMK010000137.1, read on the forward strand.
AGGTTTTGCAGCTCGCAGTGGTTGTTCACCGTGCACACGGCGCACTGGTGGTTTCCCTCGGACGCAAGCAGGCCGACGATCATCCTCCGGTATTTCTTGAGGCGATCGGTGCTGGTGTGGACCACCATGCCTTCCAGCGGGCGCGTGGTGCACGCCGGTGCAAGTTTGGTCCAGCCTTCCACTTCCACGAGACAGAGCCGGCAGGCGCCGACATCGGAAATGCCGTCCAGGTGGCAGAGCGTGGGGATGTCGATCTTATGCTGGCGGGCAACCTGGAGCAGAGATTCGTCGTCTTTTGCGCTGAGCTGCTCGCCGTCAATGGTCAGAGTGACTATAGCCATGGTCGTTGTCCTGCTAATGCGTTGTCGGATCGTTGCCGTTCCCCGAGGGAACGAAGGTCTCCGGCTGCTTGAGGAGCTCTTCGTACTCGTGGCGGAAGAAGCGGAGCGTGGAGAGCACCGGATTGGGTGCACTCTGGCCGAGGCCGCAGAGGCTGGTCTCTTTGACCATCACGCACAGCTCTTCCAGAAGTCCCAGGTCGTCCGTTGTCGCTTTGCCCGCCGCGATCTTCTCGAGAAGGCCGTGGATGTGGACGGTCCCGACGCGGCAGGGGATGCACTTGCCGCAGGATTCATCTTTGCAGAAATCCATAAAATATTTGGCGACGTCGACCATCTGCGAGGTCGAATCCATGACAATCATCCCGCCGCTTCCCATGATCGAGCCGACGGCGTTCAGCGATTCATAATCGACGGGGACGTCGAGGTGTTCCGCGGGTATGCAACCGCCGGACGGTCCGCCGGTCTGTGCGGCCTTGAATTCCGTCCCTTCGGGCGTTCCGCCTCCCATGTCAAAGACGATTTTCCTGAGGGGGATTCCCATCGGCACTTCGATCAGTCCGGTGTTGCGGATCTTCCCCGCCAGGGCGAACACCTTTGTGCCCGTGCTCTTGGGGATTCCGATGGCGTTGAACCAACTGCTTCCGTTGCGGATAATCGGTGCAATGTTCGCGAACGTCTCAACGTTGTTGAGGAGCGTCGGCATACCCCAGAGGCCGCGTTCCGACGGATAGGGTGGGCGTGGCCGTGGGCGTCCACGGCGTCCTTCGATGGAGCGGATGAGCGCAGTCTCTTCGCCGCAGACAAATGCGCCGGCGCCGATGCGGAGGTCGATCCGGAAATTGAACTGGGACTCGAGGATGCGGTTGCCGAGCAGGCCGACCCGTTCCGCCTGCTTGATTGCCAGACGGAGTCTTTCGATCGCGAGCGGATATTCGGCGCGCACATAGATGTATCCCTGCTGGGCCCCGATAGCATAGCCGGCAATGGCCATGCCCTCGAGGATCCGGTGCGGGTCGCCTTCCAGAACGCTCCGGTCCATGAATGCTCCCGGGTCTCCTTCATCGGCATTGCAGACCACATACTTTGTATCGCTTGGCACCTTGCGCACGATGCCCCATTTCAATCCGGTGGGATATCCGGCGCCGCCCCGGCCGCGGATCCCGCTCTTGCGGACTTCTTCGATCACTTCGCCCGGCTGCATCTCGGTCACCACCCTGGCCAGGGCCTCGTAGCCGTTGACCGCGATGTATTCTTCGATCCTCTCTGCATCGATACGGCCGCAGTTTTCGAGAACGATCTTGAACTGAGCGGCAAAGAACGGATGGGTGATATCAACAACATTGTCCTGTACGATCGGACCCTGAACAAGATGTTCGTCCACGATGCGTTTGGCGGCCGCTTCATCCACGCGTTGATACAGTGTTCCCTCGGGCAGCACCTTGACGAGCGGACCTTCGCCGCAGAGACCCATGCAGCCGGTCCCTATGACTTCCACCTTGTCCGCAAGGTTCTTTTCCTGAAGGGCCTTCTTCAGCATATCGCGGATGTTCAGGCTTCCGCACGAGACACAGCCTGCGGCTGAGCAGTACATGAGGCGATGCGAGAATTTCGCCTGGCGCGCCTGCTCTTGTTCCGCCAGTTCCTGAAGATCTTCGACGGTCATGTGGTCACCTCGTCGGGTTGTTCCTGCCAGGTTTTCAGACGGGCGATGGCACTTTCAGGGGTCATTTTCCCCGCAACATGATCGTCAAGGACAGCCACGGGAGCCAGTCCGCATGAACCGACACACCGTGCGGAGATCAAAGAGATCTTGTTGTCAGAAGTCGTCTGCCCGAACTTCACTTTGCAGCACTCCTCGGCCGCATGCTGGATCTTGCTTGCGCCTTTCACATAGCATGCTGTTCCGGTGCAGAGAACAAACGTGTGCTTGCCTTTTGGTTTGAGCGTGAAGAAATGGTAGAATGTTGCCACGCCATACACCCGGCTGAGGGGCAGCTTCAGTGCGCGGGCAATATAAATGAGAAGGTCGTTTTCGAGGAAGCCGAAGATCCCCTGTGCGGCGTGAAGCACCTCAATCAGCGCGTCACCGCGAGACTGGTGCTTGGTGATGGCCCGGTCAAGCAGCTTGAACCGGTTATCACCGCTGGGATGTGGTGTCGGTGCAGTTGGTGTTGGCATCTGTCGTGCGTTTGTTCATGTAGTGTTCAGAAGGAGGCCGAAGGGAGCGGTAGTGCAAGTGTGGCAAAGTTAAACAGTTGCGATGTCTGCTCCAGTCATCACCCCTCGTACGACCAGACTTATGCAACTCGCATGCCATGGCAAAACGATGCAATCAGGAAGGAAAAGGCAACTCCGTTTGCCCGGCGCGCTCGGTTTCTCAATATTGAGAACCGGTGCGGAGGCGGCAGGTCAGGATGCCGGCTTTCGCCGGGCATTTTCCGTAAGCCATACACACCAGGCATCAATTCCCTGACCGGTGGTGCAGGACGTCTCGAACACCGTCAAGGAAGGGTTGATCTTCAGAGCGTTCTCCTTCAACACATGCAGAGTGCACGGTATGTAGGGAAGGAGATCGATCTTGTTGAGAATCAGGACCGACGCGTTCCGGAACATCGCAGGGTACTTCAGCGGTTTGTCATCTCCCTCCGTCGTCGATGCAACGACAACCTTCATCGCTTCGCCCAGATCATAGTTCGAGGGGCAGACAAGGTTGCCGACATTCTCAATGATGAGCAGGTCGACGGATTTGAGGTCCAGGTTGCCCAGGGCGTCGCGCACAAGGTTCGCTTCCAGGTGGCATCCTCCGCGGGTCACGATCTGCACAGCCGGGACGTTGTACTTTGCGACGCGGCGGGCGTCAAGATCGGTCTGCACATCCCCTTCGATGACCGCGACCCTGAGCGAACCGCGCAGGTGCTCAAGAGTGCGTTCCAGGATACTCGTCTTGCCGGCGCCCGGAGAGCTGACCATGTTCAATGCAAAGACCCCGTTGTCGGCGAGGAGCGTCCGGTTCTGCCGGGCGACTTCGTCGTTCTTCTCAAGGACTTTACGCTCGATGGTGATCACGCTCATAGTCGCTCCGGGTTTTCATCTTCCAGTTCGATGGCAACAACCTGCAGCTCGGTGCCCGAAAGGATCTGTGTGTGCACTGACTGGCATCGGGGGCAGATGGCCAGGCCGGGCTCTGTCGTGGAATCCGACAGACACTCCGTGCAGTGGAGCACGAACGGGATGTGCTCGATCTCCAGAAGAGCATGGGCGATGGGAGTGCCGATCGCCGATACGGACCTTGATGCTGTGAATGGTATGACGATGTTCCTGGGGGACGTACTGTTCGATGATGTCGACGATACTCTGTGCGATCGAGAGCTCGTGCATGGTCTAACGCTGGAGGAGCGTCGAGTACCAGTAGATATACGCATCGCCGAGGCTATCCTCGTCGTACGAGACGTGTGTGTTCGGTGTGAGCCACGTACGCGTTCTCGGGTGGTTACTTGTGCCCTCACCGTATTCTTTCTGCAAGAGCGTGAGGAGCCGCCGTGAGTTTTCCAGGCTGCGCGTTGTTACGATGACACCGGCAAGACGGCCGTCCACGAATTCGATGTCGCACTGGTCGATGGCGGCGTCGCCGATCGAACGCACACCTGTGCTGTATAGAAGCAGATTCCCCTCATTGCGGGAGGTCCGCAACTCCACCTTGTCCGCAAGCACTGCCACCGGAGTCCCCCAGTGATGGCCCATCAGACCATCGCGCGTCTGCGCAAAACCCATTTCGGGCAGGGCGCGGAGACAGAGAAGTATCGTGAGTATCCGGCGGGGCGTCTTGTCCATGTGGAAACATAGGAAAAAAGGTGAAAGAACGCAAAGGGTGTACGGCTTGTGGGAGATCTGACATTTTCACCGTGAAGTGGTACATTGCAGTGGACGCTTCCTGTGGTAAAACTGTCGAATCTCGATGTCGGACCGTTCGAGGAAGTGGGATAGCAAGAGTCGAAGCGTTGTTGTATGTTATGAACGATGGTACCGAACACGATAAACCCGGGATGCAAAACATGAGACGAGCATGCATTGGGCTTTGCCTCTCCCTCTGGTTGTTCTCCTTTCCGGCATGCGACCTGGGAGTGGGAAATTCCGGCGGCTATTCGCTGGCGATCTACCGGCTTG
>JAGDMK010000138.1 GCA_017860635.1 Bacteroidota bacterium
CGGTCCGAGGAATCCCAGGATTTCGCCGGTGTTGACATCAAACGAGATGTCGTCCACCGCTTTCTGCTCACCGTAGACCTTGGTGAGATTCCGTACTGATATCGACATGGGATGTTTGGGAGTTGTTACGGTTATTCGGAAAGAAACGCTGTTCCAGTAAACAAATGTACGAAGATACGGAGAATCCTGCAAGACACTCCGCGTGTTGAGGTTCATACCGTGAATTGCTATACTGCGAAGTGTCTGCTGCGAGAGGCGCAAAAGGCGGATCCGGGATGAGCAATCGCATGGGAGCCGCACGGGGTTCTCACATCGACAGAACGGGAGGAATGTGACGATGATCCGGGTAAAGAAAGAACTTATCGTGGTCGGCGATCGTTTGCTGCTCTCGCTGGACGATAGTCAGGACAAAACAAAATCTGGCCTGTACTTGCCTGCATCAGTCCGCGAGAAGGAAAAAGTCGCGAGTGGAAAAGTGGTGCGGGTAGGCCCCGGTTATCCCATTCCGAATCCTAATTATACAGAAGATGAGCCATGGTCTACGAATCGTGAGCCCATGCGCTATATCCCTCTCCAGGCGCGGGAAGGAGACTATGCGATCTTCCTGAGAGAACAGGGGGTCGAAGTGGAGTTCGAAGAGACCAAATACCTCATAGTTCCCCAGTCGGCTGTGCTCATGCTTATGCGAAGTGAGCTGCACGAGGAATAGCAGGGTGTAAAAATTACCTCTCTCGTCCATTCTTCTTGGAGGATTTACTACAGTGTCCGGAAAAATGGACGGCAAAACCCCCGAAAAATCCTCCCCAGAGTCATTTTTCTGTCTGGCATGCAATTCGTTGTAACACTCGCTGGAAACGGATCGTATGAGAAGTGATCGGTGAGCGAGGCCAGAACATGAGAATCCGATACTATTTTGAGAGATTAACAAAGGAACAGCGGGCGGCGCTGGAAGCGGTGTTGCTTGAGGAGATGGAAATTCAGGGTTGGTTTACGGTTTCCGTAAGCACGATCATGGGTGGCGAGATCTTCGTTCCGGTTCAGTAGCCGGTTTTGACGGGCCGGAATATGGAGCCTCCGAGGTGGGAAAGGGGGCTCCTTTTTTTGTTGACCTTTGTTTCCCAGAATCCTATCTTTCGTCGGCAAACAACTGTACACCGTTTTTTGCGCCCTTTAATGGTTCCGTTGCTGCAAGTGATGTTCCTGGGTCGTCCAGCAAGCGCTTGTAACAGCGGTGAGAGTCGAGGTTTGGCACCCGCTACCCGACCTGAGAGCTATTAAGAGGCAAAAAACCAGGTGCCCTTCACGGGCGGCGCAGCCGTACGCATACCAGGAACATCTCCAAGGAGATCTCCCATGGAAAAGGGAGTCGTCAAGTGGTTCAACGGGGCCAAGGGCTTCGGCTTTATTAAGCGCGAAACCGGTGAAGACGTGTTCGTGCACTACAAGGCCATCGTCGGTGAAGGGTACAAGACCCTGAACGAAGGTGATCGGGTTGAGTTCGACGTCGAGAAAGGGCCCAAAGGACTTCAGGCGCTACGCGTCACGAAGATCTAACACTTGCTCATGAATGATGCTGACACAGCCCCGGCCAACACGCCGGGGCTTTGTCTTGTAAGGAGGTGTGCATGCGCGTGCGTCTGACTCTTGCGTATGAGCTCAGTTCTCTCTCCACCCTGCGCGATCCTGGCGATCTCGTTCTCCTGCCGGAACTCGTCGATGGCGGCTATGCCGCCTTGCGATCAGGCGAAGGCGTACACACGATCAACGACAGTACGCTTCGTTCTGTACGTTCGTTCTCCCGCAGTGCGCACACCACATGTATTGCGGGATCATATGCGCTCAGGCAGAAAAAGGGGAAACCGACAAACAGCGTGCTGGTGTACCGGCATGGGCGGTTTCTCTTTCGCTACGACAAGATCCATCTGTTCCGTCCGGCAGATGAGCCGCGGTTGTTCACTGCCGGAAGAGCAATCGGAACTTTTCCCCTGACATTCAATCGCACACGTCTGCGTGCAGGCGTTATTCTCTGTTATGATCTGAGGTTCCCCGAGCTGACACGGTTTCTTGCGCGCGAGGGAATCGAGATCCTTCTCGTTCCGGCCCGCTGGCCCGCCATTCGCGATGAAGCCTGGCGGAGTTTGCTCAAAGCGCGGGCGATCGAAAACCAGATCTTTGTCGCGGGGTGTAACGGCCGGGGCGAAGAGGGAGGGCATTCATACGTGTTTGACCCGGCAGGGACACTGCTCCTGGACACCAGACAGAGTCCGGATAAGCCGGCATACTCGGTGGAACTTGACTTTGCCATCGTGCGGGAAAACCGTGCCCGCATAAACTATTTCGATGATGCGGTGATGATGAAGCGGCTTGCTCTTCCGCGGAGGTTCAGGAGGAGACGGGATATTCGTTGAGTGTGTGCGGTCGCGCCTCAACCATCAGCGCGCCGCCCGCTTCCGATTTGCCCGCATCGTATATTCTCTGCTGGCAATCGTGTGAATGCCGCCACGGATGCGGTAGTCGGCACTGACTTTCATCCACTTCGGTTTTGCACACCGGACAAGGTCATCCAATATCCGGTTGACCACATGCTCCTGGTACATGCCCACAGTGCGGTAGCTCAGGAGATAGTATTTGAGCGATCGCAACTCGATGCAGACGCTGTCGGGAATGTAGTCGATATGGATAGTGGCGAAATCAGGGAGGCCGGACCATGGGCAGACAGCCGTAAATTCGTCGGTCTCTATCGTCATGGTGATGTCCCTGCCCCTGTATTCGTACGGAAATGTTTCGAGGGCCCCGACATCGATGGTGGAAGGATCCTGTACGTCGTATCGGCGGTCGAGCGCTTGAGCCATGCCCTGTCCTCTCCCTTGTCTTTCCCCGAACCTGTTTGTAGATTGTGCCAATATACCGGTTTCCGGTCGAAATGCAACCACGGGAGACTATGATGAAAACGTGCGTTCGTGGATTGTGCGCCGTCATGGTGATCCTCGCAGGATGTGCCTCTGCACCGGTAGCGAAGAAGGCGGATATCCTGGTGGGGAGAATCACGCGTGCGGATCTCACGGAGAGCTTCATGACTGCATTCGAGCAGCCGCCGGTAGAACCGCCGTTTATCGAAATGATCCGGCAGGCCCAGGAGGGAACGGAGGTGCTCGTGTTCCTGGGAACATGGTGTTCAGACAGCAGGCGTGATGTGCCGCGATTTCTGCACATCGCGGATGCCGCCGGGATCGAGTCGGGCAGATATCTGCTGTACGGGCTTGACCGCAAGATGGCAAGTCCTGAGGGGATGGAGAAAGGATACCGGATTGAACGGGTTCCCACATTCATCTTTCTCCGGGCAGGAAAGGAAATTGGCCGCATCGTCGAGTCACCCAGAACGACGCTGGAAGGGGATATTCTGAGCATTCTGGCTAATTCCACCTCACAGAGAATTGGCTGATTTGTTGACATTCTTTGGTGATTTGGATATATTTTTGCGCAATGGGGTCTAATGGATCAAACAAGGAAAAGGACGAACACCGCGAACGGTTGCTGGAAGAAATCCGGCGACGCGCGGAAGAAGCCGAGCTGAAGCGTATTGAAGAGGAGGATCGCTCATCGGGGGGCTCTCCAGAACATCCTCATGAGGTCGAGGCCGCATCTCCGTTTCCTACTCTTCAACCTCTCTTTCCGTCCTCACCTACGTATGAGGCCGAAAAAGAGCAGCGCGGCATGGTCCTCCGGGAGCGCCTCTCTATTGCGCTTGACAGGAGGAATCTCGAAAATGCCAGGGAGTTGCTGGCAGAACTCGAGAATCTCGATCCGTCTGATCCAGCGCTCAATGAATTCCGCAACCGCTTGCAGCGGTTCGCAACGGAACCTCCTGAACCTCCCCCTGAGATAACGATTCCTGTCGCGGCATCCCCCGCAACCGGGGCAGATTCCGCTGACACAGAAGCTCCTCCGGAGACAGTCGTCCCATCTGCGGAATTCAATCCGCCGCCTGATCCGGCATGGTCTCCTGTTGCAGCACCGCTGCCGGAAGAGCCTCCGTCTCCGGAGCCGGCTCCGTTTGAAGCACCAGCTCCTGAGGTGACAGTTCCGATCTACAGGCAGCCGTATGCGGAGACGCCGGAAGATGTCGGTTCGTTGTACGAATCGGCGGTCGCGCTTTACGAACAGGAGAAATACGAGAAGGCTCTTTATAAACTTGATCAGTTGTTGCTGAAGGACAGGGCGAATGAAGACGCGCTCGCGCTGCATCAGCAAATCGAGCGTGCCTGGCAACTGGCTGAGGTGATAAAGAAGGAAGAGGCGCAGCATCGGGCCGAAGAGCCGCCGCCGCCCCCCGTTGCACAACCCGTCATTCCTCAAGGGGGGAAAGACTCGGATTTCTGGGGTCCGACGGAAGTGCCGGATGTGAAGGAAGGTCCGGTTGTCGTTCCCGACACCTCAGCGCCTGTACGCCGACCGCAGATACCGCTGTCTGACCGGGTTGTGAACAAAGTCACCGATCGTGTTTCGAAAGTCCGTATACCGGTCAAACCCATACTGATAGGCCTTGGTGTAGTCGCCGCGCTGTTGATCGGGTATATGATTGTGAACGCCATCCTGACTGCGATTGTGCCGCCGGATCGGGTTCTCTGTGTCTTCCCCCCTTCTGTTACAGAAGGAACGCCTGAGGTGCAGGGACTCATCGACGCATTTGCGGACGATCTGATCCGTGATCTGGGGAGCGTGCAGGCAATTCACGTCGTGGCGTCGCCGACGGCATTTGCCACACGGCAGCGATCCATGCGCCCGCTCCGGATGGCACAGTCACTGAAAGCGGGTCACTTTGTCGTCTGGTCGCTTTCCGTGCGCAACAACGTACTCTCGGGCACTGTCATGGTGATGGATACGATCAATGCCCAGCCCGTCATGAGAACAGCGCTGGAATCTTCATTCGGCGATTTGCCCCGGCACCGTCGGGACCTTGCCCGGAAGGTTCTGGAGGCGATGGATGTGGATATTGCGGGGACCGATACGCCTCTTGACCGCCGGTCGCCCGCCTCCTCGAATGCAGGATACCTGTCATACCTGCACGGACGGGCCGCACTGCTGGCTGGTGCCGGTGAGAGTCTGGCGGTCGCCGTGACGGCATTTGAACAAGCCGTTCGGGAGGATTCTCTCGACGGTGATGCCTGGGCAGCACTGGGGTGGGTTCAGGTCCTTTCGCGTGAGAGAGCCTTTGTTCCGGTAAGGACAGATCTGCCGGTGGCACTTGGCAGTGTGGAGAGGGCGGTCCATCTTGGTTCCCGCAAAGCGGAGACATTCCGGACATGGGGTGTCGTGGAACTCCTGAACGGTGATTATGCGAAGGCGCAGGGCCGTCTCGAAGAAGCCGTGGCCACCTCACCGAGTGATGCAGAAGCACTACGGCGGCTGGCAGTCGTGCAGACGGCGCGCGGGCGCACTGATGATGCCCTTCAGACGGCGCTTGCCGCGGTGGCAGTCGATCCGCTGAATGCCCAATCCCACGTCACTGCCGGATTGATCCATCAGTTCCGCGCCGAATATCCCGAGGCGGAAGCGCAGTACCGGCGGGCGGTTGCGGAGGACCATGCGGACATTGTTGCGGCGGAGTTGCATGCGGAAGTGCTCGTGTATCTGCAGCGTGCGGATGATGCGCTGGCAAATGTGACGGACATCGCCGCGCGGCGTCGGACCGACCCCGGTGCGTACTACCAGCTGGGTCGTATAGGGCAAACCGGCGGCAGACCGAAGTCGGAATGGACCAGTGCATTCGAACAGTCGCGGTCATTGCTCGAAGAGCAGCTCCGCGCGCGGCCGGACAGTGCGCTTGCGCTTTCACAGTATGCGCTCACACTCACGCGGCTCGGCACATTCCGCGATGCAGCTGCGGCACAGCAGCGGGCACTTGCGCTTGCCCCTGATGATTACCGCATCCTGTACAATGCCGCGAGAATGTACGCATTGCAGCGGGACCAGCAGAAGGCGATGACGCACCTTGCGCAGGCGATTGACCTCCGGTACGATCTGCGGAGGATTCTGGATATGGATCTGTTCAACCTCCGCACGGACGGGGAGTTTTTGCGTTCGGTAACGCGGTAGATCGGTACCGCACCAAGGAGTGACATTCGTGGCCGAAATCGACGACGCACAGCGACAGGAACGACGCAAGAAAGCCGGCGATCTCTTGAAGATGGCTGACAAACTCTTCAAGGGAAACGATTTCGAGGGGGCGGCGCGTATTGTTGCGATGGCGATGGAGACCGATCCGCAGAACGCGTATGCTCTGGCGTACCAGGAACGGGTCAGGTACGCGATTGAACAACGGGAGACACAGAAGCGGGAAACCCCGGCTGGCGAAGGGGGTGCTGGTGCGCCGGCCGGTCAGGGGCAGAAACCGGACGAGGCGCAGCGCAAGGCGCAGGAAGAGATTAAGAAGAAACTCGAAGATGCCCAGCGCAAGCTTACGCAGGAGCATGTGAAGGCCCAACCCGCACACGCGAAAGGTGCTGCGCCGGGAGGTGCCGCCGCACCGGCAAAAGCTGCTGCGCCACCCAAACCTGCATCGCCCGTAAAGCCCCCGTCTCCTGCTGCTGTCAAACCGGCTTCGGCTGAACAGCCCCCGGAACCTCAGGCCGCTCCACCTGCCTATCCCGATCTCCGGCCAGATCTCGAGGAGGCTCAGGCGAGCATTCGCGACCTCGAAGCCAAGCTTCGGGAGGAACAGCAGAAACAGGAACACCAGCGCCAGCAATTTGAGAGCAACCTCCAAACCCGGCTCAAGGAACAGCGTGAAGAGATGCTGGCAGAGTTCGAGCATCTGGAAGAGTCGTTCAAGCAGCGGTTGTCTGTCGAGGAGGCGCGCTACAAACAACAACTCCAGTCCCTCAGCGAGAGAGCAAGTACTGCGGGGAGTCAGGGGGAGGCTGAGCTCAGGCAACGGTTCGACGCGGAACTGGCGTTGCGTCTCCAGGAAGCACGGACGCAGCAGGAAACTGCGTTACGGCAGCGGGAGGAAGAGCTGACCCTTCGCTTCAATGAAGAGCTTGCAGCACGGGTGCACGAGGCGCAGCAGAAGGCTGACGCAGCGTTGCAACAGAGCGAGCAGGAGCGCACAGCCCGCTTCAAGGAAGAACTCGCAGTACAGATTCGTGAGGTCCAGCAGAACGCCGATGCAATGCTGCGGCAGAGTGAGGAAGAGCTGACGCGCCGCTTCAACGAACAGCTTGCATCGCGGGTCCGTGAGGTGCAGGAAAAAGCCGATGCCGCATTGCGGCAACGTGAAGAGGAACTGAAGACCGCGCATGATGCATATCTCGCCGCGCGGCTTCAGGAGGAACAGACCCGGCAGGAAGAGGTGCATCGGAAGACCATGTCTGCTCTTGATGAAGATCGGCGCGCGATCGAGGAACAGCTTGCACGCCGGTTTGGCGAAGAGTCCGCCCTGCGGCTTCGTGACATGCAGGAGAAAACGGACGCCGCATGGCGCCAGCGCGAGGAAGAGCTGAAACAACGGTACGAGGCAGATCTGGGCGTCCGGCTCCAGGAGGAGCTCGCCCGCCAGGAAGAGCTGCGCAAGCAGGCGCAGGTTGCTGCGGCAGAAGCGCGTCGCGCGCTTGAGGAGGAGTTGGAGCACCGCTTCGAGGAAGACCTCAACCAGCGGTTGCGCGATGTGCAGGAGAAGGCAGAAGCCGCCCGGCAACGGCTGCAGCAGGAGATGCAGGATCGTCTCGCGGCCGAAATGCAGCGACTCGAAGCACAGCGCGCCGAAACGGACCAGGTCCGGACAACAGAGGAACAGCAGAAGCTGGATCAGCTCCGGCAGGATCTTCTTGCCGATGCCGAACAACGTCTGACGGAAGAACGTGCTGCCCATGAAGCGGACCGGAACCGTATGGAACTGGAGATGCAGACACGCCTCGCGGCGGAGTCCACCAGGTTCGAAGATCTTCGGCGCGAACGCGATGATCTCCGTACTCAGGTGGAAGCACTTCAGGAATCTCACCGCCTCGAACGCCAGCGCTGGGAGGAAGAAGCGCAGGCCCGCGTGACGGCTGAGTCCATACGGGCCGCGGAAGAAACACGTAGGCGGCTCGAGACACAGGCGCAGGCTGAACGCGAGACCATTGTTGAGCAGGCCCGCAGTCAGGCGAATGACGAAGCACGTGCTGCGCTGGAGCACGAACGGGAGCTCGTCCGCCAGGACCGGGATCTTCTCGGGCAGGAACTCCGTCGCCTCGATGATGTGAAACGGAACACCGTCGAGGAAAGCCTTGCCTTCCGCCAGCGCCTTGAAGAAGAAACCGCCGAACGGCTTGAT
>JAGDMK010000018.1 GCA_017860635.1 Bacteroidota bacterium
TCCTGAAGCTGTTGCGGAAGGGGGATGCGAAGGCCAAGCGCGCGATCGATCACATCGGGAAACTTCGCCGGATGCGCGGTCGCTGTAATGATGCACGGTGTACTCCCGGAAAGCGCACGCGCAGCCGCGAGACCAACAGCAGTATGGGGATCCACAACCCTTCCCGTCCGTTCAAATGTCAGCCGGATCTCGTTCAACGTCTGTTCGTCGCTCACACAAACCGTCTCAATGGTCCGCCTGAGCCTCTCGTGATCACCAGCATACAGAGAACGCAACCGTGCGATATTGCTCGGATTGCCAACATCCATCGCATTGGAAAACGTCTGCACTGCTGATCGCGGAACGAGTGAGCCCGATCGGATGTATTCCCCGCCGACGTCATTCACATTCGTCGCGGCGACAAAGCGGTCGATGGGAATGCCCATCTCCCGCGCATACACTCCCGCAACGAGATTCCCAAAGTTGCCGCTCGGTACAATGAACACCGGCGCCCCCGGCTGTGTGCCGTGCCGGAAGTCCCGTTCCCACTGCGCGACCCCCCAGGCATAATAGGCAACTTGCGGCAACAACCGCCCGAGATTGATGGAGTTTGCCGTCGTGAGATTGAGTTTACCGGCCGTCTCAACGTCACCGAGAGCCCGTTTCACCAAGGCTTGACATTCATCGAACGTGCCGGATACCTCGAGTGCGTGAATATTGTTGCCGAGTGTCGCCATCTGCCGTTCCTGGAGAGGGCTGATCTTTCCGGAAGGATAGAGTACATACACGGTGACGCGCGGCACATTAAAGAAGCTATGCGCGACGGCACTCCCCGTGTCGCCGGATGTTGCGACAACAACGGTGATATTCTGGTTCGATGCCCGCACATAGTGTGACACCACGTGCGCCAGAAAGCGCGCGCCGATATCCTTGAACGCCAGCGTGGGTCCATGGAACAGCTCCAGCAAGTACAAATTCCCTTCGAGATGGATCAAGGGAATGAGAAACGTCCATGCACGCTCCACGATGGCAGAAAGCTCGCTGAGGGAAATGTCATCGATGAACGCCGAGAGGATCTTGCTCCCCACCTGCGGAAGAGAATCCCCTGCAAAACCGCGCACTGTTTCAGGACTCAGTGCGGGGAGCTTCTGCGGGACGTACAGGCCGCCATCCCGGGCCAATCCGGAGAACACTGCATCCTGGAATGTCGATGCGGAAGTGCGTCCTTCAGTGCTTCGGAACATCATGTGCTTTTAACCCAGGAAATGTCGGCACCCGTCCGGTTGATCCGGGAGACATAGATGTCAGAGTCAATCCCTGCTGATACGGCAAACACGCTTTTCATTGCCCTGGCCACCCTGTGCGCCATACGGATGCTCGACGTCACTGCGAACATCGAAGGTCCCGACCCGGAAATCGAGCAGCCGTTCGCCCCCGCCCGAAGTGCCGCCTCCTTCACCTCGTGGAACGCCGGAATGAGGTTACCCCGGACCGGCTCGGCAACCGCGTCCTCGACACATCTGCCAACAAGCGCAGCGTCTCCCGACGCCAGACCGACGGTCAGTCCACTGATATTCCCCCATTGCCGGACCGCAGTCTGCAACGTAATTGCTTTGGGGAGAATATTGCGCGCATCTTCCGTGCGGATGCTGATGTGAGGATGAACGACGGCCCACACGATGGACTGCTTCGTCGGGATCGAGATCACGTCCAGCGGATCGTACCTTCGCACAAGGCACGCACCGCCGAGCAGTGAAGGGGCAGCATTATCGGCGTGCGCCGACCCGGAAGCCTTCCGTTCTCCCTCCATCGCGAACCGAAGCAGGTCCTTCCGGTGGATCGGCCCGGGGAGTAATGCATTCACAGCAACAACCGCGGCAACACTGCTGGCAGCCGAACTCCCGAGTCCCGAACTGATCGGCATTCGCTTCTCAAGCGTCAGCTTCACACCGAAGGGAGGATGGAATTCCTCAAGCATCAGTGTGGCGACATACGCGGCCACATTCTTGTCCGCAGCGGTGGGGACGTCTGGATGTCTGGTCCGGACGCAGAAGAATAGTCCCGGCTCCGCCCGCCGTTCTGCAACGACGACATCTCCCGGCTGGTCGATAGCGATCCCCAGCACATCGAACCCCGCACCCAGATTCGCAATGGTTGCCGGTGCAAACACACGTATCCTGCGCTCGCGCATCATTGAGGTAAATACCGCAGCAGTTTCAAGATATCCGCGAATACCCCCATTGCCGTCACGTCGGTCCCGGCACCCGGTCCCTGAACGACCAACGGTGTCCGTGCATACCGATGAGTCGTGAACGCGACGATATTGTCGCTGCCGTGGGCGGAGGCGAAGTGATGCGTGCGCGGGATCTCCCTGAGGCCGGCAAATGCGGCGCGACCCTGGAGGACTCCGACGTAGCGCAACAGACAGCCGCGTCCGTGAGCCGCATCGAAGCGCCTCTTCATGGCATCGTCATGCCGGCTGAGCGTATCGACAAACCTCTTGACGAAGGGACCGCGCCGCAGTGACGGCGGAACCAGACTCTCCACTCGAATATCTCGCAGATCCATGCGCAGGCCGAGCTCCCGTGCCAGTATCAACAGTTTTCGGGCAACGTCCGCACCGCAGAGATCCTCGCGCGGATCTGGTTCAGTGTAGCCCAGTTCCAGGGCCTCTTGAACCAGACTGCTGAACGGCCGCGTGCCATCGTACTCGCTGAACAGATAGCCGAGAGTGCCCGAGAAGATTCCCTCGATCTTGACAATCTGGTCGCCGCTCGCGATCAGATCGTTCATGGTCGAGATGATGGGAAGCCCCGCCCCGACATTCGCCGTGTAGAGGAAATGTCTCTCCCGGACTCTGACCAGCTCCATCAGCCGCTGGTACCGCGGCCAGGGAAGCACGTTTGCCCGTTTGTTCGGGGTCACTATGTGCATGTTCAGGCGTACGAAATCCTCGTAGAGATCAACTATGTCGGCACTCGCCGTGCAATCAACGACGACTATGTTGGTGAACTGCAGGGATCCCAACGCCTCGAGAAACGCGGATGTGTTCATGCGATGCGGAGAGGAGCGCAACGCTTCGCTCCACCGGGCGAGGTCTATCCCTGAGGGTGAGACAACAAACTGCGTGCTGTTTGCCAGGCCGCAGAGCCGGAGATCGAAACCCTTCGTGCGCAGGAACGACTGCTGCTGCAGCACCTGTCGCAGCAGGGCCCTGCCGATAGTTCCCGGACCTATCAGAACTACAGCGAGTGTCCGCTTCCGCTCGAAAAAGGCTTCATGGATCACATTCAGTGCTCTGATCCTCTCCGCATCGTCGATCACCAACGAGATGTTCCGCTCGGATGCACCTTGTGCAATTGCCGAGACATTGATGCCATTCCGGCCGAGCGACTGAAACACCTTCCCCGATACGCCGGGAGTGCCTTCCATGCCATCGCCGACAATCGCGACGATGGTTTGCTCCGCCTTCTCATCCAGCGACACGAGTTTCGCGTGGAATTCGTACCGGAATTCTTCCTGCACTGCCTTCTGCGCTGCGGACGCTTGCGCTGTGCTGACAGCAAAGCAGATTGTGTGTTCCGATGAGGCCTGGGAGATGAGAATGACATTGACCCGGTGCGAGGCGAGTGAACGGAACAGCCGTTCCGCCGTTCCGGGCACCCCAACCATGCTCAGGCCACGGAGCGTAAGGAGTGTACAATGCTCGACCGCCGTGATTCCTTTTGCCACACCTTCCCATCGGTCGACGTGGCGGGAAATGCGCGTTCCCGGTGCCAAGGGTTTCAATGTGTTCTTGATGACGATTGGAATGCGCCTGACCACCGCCGGGGCAATTGTGGATGAGTGCAGCACCTTCGCACCGAAATAGGAAAGCTCCATCGCTTCTTCATAGGACATTTGCGGCACGACAAACGCCCCCGGAACTGCCCGAGGATCCGCACTGAGGATTCCATCAACGTCTGTCCAGATCTCGATGACCGACACACCGAGCGCTGCCCCCAGAATCGCTGCGGTATAGTCCGATCCGTCCCTGCCGATGGTTGTCGTCCGGCCGTCCTCTGTCGCTGCGATAAACCCCGTCACAACGGGGATGGAATGTGAACGGGCATGTGCTCGAGGCGTTCGGAACTGCTGACGTATCTTCTGGTTGGTCTTCTCAAACAGCACTGCGGCATGCGTGAAGTTGTCGTCCGTGACGATACACTGCCGGGCGTCCGCGGCATACGCAGGGTGCCGCCGGTTGAGGTACGACGCAACCGTCAGGGATGAACACCGTTCGCCAAAACTCGCAACCAGGTCAAGCGCCTGGGGTGGGCTGTGTCGGAGCATCATGATCCCCTGGAGGACATCGTGGAGTTCCGAGAGCATGGTGAAGAGTTCAGCCATCACCCGTTTCGGGGGACGACCGGCATGGAGTGCCTTCAGGGTCTCCACATGGCGTGCGGCCAGCGACCGATAGAGATCGATGTACGTGCTATCGCCTTGTTCAGCCCTGTGCGCACATTCAAGCAACTGGTTTGTGACTCCGTGGAAGGCTGAAACGACCACAACAACTCTTCCATCCCTGGCTGCGTTGAGGACAATGGAAGCGACAGTACGGATCCGCTCGTCGCTCGCAACCGAGGAACCGCCGAATTTCATGAGCTTTTGCTTGTGATGGATCATGTCATGGGCGCGGATGTGCGGGTCAGATGTGGTTCAACATGCTGCTGAGCTCCTCCGACCGGCGGGTGGCAGTCGCCACAGCATTAATGAGCATTGAACGCAGCCCGTGCGATTCAAGCTCGTGAATTGCATTGATCGCCGTCCCGCCGGGGGTCGTGACCTGGTCACGGAGAATTGCAGGATGGAGGCCCGAGATCTTCACCAGCTTGGCAGAGCCGAGGACCGTCTGGATAGCGAGTCTGGTCGCAATGTCGCGCGCCAGGCCCATCTTGACTCCGCCATCAATCAGCGCTTCAATCACCATGTAGATGTACGCCGGCCCGCTGCCGCTGAGACCTGTGACCGCATCCAGCTGCGATTCGGATACCGTCACGACATCACCGACGGCACGGAAAATCGACTCCGCAATAAGTTTTTGAGTCGTAGTGACGTTGTGGCCGAATGCGATCGCCGCAGCACCCTCGTCCACCGTCGACGCAATGTTCGGCATCGTCCGGATGATGCCGATCATAGAGCCAAGGGCCTCTTGCAGAGTTGCAATGCGAACACCGGCAACAATGGAAATAAGGAGATGATCCTTGCGCATCGCCGGTTTGATCGCGTTCAACACCTCAGGGACTGTTACCGGCTTCACACAAAGCAGAAGCACTTCTGCCGCCTCGACCGCTTCCCGAAGCCGGGTGGTGGTGCGCACATGCCACTGCGCGGCCAGCGAACGCAACTTCTCCTCATTGATGTCGCACGCAATGATCATCTGCGCTGGCGTCAGTTTCGCTTTGACGATGCCCAGCAGGAGCGATGTTCCCATGTTGCCGGTACCGAGCACCGCCACACGTCTGTTGATGTGTTGATCGTGTCCCTCCGTGCGATCGGGTTGGGTACCTTTCCCCTTTGTTGATATCATGATACTTCTCCTTCCTTCCTGTGCACTTCCGCGGTGATTCGCCGCGCCTGGATCTCCTGAAGCTCTTCGCGCCAGACCGGCGATACCGATAACGACGTCCGATTGCTATCCTGCCGTGTGTTCCCGAGTTTCCTCCACCGGGGACACCTGGTTCATGAGATAGCAGGTGATGCTGTCGACAAGGGCCTTCCAGCTCGCCTCAATGATGTTTGGCGAGACACCAACCGTGTTCCATGAGGTCTTTTCATCCTTGGTCGTGATCAGCACGCGCACCTTTGCAGCGGTGCCGTCAAGACCGTCGAGGACGCGGACCTTATAGTCGCTGAGGACGATTCGCTTCAACTCCGGGTAGAATTTCTCGAGCGCCTTGCGCAGCGCGTTGTCCAGCGCGTTCACCGGACCGTTCCCTTCTGCGGCCGTGTGTTCCACCTGATTCCCGACGCGCACCTTGATGAGCGCCTCGGATACCGGCTCTGCATCGGTGTCCTTGTGAATAATGACCTTGAATCCGCCAAGTTCAAAGAACTCGCGCCAAGTGTTGATTTTCTGTCTCATCAGGATCTCAAGCGAACCATCCGCATCTTCATAGTGATACCCATTGTGCTCCCTCAGCTTGATCTCCTCCACGATCCGTTGTGCGGCTTCCGATCCTTCGCCCAGCGTGATCCCGAGTTCCTGCGCTTTGTAGGCAACGTTGCTCTTTCCTGATAGATCCGATACCAGCACCCGGCGCCTGTTGCCGATGAGGGAAGGATCGATATGTTCATAGGTCGTACGATCCTTCATGACTGCACTCACGTGGACGCCGCCTTTATGTGCAAATGCGCTCTGTCCGACATAGGCAAGATGCTTGGGAAGAGCGAGATTCGCCAGATCAGCGATGTACCGCGACATTTCGGTCAGCCGGGCGAGACTGCCGGCTTTGGCACACGTGTATCCCATTTTGAGTTGCAGGGTGGGGATGATCGAGCAGAGATTCGCATTGCCGCATCGTTCACCGTACCCGTTGACCGTTCCCTGCACGTGAACCGCTCCGCAGCGAACCGCTGCGAGTGTGTTTGCAACCGCAAGATCACCGTCGTTGTGCGTGTGAATACCGATCGAGATGCTCACCGTGTTCACGACCGTCTCCACAATCCGGGTGATGTCTTCGGGGAGCGAACCTCCATTGGTATCACACAGGACAATCGTCCGCGCGCCCCCCCGGACCGCCGCCCGGAGCGTTCTCAAGGCATAGTCCGGAGCATCCTTGTAGCCGTCGAAGAAATGCTCTGCATCGTAGATGACCTCCCGGCCGTGCGCGGCGAGATGCGCCACCGAGTCTTCAATAATCTCGAGATTCTCCTCATCTCCGATCTGAAGCGCAGCCCTTACGTGAAGGAGCCAGCTCTTGCCGAAGATGGTCACAACAGGCGTCTCCGCTTCCAGCAATGCCCTGATGTTCGGATCGTCCTCAATCCGGTTCTTTGCCCGGCGCGTGCTCCCAAATGCGGCAAGTCTTGCGTGCCGGAGTGTGAGCAGACGCGCCCGCCGGAAGAATTCGACATCACGTGGATTCGAGCCGGGCCAGCCGCCTTCAATATAGTCGATGCCGAATTCGTCCAGCGCACGCACCACGTGCAGTTTGTCGTCAACCGAGAAGCTTACGTCTTCCCCCTGGGTTCCATCCCGGAGGGTTGTATCATACAATGCGATGTGATTCATTGTGCACCGGCTTTCTGTGAGTGTCAATGAGTGCGCATTGGGCTCTGGACTTGTGAGATCATCGCAGCAGCCTTCAGATAACGATCCACGCCAAGCGCGGCCATGCGTCCTTCTGCAATCGCCCACACGACGAGTGACTGGCCACGTCGCATGTCACCTGCGGCAAAGACCCCGGGCTGGGAGGTCATGTAGTTTTCATCCGTCGAGACGTGTCCCCGGGCGTCGAGAGCCACGCCGAGTTCATCGAGCAGTCCGGATTTGCGTGGGCCGCTGAACCCCACTGCAATCAGCACAAGATCCACATCGATGCTGAATGCTGATCCTTCGACCTGTGCAAAATCTGGCGGCGGACCTACGTGCACGGCGTGAAGCTTCTTCACGCTGCCATCGGGGCCGCCCTCGAACCTGGTTGTCGAGACCGACCACTCCCGCACGCCTCCTTCTTCGTGTGAGCTCTCCGTGCGCAGCTGCAGGGGCCACATCGGCCAGGGAGTACTCGCAGCACGTTCTGCAGGCGGACGGGGAAGGATTTCCATCTGGAGCACGGAAACCGCCTTCTGCCGGTGCGCAGTACCCAGACAATCGGCTCCCGTGTCACCACCGCCCAGGATGACAACGCGTTTCCCGGTCGCAAGAATTTCCCGCTCTGACGCCAAGGGCAACCCTGCCACCCGCCGGTTCTGCTGGCTGAGAAAATCGACGGCGAAATGAATCCCCGACAACTCCCGCCCCGGGACATCGATATCTCGGGGTGATTCCGCCCCTCCGCACAGGAGCATGGCGTGGTACGACTTCAGCAATCCGTGGACCGAAATCTGCACGCCGACATGCGCATTGGTGGTAAAGACAATCCCCTCGGAGCGGAGGAGATCAGTCCTCCGATCGATGATCCTCTTTTCCAGCTTGAAGTCGGGGATGCCGTACCGTAGTAATCCGCCGATGCGGTCGTTCTTTTCATAGACCGTCACGTGGTGGCCGAGCCGGTTCAGCTGCTGGGCAGCCGCCAGGCCGGAAGGTCCCGAACCGATCACGGCGACACGCTTGCCCGTCCGTTGTGAAGGCCATTCGGGAATCAGCCACCCGTTCGTAAACGCGTGCTCCACGATGGTCTGTTCGACCGCCTTGATGGAGACCGGCGGCTCATTGATGCCGAGCACGCAGGACGTCTCGCACGGCGCCGGACAGACGGAGCCCGTGAACTCGGGGAAGTTGTTTGTGGCATGAAGGATGCGGGCTGCATCCCGCCAGCGCCCACGATATACCAGTTCATTCCAGTGGGGAATGACGTTGTTCAGCGGACAGCCATGGTGGCAGAAGGGAACGCCGCAATCCATGCACCGCGCCGCCTGGGTACGGACGTCGGGCTCCGCAAGATCCCTCCACACATGGCGCCAGTCATTGATCCGCTCTTCCACCGGACGCCGGGGAGAAGTCTCGCGCCGGTATTCCAGAAATCCGGTCGGTTTACCCAATGGCGGCCTCCTCTCTTCTCTTCGCGGCACCGTGCGCTGTCGCTGCACGTTCCGAGAGAATGCGCCTGTAGTCATGCGGAAACACTTTCACAAACTTCGAAACAACTTCTTGCCAGCGGTCGAGCATTGCCGCTGCGCGTGGGCTGCGCGTCAATACCGCATGTGATTGAACGAGCCGCCGCACTGTTGCATCGTCATCCGGCTCCAGTGGATCGACACTCACCATGTCCCTGTTGCAGAGCAATGAAGCGAAGTCCCCCGTCTCATCAAACACATACGCAAGCCCGCCGGACATGCCGGCAGCAAAGTTTTTCCCGGTTTTTCCGAGAACTACAATGACACCGTTTGTCATGTACTCACAACCGTGGTCCCCCACTCCTTCAACGACAGCGGTCGCACCGGAATTCCTCACCGCGAAACGTTCACCGGCCTTTCCCCTGAAGAACGCCTGGCCGGCGATCGCCCCATAGAGGGCCACGTTGCCGACCACGGTCCACTCTTCCCGGGGAGAGGTGCTCAACTCCGGCGGATAGACGATGAGCTTTCCGCCCGAAAGACCCTTACCGACATAATCGTTCGCGTCGCCTTCCAGCGAAAGCGTCACACCCCGGGCAAGAAATGCACCGAAGCTCTGTCCGGCAGAGCCGGTGAACAGAACACGGATCGTATCGTCCGGCAAACCAGCAGAGCCGCGCTTCCGGGCAATCTCTCCGCTCAGCATTGCACCCACCGCCCTGTCCACATTCCGGATGGGGAGGTGGATATTCACCGGCGTTCCACTGCGTATCGCATCGGCCGACCGGCTGACAAGCTCATGGTCGAGCGAACCGCCAAGTCCGTGATCCTGCGCAACAAGACAGCGGCGGCCGAAGCGCAAGGGAACGGCGGGGGCGTGCAGGACCGCAGAGAGATCGATATGACGAGCTTTCCAATGGTCAATTCCCTCACGAGGCTGAAGCAGATCGACGCGACCGATCATCTCATCCATGGTGCGAAAGCCGAGTTGTGCCATCAGCGCTCGCACTTCTTCCGCAAGAAAGAAGAAGAACGCAATAACATGGTCTGGTGTCCCGGTGAACTTCGCCCGCAGTCTCGGATCCTGTGTTGCGATACCGACAGGGCACGTGTTCATGTGGCACTTGCGCATCATGACACACCCGAGGGAAAGGAGGGGCGTCGTTGCAAAACCGAATTCCTCGGCGCCAAGCAAGGCGGCTATCACCACATCACGGCCGGTCTGCAGTTTGCCGTCAGTCTGCAGGCGGACACGGCTCCGCAAATCGTTCATGACCAGGACCTGTTGCGTTTCTGCCAACCCGATTTCCCATGGGATGCCGGCATGCCGGATCGATGAGAGCGGTGAAGCGCCTGTTCCCCCGGAGTCCCCGCTGATCAGGATCGAGTCTGCGCGGGCTTTTGCCACCCCCGCCGCCACGGTGCCGACACCGTGTTCCGCAACGAGCTTCACGGAGATGCGGGCCTGCGGATTCACGCACTTGAGGTCATAGATCAGCTGCGCAAGATCTTCGATTGAGTAGATGTCGTGATGCGGCGGAGGAGAAATGAGTCCGACACCCGGCGTGGCATTCCGCGTCTTGGCAATGAAGACATCCACCTTATGCCCCGGCAGTTGGCCTCCTTCACCGGGTTTCGCACCCTGCGCGATCTTAATCTGCAATTCATCGGCATTGACAAGGTAGTGAGCCGAGACACCGAAGCGGCCCGACGCGATCTGTTTGATGGCGCTTCGTCGGCTGTCGCCGTTCGGATCCGGGGCGAACCGGTCTTCATCCTCTCCCCCTTCTCCGGTATTGGACTTCCCGCCGATGCGGTTCATGGCTATGGCCAGAGTCTCGTGTGCTTCTTTGCTGATCGAACCGTACGACATTGCACCGGTGACGAACCGCGTCACGATGCGGGTTGCCGGCTCCACCTCCTCGATCGGGACACCGCGTGTTCCCCGTTTGAAGTCAACCAGTCCCCGGAAGTTCAATAGACCTTGGCTCTGGTCATCGACTAGTCGTGTGAATTCCCTGAAGCTCTGCGCGTCCGCCTGCCGCACTGCCTGGTGGAGCTTCGGGATGGTGAGTGGAGTGATGAGATGCCGTTCGCCATCCATCCGGAAGGTGTACTCCCCTCCCAGATCGAGTTCGGCTTCGTATTCCGACACTTCTCGGAATCCAAACTCATGTTTTAGCTTCGCTTCTTGTGCAATCACATCGAGCCCCACGCCACCCACGCGTGATGCCGTGCCGGTAAAGTACCGTTCAATAACATCCTTCCCCAGACCGAGCGCCTCGAACACCTGGGCGCCGCGGTAGCTTTGCAGCGTTGAGATTCCCATCTTCGACATTGTTTTCAGGAGGCCTTTGGTGGCAGCCTTCTTGTAGTTGCCCAACGCCTTCTCAACGTCCAGCCCATCCGGCAGCACACCGAGACCCACGAGGTGTTCGATGGACTCCATGGCGAGATACGGATTCACCGCACTCGCACCGTAGCCGATGAGCAGGCAGAAGTGCATGACCTCACGCGGCTCACCCGATTCAACGACGAGGGCAACCTGCGTGCGCGTCTTCTCGCGGACGAGGTGATTGTGGACCGCCGCCAGCGCGAGCAGGCTCGGAATGGGCGCATACTCCTCGTCGAACCCGCGGTCGGAAAGAATAATGATTGAGTACCCCGACTGGATGGCAAGAGAAGCGCGGCGGCATAATCCGTCAAGGGCCCGCGTAAGCTCCTTCTCGCCCCCGTCGACGCGAAAAAGCATCGGCAGCATTGTGGCAAGGAAGTCGCCCTGCGAAACGCGGCGCAGCTTCTCCAGATCCCTGTTCGTGAGAATGGGATCCTG
Organism: Bacteroidota bacterium; assembly: GCA_017860635.1. Taxonomy (GTDB): domain Bacteria; phylum Bacteroidota; class Ignavibacteria; order UBA10030; family UBA6906; genus JAGDMK01. The sequence continues at coordinate 11,576 of JAGDMK010000018.1, forward strand.
CAGCTTCAAGGTATGGCAGTTGACAGGAGACTCGTCGAGAATGTTTCGCTCTGTCCCGATGTAGCTCGTGAGTGACATGACCTGGGACTCTCGTATCGAGTCGATCGGGGGATTCGTGACCTGGGCAAAGAGCTGCCTGAAATAGTTGAACAAAGGCTGCGGCCGGTCGGAAAGACATGCCGGCGGCGTGTCCTTTCCCATAGACCCAACAGGCTCCTCGCCGCCTGAGGCCATCGGCGCGATGATCATGCGGATTTCTTCGTCGGTAAACCCAAAGACGCGCTGCCGCCTGATGATATCCTGGGGGCTGAAACCGAAGGTGCGTGGCGGATCCGGGAGAGCTTCCAGCCGGATCTGGTTCTCCAGGATCCATGTCCCATACGGATGGCGGGCGGAGAGCCTCCCCTTGAGCTCTTCATCCGGAATGATCCGCTGTTCTGTCAAGTCCACAAGGAGCATCTTTCCCGGTTCGAGACTTCCCTTGAACCGTACTGTGCGCGGATCGACATTGAGCACCCCGGTCTCCGACGCCATGATAAGCACGCCGTCATTGGTGATGAGGTACCGCGCCGGCCGGAGTCCGTTCCTGTCTAGCGTCGCACCAATGACACGCCCATCCGTAAACGCCACCGCAGCCGGGCCGTCCCATGGCTCCATGAGCGAAGCGTGATATTCGTAAAACGCCCGCTTGTCGGGATGCATGGCACTGTCCCTATCCCATGCCTCCGGGATCAACATCGCCATCACATGCGGAAGAGACCGCCCCCCAAGAAGCAGCAATTCCACAACGTTGTCGAGTGCAGCAGAATCGCTGACATTTGGCTGGATGATCGGAAAGAGACAGTCAATATTTTCCCCGAACAACGCAGACCGTAGCACTGATTGGCGGGCGTGCATCCAATTCGCATTGCCCCGGATCGTGTTGATCTCTCCGTTGTGGCAGAGGTAACGGAACGGATGCGCGAGCTGCCAGCTCGGGAATGTATTCGTCGAGAAGCGCTGATGAACGAGACAGAGAGCGCTCGTAGCTCTCGCATCCGAGAGATCGCCGTAGAACCGGGCGATCTGCGGGGCAAGGAGCAGGCCCTTGTATACGATGATGCGCGAAGACATCGAGGGAATATAGAAGAAGTGCTTCTCATGAATAGCGGATGCGGCGATCTCAGCTTCCGCTCTCTTACGTATGATGTAGAGCGTGCGATCAAGCTCTTCGCGGTCCATGCCCGCCGCCGCCCGGACGAACACCTGTTCGATGTAGGGCTGTGACGCGCGTGCCGTTCGTCCGATGGCGTCCGATTCGACGGGCGTATCCCTCCAACCGAGTACACTCAATCCCTCTTCCTGCACCACACGGTCGAGAATACCTTCGCATTGAAAGCGCGGCTGGGGTTCGACAGGGAGAAACACCATTCCCACGCCGTACTCTCCTTCGGCGGGGAGCGCGAATCCCAGCTTCAGGCACTCTTCGGCAAAGAACAGATGGGGTATTTGAATAGAGACTCCGGCGCCGTCACCGGTCTCCGGGTCGCACCCGCACGCTCCCCGGTGTGTGAGATTCACGAGGATCTCGATGCCCTGTTCGATGATCCCATGTGACTTCTCGCCGTTCACATTCACAATGAAGCCAATGCCGCAGGCATCATGCTCCGTCCGGGGGTCATACAAGGGGAAATCAGTCGATGGCGTCGGGTTCATGCTTCTTGCTCCCGAATGGTGGACACCATATTCCCCCATCGCTCAGGCAGCAGGGCGTGCTGGCTGTCGGCGCGCCCCCATTTCTTCGTGTCAATGAAGAGAGGACAAACACCGGCATCCCGGTGCCCGTTCCTGGCGACGTTTGGATCTGCCCGCATCGTTCCTCCTTCTCGCACAAAGAGACTCTCTCTGCCAGAGGCGGACGATGCTTGACCTGATTACTGCGTGGAATCTGATGTTACGGTATGTGCGTCGCGGCCTCTGGCGTTCTTAGCTGGGAATAATCAGCGTTAGAACGGGAAAGAGGCCCGTTGGGATAATGGTAATGAGGGTAAGGGAAACAGGCAGAACATGGGATGTCCCACCGGGATTGGCGAGGCTCCACTTCTGTCTGGCGATATGTAGGCTGTTTTCCACCGGAGAACCGAGTCAACTTCTCCACGATAATATACTGTATTCCGTTCGATTGTCAAGTTGTTTCAACAAGATGTTTTGGTGAGATGTGTCAAAGACTTGATTCTCACAGATGCACGGGCTACTTTCAAACATAACCCCATCCTTCCTGATTACAATCGCATCCCGCACATGAAAAACGCCTCCTTCATTTTGCTAGTACTGTCATCCACCCTCTGCCTCGCCTCTGAGCAGCTCACGATCCTCATTCCGCAGAGAGCTTCTCCGACAGTGGTCCTCGCCTCCAAGGAAATCCGACGCTATCTCTATCTGCGCACAGGGGAACTCGCGGAGATAGTCAGTGACAATGTGCCTCCGCCCCAACCTCCTGCAGTTGTTGCGCTTGCTCCTGTCGGATCCCCGCTCCTGGCAAACCTCCAACTCCCCCCGAGCTTCCGCGATTCACTGAACAGGCTGCCGGATGATGCATACTGTCTGAGAACGGTGACTCTCCCTGACCGCAGGATGCTGTTGATAACAGGGTCTACAGATATTGCCACCTTGTACGGAGCCTACACGTTTGCAGAGCATCTTGGCATACGCTTCTCTGCCCACGGTGATGACATACCTGACGGGACAATTCGCTTCTCGCTGCCGGATCTCTCAGAATGGCACTCCCCCCTCTTTGCCACACGCGGCCTCCAGCCATTCCACGATTTCCCTGAAGGACCCGACTGGTGGGACGTCGACGACTACAAAGCCGTATTTGCACAAATGGTGAAAATGAGGATGAATTTCTTCGGTCTTCATACGTATCCTGAAGGCGGCATCGGACCCGAACCTACTGTGTGGATCGGTTTTCGGGATGACATCAGACCAAACGGCGAGGTGGCATCCAGCTATCCGGCCAGGTACTTCACCACGACCGGCGATCCGGGGTGGGGATACAATCCGCAGAAGACGGGCGATTATCTCTTTGGCTGCGACCAGCTCTTTGAAACGGATGCCTATGGATCCGACGTCATGTCTGCACACACACCCCATGCCCGCATCGGCACATGGGTTCCGTTCCCTCCCGAGGAATTGCGGACCTTCGAGCCTCAGCCCATCGGTGACAATGTATGGAACACGCTCTTCGCAAAAGCTGCCACCTCACTTGCAGACGCATTTTCATTCGGCAGAGAACTAGGCATACAGATGTGCGTCGGCACCGAGACTCCGCTTACTGTGCCTGCAGCGGTGCGACAGCGCGCGCTCGTGCTGGGAAAGGACACATCGGAATACGCACTCGCCCGTAATCTCTACGAAGGTATGTTTGCCCGTATGAAGCAGACACTTCCGCTTGATTATTACTGGTTCTGGACACCGGAGGAGTGGACGTGGAGTGGTAACACCGAACAGACGATTGCTCGCACCCGGCGGGATCTGGATGCAGCGCAACAGGCGGCAACAGAGCTGGGCGTTCAGTTCGGTTTCGCCACGTGCGGTTGGGTACTTGGGCCAAAGCAGGATCGTTCGATGTTCGACACGTTCCTCCCAAAATCGTGGGCGATGAGCTGCATCAACCGAAATGTCGGGTATGATCCGGTCGATCCGGATTTCACCCGCATCGCAGGTCGACCGCTCTGGGCGATTCCCTGGCTCGAGGATGACCCGGCACTCATTCTGCCGCAGCTTTGGGTAGGCCGAATGCGCCGCGACGCGGCTGATGCACTGTCGTTTGGTTGCACCGGTCTTATCGGCATTCACTGGCGCACACGCGTCCTCGGTCCCAACATCGGCGCGCTCGCACAGGCCGGCTGGGATCAGCAACCGTGGAATCCTGACGTTCGAGAACGGCTCGCTCCAGCAGAGGCAATTCAACGGAGCAAGGACCCTGTCCGCGATCTTCCGGAATTTGACTTCTATCTTGACTGGTGCCGTGCCCTGTTCGGCGGCACTGTCGCTGAAGATTGCGCATCGCTCTTTTCCCGACTTGACGGACTGGACCGGTACGACAAGGGCAGAGGTAGTGCCATGAACCTCCCCGTCCCGGCGGATTGGGTCCAAGGCCCGGGAGGCGTGAAGCCTGATTCTCTGACCTGGGATATTCGGGAAAAGGATTACGCGTTCGTCGATGAATTCGGGCGTCTAGCACCCAGAATCGTGGGTGCAGCACACCGGGAGCAGTTTGACTACTGGCTGAACACGTTCAGGTATCTTCGCGCCACAGGAAAATTCGCGTGCACCACGGGCGAGATCAATCGGCTCTTCACAAGAGCACGTCGGGATTCGCTCTATGATCGCCTCATGTACAAACAGGCCTTCATTTCCCTGCGTCAGCAACAGATGAACGAGCTTGAGGAGGTGTTTCGCTATTTGTTGAACACCATCAGCACGAAAGGAGAGCTCGGCACGCTGGCAAATTGGCAGCAGCACAACATCATGTTCACAGTTGTCATCCCGGGCCACGACATCGAGAGACTACTCGGCCAGCCATTGCCCGAGGCATGCTGGCCTCAGGCGAAGCGGCTTGCCGTGGATCGCATCATCATTCCCACCCTGCGCACGATGCTTCGCAAGGGGGAAGACCTCCGGCTGAAGATTATCCTGCCGCAGGTTGGGATTCAATCCGCACGGCTGTTGTGGAAGCCATTGACAGGGAAGGATTTCGTGCAGCAGGACCTGGGTTACGTCAACCGGGCGGTCTGGCAGGCGTCGGTCACTGCCGAAAATCTCAGGGATGATATCGAGTTTTTCATAGAAATGACGACCGCGGAAAGGACATTTTGGTATCCTGCCGGGGCCCCCGAACGCACGAATACGGTAGTTATCTATTAGCGGACTCCGGGAAGCCGTCATCGGAAGTAGCCGCGGCACTCCTGCAACAGATCCGACAACCCCGGCCAACAAACAAATATCCGATGCTCCTGCACAGGCCTGGCCTCCACAAGACCTGCGCAGATTCAGGACTCATCGGAGCAGAACCATGGCACGTGCCTGCGTGACTCCACCGGCTTCAAGTCTGTACAGATACCTACCGGTCGCAATATCCTTCGCATCCCACTGAACGCTATGGAGGCCGGCACTCAATTGGCCGTTCACCAGCGTGGCCACTTCCCGGCCCAGAAGGTTGTAGATTTTCAGACTCACAGATCCAGCTTCGGGAATACTGAATGTGATGACGGTGGCTGGATTGAAGGGATTCGGGTAGTTCTGGCGCAATTCGTAACTCACCGGCGCACCCATTGTCACGCGCTCACTGACGTCACTGAGGGTCGCGGAGAACGAACCACTCATCGAAGGAGCGTGGACGTCGCATTGATAGGTGTACGTTCCAGGCACGAGCACTACGTAGTCAAAGGACACTCCCGCCGCGTTCTGCCAGGATGCAGCACCCGCTGGCACAGATGTCGAACTCAGTGGATGGAACTCAAAACTCCCCTGCCACCGGACCGTGTCGCCCACGGAGACCGAAAAGGATGCCGGGGAATAGCTGAAGCCGACAGTTCCCCCAAATCGGATCACATGTACCGTCGCTTGTGCCAGCAGTGGAGTGGCCAACGCCAGCAGGGCCAAACCGATGTGCAATCGGGCACTTCCAAACGTTAACGCTTTTCGCTTCATACCTGCCTCCTCGATGATTGTTGGATCTGCATCAGACCCACCTCAAACGGGTTGTTCACTACAACAGCATTGGGCTGCAAACTGTTCCCGGGGTGGATCGCTCAGGATCCTCGATTCAGCATTTGCGAGTCCGCACCGGGGAATCAGGGGATAACGGAGGAGGTTCAGCCATCCGGGGATCGGGGAAAGAGGTAGAGTTCAAGCCTCTGCGTCAAGAGGCCCGGAGTGAATACCCCGGGCCTCGTTTAGTGAAGGCTTTGGTGCACCTGTCAGTGCACACGCTCCAACACGCCGGCAGCGTTGCTGGCCGTGCAGTAGCGTCTTCTTGATTGCTCAGAAACTTCTGATTCTCCTGAATCGTCCCGTTTAGTGAATCAGCATCATTTTCCGGGTCTGTGTGTAGCTGCCGGAACGCAGTGTATACAGATACACCCCGCTTGCCATGTCTTTGGCATCCCATTGGACAATGTGAGTACCCGATTCCTGCTCTCCGTTCACCAACGTGGTGACCTCTCTGCCCAGCACATCAAAGACCTTCAAAGAAACCACCCCGGACTGCGGGATGCTGAACGAGATTTCGGTTGACGGATTGAAGGGATTCGGGTAGTTCTGCAAGAGCTCAAACGATGCCGGCGTTCCCCCGAATTCAGAACCCACGGCAAGAGGAACACTGGAGGAGACCACGACCGGCCGGATGCGGATATTCTTCCCGCTCAACCCTGACCCGCTTGCTCCGGAATTCTGCCATGCTCCGCCCGTGAACACGGATGTCCGATTGTCGGCATTGGCCGTTCCGTCATCAGTGAAGACCTCAACATGATCTGCCCCCGTGGCGCCAACCAACGACAGCACAATATGGTAGCTGGTCCCAGCGGTCACTGAAGCGCCGGCTGCGAGCATGTCGATCGGGAGAGTGGTAAAATGGTCAACATTCGTCAGCGGGACCTGAACGGCGGCGCCGATTCTCGTCCCTGGAATTCCCGCCAGACTCCCTGTCGTGTTCGTGTAGAGTTCACACGACAGTATCGCGGAACTGGGGATCGACTTCCAGCTAAGATTGCAAAGCACGGCGGCGAGTCTGCCGCTGGTGGACGGCGTGAAACGCAGCGCATATTTCTTTGCAGTGTCGACCGACACCACGTAGTTCGTATACGAGTTAATGAAACTCATCCCCGACAGATCATACCGGTAGATCGTCTGTGTGGTCGTGGCGGCCGGGTAGAGTCTCTTCGCAAGTGCGCGGTAGACATTTATCTTCCCTGCTCCGAAGGAATTGTTGGGTACGGTTCCCGTGTACGCGTCGGTCACCGCCGTGCTCGTCAGCAACGTCTTGACCTGGTCGGCCGTCATCGCCGGATTCTGCGCCAGAAGGAGCGCCACACATCCGGTCACGTTGGGAGCCGCCATGCTGGTCCCCTGCATGGCCTGGTAGTTTCGCATGGGATGCACACGGCTGTCTGCTGCAGAAGCATTCGAAGAGAGGGCAGAGAATATGTACTGACCAGGTGCAGAGATATCCGGCTTGATCCTCCCGTCCCGGGACGGCCCGAGACTGCTGAAGGGCGAGATACCACCCATCTGGTCACCCTTGCTGTAATTGTACGTCCAGGAGCCCGTCTGACTGCCCGCCGATGAATAGGTAGGCCAGTTGAAGCGCGTAAAGCAGGAGCCCACCAGGATGGACTTTTGCGGAACGTGGCTATTCACCGTCTTGTTTGCGTCCGCTCCGTCAAGCGTGATCGTCTGGCCGCCGATGCTGACGGGGTCCAGCCATCCATCGTATACAACATCTTTACCGACGTTCGAAAGCGTGACAGTCCATATTCCGGATTTCGGGACCTTGAGCGTGTCAGCATCATCCACCCAGAGATACAGGAGCCGCTGGTGGTTGTCCGGACTGACCATATTCCCGAGCCATACACGCCCATCGGCTTCGTCGGCAAACGTCTTCTCCCCGGCAAGCAGCTCGAACGTTTTGGCTGTGGGTGTGGTGACTTGGATCTTGGCAGTCACGGTGTCGCTTGAATTGAACCAGAGAATAATTCCAATTTCGTCGTTGTAGAGGCCAGACGCGCGTGTGTATGTAGGAACCGTGATCAGAAAGCTCTTGGATCCACCGGCAGCAATACTCCCCCCGACATGGATCAACGAGTTGCCGCTGTTCCCCGCGGAGTTCACGTGAACCCGCCCGGCCGTCGATGAGAACGCGTCGACCGCCACTGAGACTGCATCCGTGGCATCGTGGGTTCCCCACATACTTCCGATGCTCCAGTTCACAACGATGGGTTTGCCAAGCGCCGCGGCTTTGTTCATTGCATACGTCAAACCGTCGATCATGCGCGCGTCGCTGAAGGATTGATCTCCTCCCTTGACAAAAATGATGTCTGCCTCCGGAGCCTGACCGGCGAACTTTCCGAGTGTCACGCCGTTTCCCGCAGCGGTGCCGGTGACATGCGTTCCATGACCGTTGATGTCCTTCTCACGGACAAACCCCGGAGGTGTGCCGTCAATTTCATTCTGGATCTGCGCCTGCGTGTATTCCACGCCGTATGTGAATCCGGACGGGGATGCCTCCCCGGCACCAGCGGTGAGCGTCTGATCCCAGATGAAGAGTATTCTGCTCTTGGTGGTGTCAGTGGGGCTCCGGAAATCGAGGTGTTTCCAATCGATGCCGGTGTCATACACGAGCACGATTGCACCTTTGCCTTTGTACGCGGTGTTGTTGATGAATCCGGCATGAAGCAGCTGCGAGCCCATCTCCACGCGGGAGATGTCGTTGTCCGGATACAATCGCAAACCGGGGCGGGCATAGCGCACCGACGGAGTACGTTCAATGACAGGAACATCAGACGGCTGAAGAAGGGCAGTGACAAAGCCCGGATAGCGGGATTGAATCCGGATGCCGGCGCGAGCGAGCCGATCCGGATCCGCGGTGTAGATGATTGCGTCCATCTCCCGTGCATCTGCCGTCACCCTGGCGAGGCGGCCACCGGTTTCAGGGGATCCGGTCTGAGAGAATTCGAGCAGAGCGGGATGAAGCCTGGTCGAATATATTCCCGCGGAAGCGCCCGCTGGCTCCTGCCCCCAACTAACCATGACTGTCAGGACGATCGCCGTCAACAAAATGACCACCTGTTTCATACCCTGTCCCTTCTGCGTCGTTCATCAACACGCGTTAATTGGACGATGGTAGTAAGAAAGTCCTTCAATTACAACGGACGGTCTTTCCCTCGTGACTGGGGATCACCATAAGACGTAGCCCGGGCCAACTCCCGTTGCATGCATGGCTCCGGCTCAAGTGGCGGCGTTTCTCGACCTGACTGCCCCGATCAGAGAAAAAAAAGGGAACCGCGCAGGCAAGCGCTTGAGCGTCTGCCTCGGGCACTGTCCACAGGGTCAGCGCAACTGAAACAGTACCGCCAGCACCATGGGTAAGACGTGTGTGGTGAGGTCTTCTTCCCCACCACCTCATCCTTTGAGCACGAACGTCACCTGCATGTTCACGCGGTACTCAACGATCTTCCCCTTCTCGACCACTACCTTCTGATCCTGAATCCAGGCTCCCTTCACATTGTCCAGCGTCTTGTTTGCCCTGCTGACACCGACCTGGATGGCGTCTTCAAAACTCTTTGTGGAGGATGAAATGATTTCCGTAACACGGGCGATGGACATAGTGTGATCCTTTTGTTTGTGATGATATGTACGGTTAGAAGAAAAGAGAAAGAGGCAGAGCGAGGAGGGCTTTCCCCTTCGCATCTTACAATGCGAATGTACGCCAAGAAGAGCGCAAAGGCAATCGGAGAAACTGGTGACACGGGCGGGAATG
>JAGDMK010000139.1 GCA_017860635.1 Bacteroidota bacterium
GACATTCTTCACGCCGACGACGCTTTCATCCACCTTGAAATCGGTGATCTTGTCCACCAGCAGGAAGGGATACCGGTGCGGAAGGATCTTCTTGATGGCATTGATATCAAACACCACCCCTTCCTTCCGCTCATGCTGGTACTTCCGGATGAGTTTCTTCTGCTGATACAGCTTCCGGATCTGCCGTGCAAATTCGATATTGCTGGCATGACCGGGCCGCGCGGCCAGGATCTGGGCCTTCAGCGGGACTCCGATCAGAGCCAGGTCTCCCATCAAATCCAGCAGCTTGTGCCGTGCTGGTTCGTTCCGGAAATGCAGCGACTTGTTGTTCAAGACACCGTTTGTCCCGAGGATCACCGATTCGCCGATTCCCAGCTTGCTGGAAATCCGCTTGATTTCCTCATCGGGCAGATCCCGGTCCACGATGACGATGGCGTTGTCCAGGTTGCCGCCCTTGATGAGCCCCGCACTGTGGAGCATTTCCACTTCATGGAGGAAGCAGAAGGTGCGGCAGGGGGCAAACTCGGTGACGAATTCCTTCTCAAGGTTGAAGAGACCGGTATGCTGGCTTCCGAGGGCGGGATTGAAGTAGTCCACCATGACGGTCAGACGGTAGTCATCCAGAGGGAGGGCGACGATGTCGACCTTCTTTTCCTCATTATGATAGGTCACCGTCTGATCGATGATCAGATAGTCCTTGGGCGCATCCTGTTTCTCGAATTCGGCGCTCATCAGCGCGTCCACGTACGGCTTTGAGCTGCCGTCGCCGATGGGCGGTTCGTTGGCATCGATATCGATCAGGACATTGTCCACCTGGAGCCCCACCAGCGCCGCCATGACGTGCTCGATGGTATGAACCCGCGCCTCGCCGATCCCGATTGTGGTCCCGCGTGAGATATCCACGACATGGTCGACGTTTGCCGGGATCTCCGGGGTTCCGCCCATGTCGATGCGGCGAAACCTGATGCCGGAGTTTTCCGGGGCCGGACGGAAGGTCATTGTGGAGATGCTGCCGGTATGGAGGCCAACTCCACTCAGCGAGATGGGTTGTTTGATGGTGCGTTGTTGAACGAGCATGGCAGGGGCTGGAGGTTAGGGTGAGGTTGACTGGTCTGACTGTGCGTGCTCGAGTTCCTCGATGCGCTTCTGGAGGCTGCGCACGGTGGCGAGCAGGTCCGGCAGCTGCGGAAACGACCCGTAGATGCGCATGGCTTCGCGCTGCGTGTATGCCGGTGTCCCGAAGTATGCCGCGCCCGGTTTTGTAAGGGCGCGGTGCACACCGGACTGGGCGCCGACCTTCACGCCGTCCGCTATTTCAATGTGCCCGGTGAATCCCACCTGTCCGGCCACCATCACATTCTTCCCGATCCGGGTGCTCCCCGAGATGCCAGTTTGGGCCGCCATCACGGTATTTTCGCCGATCACCACGTTGTGCGCAACCTGAATGAGATTGTCCAGCTTGACACCCTTCTTGATGCGCGTCTCCCCGAGCGTGGCCCGGTCCACTGTGGTGTTGGCTCCGATCTCCACATCGTCTTCAAGTACGACGATGCCCATCTGCGGAATCTTCTCGTATGTCCCGTCCGCTTTCGGCGCGAAGCCGAACCCGTCACTGCCGATCACGGCGCCCGGCTGGAGGACACACCGGTGTCCGATGATGCAGCCTTCCCGCACGGTCACGTTGGAATACACGACCGCATCATCGCCGATGGATGCGTCGTTCCCGATGACAGTGCACGGGCCGATCATGGAGCGATCGCCCACCCGTACCCGTTCGCCGATCACGGCGAACGGACCGATCCGCACGTCTGCGCCGATGACCGCCGATGGCGCCAGAAATGCGGCGGGGTGAATGCCGGGAGGAAGCGGAGGCTGCGGAGGGTTGAAGTGCGCCAGCATGCGCACAAACCCGACGTACGGATCATCCACATGCAGCAGTGTAAGGGGAGGGGCCTCAGGGGGCCGGCCTTCGGCCATGACCGTCTTTCCGACGATCACGGCGGAGGCACGTGTCAGGGCGAGATAGCGGGCGTACTTGGGATTCGCCAGGAAGGTGAGATCGCCTTCGCCCGCTTCTTCGATCTTGGCCACGCGGCGGATCTCCAGTGCGGAGTCCCCCTCGACCGTAGCTGTCAAGAGACGCGCAATCTCACTGATCTTCATGGACCACGCCCGGTTACTTGCCGAACGATTGCATGCGTTGGATCACCTGGGCCGTCAGATCCTTCTTCTCATTTGCATACAACAGGAGGATCTCCCCGCTCCGGTCGAAGATGTAGTCGTACCCATCCTCTTTCGCGATCTCCTCCAGCACCTTGAAGATCTTGTTCTGGATGGGTTTCATCACGTCGTTCTGTTTCTGAAACAGCTCGCCGTTCTGTCCGAACTTCTTGTTCCGGAAATCGGCCACCGCCTGATCCAGGTCGCGGAGCTCTTTTTCTTGTTCTGCACGAACCTGATCGGTCAGGATCAGTTTCTTCTTGTCATAGTCGTCGAACTTCCGTTTCCAGTCGGCCTGCAGCTTCTGCAGTTCTGCTTCCCACTGGCTGACCAGAGCGTCCAGCGATTTCTGAGCGTCGATGGCTTCCGGAAGGGTCTGCATGATGGATTCGGAGTTGATGTGACCGATCTTCGTCTGACCCATCACCGTGCCGGCCACACACAACGCCAGGAAAAGGACAACGATCCGTTTCATCTCGCGAGCTCCCTCGTCTCTCTGCTGTTCGTCTTACTTACCGCGTTTCAGGCGATCGATCACTTTGAACGTGATGTCGTGCGTCGGATCGCCGTAGAGCAGGATCTGAATGGTTTCGGTCTTGTCGAACACGAAGCTGTACTTTTCTTCCCGTGCAACCGTCGCGATGGCGTTCTTGATCCGCTCGCGAAGCGGGTTGAGGAGCTTTTCGGTTTCGCGTGCAAGTTCGCCGTCGTTTCCGAGTTTCTGGACCCGGAATTCGTTCATGCGGCGTTCCAGCTCGATCAGCTTCTGCTGTTCCGACTTCTTCGCAGCGTCGTTCAGAAGAGCTTCGCGTTTCTGGTAGTCCTCATACCGCGCCTGCAGGTCGCGCTGCATGGCCTCGAGAGAATCCTGCACCGGCTTGCTCAGGGCATCGATCCGGCGCTGCGCATCCTGTGCGGCAGGCAGCTCCTGGAAGATCTTGGCAGAGTTGACGTAACCGATTTTCTGTGACTGGGTGAAGGCCTGCGGAACGGCCACAAGCACAGCAAGCACAAGGCAGAGAAGGAACATCCGGGTTTTCATTACTTCCTCACACTGTTAGGGTATTGGGTTCAGGAATCCACGACTGAGGGAGAGGACTACATGCCCCGCCCGAAAACAAAATGGAAGTGCCACCCGTCGGGCTTGCCGTCACGGGGGAAGACATCGTCAAAGCCATAGCCGTAGTCAAAACCGAGCATCCCGATGGGATTGATCTGCAGGCGGACACCGAGTCCGGCCGAGCGTTTCAGGTCAAAGAAGTCAGCCCTGGAAAGGCTCTCGTACACATTGCCTCCCTCGAGAAAACCCAGGACGTAGATCGGTATCGGCTGAATGGAAATCGCGAACCGGAGTTCGAGCGTCTGCTTGGCCATAGCCAGACCGCCCGTGATGTCGTTGCTCTCGTTCCTCGGGCCGACCGATTGGTCTTCATAGCCGCGGAGCGGGGTCGTCGAGATGTATCCCAGTCCCGTACCACCCATGAAAAACATGTCATACGGCTGTATGAACGAGTCCTTGTAGAACTTCGCGATGTAGCCGTAGCTCGAGCTGAGGTAGAGCGCCAGCTTGCTCGATCCGAACATCGGGAGATACCACTCCGAATTGAAGAGCCACTTGTGGAAATCGAGGTTGCCCGGGAGCAGCGGCCCGCCCGACATCTGGATGGAGAGCGCCACGCTCGAACCGGACGTCGGGAAAATGGGATTGTCCACGCTGTTCCGGGAGATCACCTGCGTGATGCTGACCTGGCTCGACCTTCCTTCGCGATAGATCCCGAGGCCGTCCCGTACGTTATTCGACTGCACATCCAGAATCCAGTCGCCGCGGAAGTAGTCATCCGGCCATTTGAAGCGGCGTCCGACGCGGATCGAACCGCCGGTCCGCTCATAATCGAATGTATAGACCTGACGCGTGTCGTACAGCGTCACGCCGAACAGCGTCGGCGTGTCGAACAGCCACGGCTCCGTGAAGCCCAGGGTGAATGTCCGGTAGCGCGAAGCTTCACCGAACATCCACTCGAAGTTCAGGATCTGTCCGGCTCCGCCCGAGAGGGGCTGCGAGATGGAGAAGTTGTTGATGGTGAACCCGAGCGCGCCCGTCATGCCGTACGCCCCGCTGTAGCCGACGGAAGCGTTGATGTTGTCGCTGGACTTTTCCTCCACTTCGTATGTCAGGTCCACCGTCTTGTCGTCCACCAGCACATAGTCCGGCTTGATCTTTTCCGGATTGAAGTAGTTGAGCTGCGAGAGCTGGCGGATGCTGCGGACGATGGCTGCGCGGCTGAAATAGTCGCCCGGACGGCTGTACAGCTCGCGGCGGATGACTTTTTCCTGGGTCTTGGTATTTCCTTTGATGGCCACGTGCCCGAGCTTGAACTGGTTCATCTCGTACACATTGATCGCGATGTCGATGCTGTCTTCGCCGACGCGCGTCTCCCGGGGGTCGAGATTGAAGCGCAGATAGCCGTTGTCCAGATAGAGCGCGGCGACATCATTCTGGTCTTCGTTGCCGCGGAGGTTCTGTTCGAATTTCTCCGCATTGTACACATCTCCCGGTTGCATCTGCAGCCGGCTACTCAGGATTTCGTCGGAATAGACCGTGTTGCCTTCCCAGGTGATATTGCGGATTTTGTACTGGGGGCCTTCATGGACGTGCATGATGATGTGCATGCCGATCTTGTCGTCACTGTACCAGACCGAATCCGAAAGAATCTGTGCGTCCCTGTAGCCGTTCTTCCGGTAGAACTGCACGATCTTCAGCTTGTCTTCTTCATATTCCTTCTTCTTGAAGTTGGCCGACGACCAGAACTTCCACCATTTCTTCTCGGAGATTTCATCCATCGCGCCGCGGAGATCACCGTCGTCGAAAGCGGTGTTGCCGGTGAACTGGATCGACTCGACCTTGACTTCTTCCCCCTCATCGACAGTTATCCGGACGATCCGCCGTGACTGCGACGTATCGGCCGAGTCCGACGAGACCTTCACCGTCGCCAGCATGAAGCCTTCCTTGTCGTACAGCTTCTTCACGTCTCGTTCGATCTTCTTGAGCTCATTGGGAGCGAGGACCTGACCGCGGACAAGGGGAACCACTTTCTGGATATCGTCGGTATCCACCTCATCGTTCCCCTCCACTACCAGCCGTTCGAACCGGGGGAGCTCCTTGACGAGGATGAGCAGGTACACCCCGTTCCCCATCTTCCGGTCGATCTTCACCTGGACATCTTCGAACAGGTGGAGAGACCAGAGCTTCCGGACGGCCTGGCCTATCTGGTCTCCGGGAACGAGGATTTCGTCGCCGACTTTAATCCCGGAATTGGCGATGATTGCCGCGGGATCGGCAAAGGTATTCCCTTCCACAGAAATACCGAGGATCTTGTAGACTTCCTTGGAAGGAGGTGTTTGAGCATTCAGATGGAGCGGGGCGGACAGGAGGATTCCGACGGCCAGCATCACCAGCACGCGCTTCGTCATTTCACGGCCCTGCAACACTCTTGAGGATTCGTTTGAGGGTAGGTTGTTTTGTGGTATCGGAGTTCACCTGTTCGCTGACCATGCCAAATCGCCGCTCCCGGCCCTGGTACTCGTCGATGGCGACATAGAGGTCCTTGCGCCGGAAGTCGGGCCAGTAGCCCGGTGTGATATAGAGTTCAGTGTATGCCACCTGCCAGAGCAGGAAATTGCTGAGGCGAAGTTCCCCGCTTGTCCGGATCAAAAGATCAGGATCGGGGATGTCGGCAGTCTTCAGATAGCGTTTAATACATTCTTCGGAGATCTCATCCGGTTTCACCTTGCCTGCCTGTACGTCGCGTGCGATGGCGCGGATGGCCTCTGTCAGCTCCCACCGCCCGCTGTAACTCAGCGCCAGCGTGAGCGTGAGGCCTGCGTTACCCGCAGTCCGTGTGCACGCTTCGCGAAGCTGGTCCTGCAGTTCCGTCGGCAGCGCCTGGATATCTCCGATCGTGCGGAGGCGGACATTGTTGGTATGCAGCCGGTCGGTCTCATCGCGGAGTGCCGTCAGGAGAAGGCGCATCAGCAGCGATACCTCATCCTTCGGGCGCTTCCAGTTTTCGGTGGAGAACGCATACAGAGTCAGGAACTGGACGCCGAGCTGGCCGCTTGACTCTACTATATCCCTGACGGATTCAACGCCTTCCTGGTGCCCCGCAATGCGCGGCAACCCGCGCTGTTTCGCCCATCGCCCGTTCCCGTCCATAATGACGGCAATATGCCTGGGGATTTCTCCAGCTGCACGCAGGCGCAACTGTTCGTTCAGATCGGCGCCTGTCGCTTCCCGCGGACCCTTTGTCAACGAAATGGCTCTCCCGTCAGAATGAGCATACTCCAACCTCTGCGCCTTACGGCGTGAATAAAAAAGTACTGGATTTTCCTCCGAAAGTCAAGTTGACTTTCCTCCCCCTTTCTGGTATATTTTTCAAACATTTACGCGAGGAACCGCATGGCCGGCCTTCCCAATATGTCCGGGATGATGAAGCAGATCCAGAAAATGCAGGAAAAGATGGCACAGGTGCAGGAAGAACTGGAGCAGAGGACTGTGGTCGGGGAGGCGGGGGGCGGAATGGTCAAGGCGACCGTCAATGGCAGACAACGGCTCACCGCCCTCGCCATAGAACGGGAAGTGCTGACTGGCGAAGATCAGGACATGCTGGAAGACCTGATCCTCGCCGCGGTGAACAAAGCCCTCGAGGAATCTCAGAAAATGGCTCAGGAGGAGATGGCCAAGGTTACCAGTGGAATCCTCCCCAATATTCCCGGCTTGAATCTGCCGGGTTTCTAGAGGGGCCGCACGGGTTCCCGCAGCCCCGGCTCTCACACCTTCATGCTCTACACATCCGAAGCTCTCCAGCATCTTGTCGAGGAGTTTGCCCAGCTCCCGGGAATTGGACGCAAGACAGCCCTGCGACTCGCACTGTTTGTGCTCAAGCGGCCCCGTGAAGAGGTCGTCAAGATGGCACGGGCACTGGTCGACGTGAAAGACAGGATCACCTATTGCTCGGTCTGCTCGAATATCACCGAGCACGACCCCTGCGTGATTTGTTCCAGCCCCAGGCGGGACCCGCATATCATCTGCGTTGTGGAGGAGCCGAGCGACGTCATGGCCATCGAAAAAACCAACGAGTTCCGCGGACTCTATCACGTGCTCGGAGGGGCGCTCTCGCCGCTGGATGGGATCGGACCCGATGACCTGAAGGTCAGGGAGCTCCTGAACCGCCTTCCCGGAGAGATCGCCGAAGTGATCCTCGCCCTCAATCCGAATGTCGAAGGTGAGGCCACAACGATCTACCTGACCCGGCTGCTCAAACCGCTTGGCGTGCGCGTTTCGCGACTGGCCCGCGGCCTTCCCGTGGGAGGCAATCTGGAATTTACCGACGAGGCCACGCTGTCACGCGCGCTCGAGGGAAGGATCCTCCTGTGATGAAACGGGCGGAGGGAGAAAACGGCAGCTTGAAGACTCCGCTTCACACGCCTCATGTGCTTCTGGTTGTGTTCCTGGCTGCAGCATTGGGGGGCGGATGCGGGCTCTTTGAACCGCGCGACCCTGAGGAGCCCAGCCAGTCGAGCCTGAACTACCGGCCCCCTACAGACCCGGACATCGTCATAACGAACCTGCAAAGCGCAATCGAACAGAAGAGCGTCGCCAACTACGCGGCCTGCTTCGCCGACGCGTCTCGCGGAGCATCGCCGTTCGTCTTCATCCCTTCCGCCGATGCAGCCGCAATCTATGGAACCACACTGGGATCCTGGTCGCTGCAGGAGGAACAGGAATATTTTCAGAACATCATCGCGCGGAGCAACCAGCAGGCCAATGCCACGCTCGCGTTGACACTGAAAACCACGACCGTCTCGTCCGACTCCGTGGTCTCGGCCTATGATTATGTGCTGGTGTTCGAACACAGCGACCCCGGCTTCCCCAAGACGGCCCGGGGAAGTCTGCAGTTCACGCTGCGCGAGGATGCCAGCAATTTCTGGATGATCCAGAGGTGGGTGGATTTCAAAACGACGAGCGACATTTCATGGAGTCACTTCAAGGGCAAGTTCAGCAACTGACACGCGGGCCGGGA
>JAGDMK010000019.1 GCA_017860635.1 Bacteroidota bacterium
TCCCAGCAGGGAGATGGTCAATCCGGCGGGAATCAGCCGGCTCCATGTCGACCACTCCAGTGCCGGCAATCCAGGGAAGGAGAACGAACGCGGGATTTCGCCGATTGTGCGGAGCGCATCGGACGCCACGAAGGAAAGAGTGTCCGCATCGATCGCCCACCGCAGGGCACTCACGTGATAAAACGCCAAAGACGCCACGAGCGTGCCTGCCAGCAGCCCGACGAGGGCCCGCGGTATACCGCGATGGACATACGGCACGGCAATGATGACAGCCAGCGTGATCGCGGCCAGGAGCGGCGCTTCGGCCAGGATCGGCAACTGTTGCATGAAGATCAGAACCGCAATGCCGTTGGTGAAGCCCACAATGACGGGATATGGCACGAAGGAGATGAAACGGCCGACTTTGAGCAAGCCGTAAGCGATTTGCAGCAATCCGGCAATGAGGCATGCCGCCAGCAGCGCGTCCGGACCCCCCAGGTCTTTGTAGACCATGGTCAGAATCACGGTCATGCCACCCGTCGGGCCTGTGATCTGCCGCGGAGTGCCGCCAAAGAGAGATGCGAGGAAACCAGTAAAGATGGCGCCGTACAGGCCGGCAACCGCACCGCGCGGATCGCCGCCATATGCCAGGATGCCGAAACCGAGCGCCAGAGGCAGGGCCACGACCGCGGATGTGAAGCCTCCCATCAGATCGCCCTTGAGATGAGCGAAGTTGAACCGGAAGACCTCGCCGAAGGAGAATTCTTTCAGGTATTCCCGTGCACGATCCATCATGGGGTTCACACTACCTCATCGATGATCCCGCCGCACACCACATCGTCGTTTTCGTAGAGAACGACCGACTGTCCGGGCGTGATGGCGCGACGGGGTTCGTCGAAACGGACCTCGAGCCGGCCGTCAGTCATGGTGACGGCAGACGCCATGCCTCCCGGGTCCTGATAGCGGATGCGTGCGAGAACCCGGCGTGCCGTGTGAAGGTCGGAATACTTCATCATGTTCACGTGCGATGCGATCAGCCCGCTGGACCGCAAGTCCTCTTCCCTGCCGAGCTGGACGCGGTTGGAAGCCGGATCGATGCGCGTCACGAAGACCGGTTCGCCTGCCGCATAACCCAGCCCACGCCGCTGCCCGATGGTGAAAAAAGGATATCCGCGATGGCTCCCCACCTCGACACCATCCATCACGAGTTTTCCCCCATCCACTCTTTTCTCCAGATCAGGAATCCGATGCTTCAGAAACCGCGCGTAGTTGTTGTCAGGGACAAAACAGATCTCGAAGCTCTCTCCCTTCCGGGCCACGGGGAGGCCGGACCGTTCCGCGATTTCGCGGACGGCAGGCTTCGTGAGCTCTGCAAGAGGGAAAAGCGTCCGGCGGAGGGAATCCTGTGTCAGTCCCCAGAGCGCGTACGATTGGTCTTTCGATACATCTTTTCCCTTTGATAAAGTGTACCTGCCGGTCGTCTGATCCTTCCGCACGCGGGCAAAATGGCCGGTGGCCAGCCACTCAGCGCCCAGCGCATCGGCTTTCTTCAGCAATGCTTCCCACTTTATGGTGCGGTTGCAGAGAACGCACGGATTCGGCGTGCGACCTGCGAGATACTCGGCAACGAATGGCTCGATGACCTGCTCTTCGAACGGTTCGCTGAAATCCAGAACGTAGTGTGGGATGCCAAGCCGTGCAGAGACCGCCCGCGCGTCATTGATCCCGTCAAGAGAGCAGCAGCTGCTCTCGCCCGCCACGGGTGTGCCGACATCTTCATACCGGTACGTTTTGAGTGTGATGCCGACGACGTCATACCCCTGCTCGACGAGCAGCGCAGCAGCCACAGAGGAGTCGACTCCCCCGCTCATCGCAACGACCACTCTCTTTCCCGTCCCAGCCATCCTCTGTCCCTCCTCACCAGTACTCACACAGCCAGCTCCTTCCATATCAGCGCGCCTGCGCCCAGCACTGCAGTGTTCCCGTCGGGCAGGCCAGATGGAATCAATTTCACCTTGTTCCTGAAGATGTTGAGCATGAACGATTCCATGTACTGCTTCGTCGGCCGGAAGATGAGGTCTCCCGCGTGGGCGAGTCCGCCGAACAGGATGATGGCTTCCGGACTCGTATGTGTTACGGCGTCAGCCAGCTTCATCCCCAGGATTCTGGCGGTGACGTCGAATGCCTCCAGGGCAATCGGATCTCCTTGATGCGCTGCGGTGGTGATCATTTTGGATGTCAGGTCGTCGAAACTGACGGACCGAAGCGTGCTCTCGTCGCGGCGGGAGGCGAGCAGCTCGAAGACTGTCCGGCATATCCCTCCGGCGGAGGCATAGGTCTCGAGGCATCCCCGCCGTCCGCATCCGCACCAGCGGCCGTTCGGATCGACGATCGTATGCCCCAGTTCGCCGGCAAATCCGTCGGAACCGTAGATCAGCTGCCCATTGGCCACCAGGCCGCTCCCCACGCCGGTTCCGAGCGTGATGACAATATAGTCTTTCATCCCTTTCGCCGCGCCGAACATCCCTTCGCCGAGTGCGGCGGCATTCGCGTCATTGGTGATGACGACTGGAAGCGGGAAGTACTCCTTGAACAATCCCACGACGTCCACGACGCCCTTCCAGCTCAGGTTTGGAGGGTTCTCTACAGTCCCCCTGTAGTAGTTCGCGTTCGGCGCACCGATGCCGATCCCAATCAGCTCCGCCTCACTCGAAAGCGGGGTGAACTCCTTCGTGATCGCCTCATGCAGCCGCTTCACGAGCAGCGCGGCCTCTTCGTGCCCCTGGGTTGGAAGGGACGCATCCTTCAGGCATTTCCCGTTCCGGTCGACAAACCCGAACTTGGTGTTTGTTCCGCCGATGTCAATGCCGACTGCGACTTTCGTTCTGGCCATGATCTTCTTGTCCGCGCTGTGCTCGGGAGATAGATTCCTCTCAGGCGAGGAGGGTTACGGTCGATGCCCTGTGCGGCATCCTTCCGCACGCATTTATGTAATGTACGCAAAAGAGGCCTCAAACCACAAGCGACGAGGCGAGGGCCGTCTATTCGGATCCCGTCAGGAAATCAATCTGGAGCGTGAGTGAGTTCGCCGGCGGGTTCAGAAATGCGCCTGATGCGGTTGCGGACGACGCGTATTTTGCGGACACAGCAAATGCACGGGTGAGGGGTTGACGCAGAAGAATGTACCAGCGGATACCGCTTCCATAGCAGGGCGGATTCGTATACGCACCTTCGACGTCTCGCTCCTGTGCGTACAGCCGTGCAGCATAGGAATCCGTCTCGACGATCATGAACCTGGCGAACACGCGGGGGAATCCCTCCCATCCGAAGCGGATATCCTGCGCAAGGGACCACCCCTTTTCACCGCCGTGTGTTCCGGCTCCTGCAACATGGCACCAGTCCATGCGCGCTCGCAGACCGATCATCGGCGCCAACACAATATCCACGCTGCATCGCACATGGTTTCGTGTTCCGATCTCCATTCCGGCCGCCTGAAGGCCGTCCGCCTGTGCACACGGTTCCGTGTGTTCACTCCGGCTGTGCGCATACCGGCCTTCACAGACGATCCGGGGGGCGGGACGAACGGCGACAGACACGCTCCCTTCCAGCCCGGAAGGTGGAGAGGAGTCCATGGAGGTCCGCCAGGGCCTGCGCCAGTGCTGCAGATATCCCGACCATGTTACCCGTCGGGAAATCCTTCCCGTCCACGAAGCCCGGACTCCTGCATCATTCCGGACCTCGTTGCCCGAAGAGGTTCCTCCTGCCGTGCTGCACCAGTAACCGGGTCCGTAGTGCCAGAGCATCAATTCCAGTGCTGTATGGGAATCAAGTTCGATGCCGATGCATCCTGCAGATGCTGATCCGTCTCTGCCCCAGGCATATTCACCCGAGAGAGAAACGGCTCCGCTTTCCAGGTGACCATCGACGCCCACGATGCCGGATGACTGCGGTCTTTGATACGGAGTCGCGCCGGCGGTCGGACGAGATAGGACGGTCCGGAAAATCGTGGCGCCAATGGAGTATCCCCGCGTGGCTGTGTAGCATGCGCGCAGCCCGGCCGCCGTTTCTGCGGCGTTGTGACGCTTCTGAATGCTGCTTGCACTTGAAAACACCGACGATTCATCAATGCTCCTGATCCTGCCCGCACTGTCAAGTGAAGCGGAGAGAGGAACGCGAGAGAGGAGGGCCTGAAGTGTGAAGGTTCCGTTACGGAACCGAAGGGTCTTACTCAGGGCAGCTCCTCTGAGGAGACCCCGGCCCGACGATCCGTAGTAGGGCTCGAGCCGGGAATCCGCTCTTTGCCCGCGGAACATACCATATGCGCCCCCGCTTGCGGACCCGAGCACGAGGCCGGACGCAGCAGACGCGCGGTAGTCCCCCACGATAAGTTCATCCAGTCCACCGAAAGCTGTAATGCGCATGGCGCCTGTGAGGGATGCGTACTTGTATGGTTCCCCTGCATCACGATGAAGGCGGGCGCCTCCGTCTATCCGTCCCCACAGCCGGAAGTCAATCCGATGGTGCTCCAGTGACATTGGACCCGGTGGAGAATCGGCACGATCGGTATCCTGGCCGTTTTGCTTCCAGACACACCTCGACCGGCCCCGCGCGAACAGACCTTCCGGCGACTCGACTCGCACGAATGGCGCGAGGAGGAAATGCAGTCTCCTCCCGGCACCGCCGATTCTCCGGAGATGTCCGACATCCGTGAACGCCCCCACCCGACGGCGCCATTGAACGAGGGCATCGGCATCAGCGGGAAGGACGCCCGGGATCTGGAGAAGCTCCCCGGCAGTCACGGCGTTGAGGTCAAGCGGATGGTCGGCGAGCCAGGAAAGTTCCTCGAACAACTCTTCCCCGCCCTCATCGGTCGCATGCTCCGCCACTGCATCATCGATACCGCGGAAGGCAGAGCTGTCTGCAGAAACGGAATCCTCCAGGGAAGGACGTGCCTCATCCGCCACCCCGAGACCGGCCGATGCGCTCCCGACAGGCTGCATTGTCACAAGAACCAGACGTTCACTGATCGCGAGGGATCTTTGAGCTCCCACAAGGAAGAGTGCTGCAATGATCGCGAGACTGCCTCGCGTTCTCACAGGGAACGGTGCCGCAATGATCGCGGGACCGGATCGCGCTCTCACAGGGAACGATGCCGCAATGATCGCAAGATTGCGCCGCACTCTCACAGAGAACGATGACGCCAATATCGCGAGACATCTTCGCATCTCCGCATGAAGCAGCACAGTGACGATCGAGCGGAGCCTTCGTGGGTCCCTACCCCAGCGTGAGCGTGACAGAGACATGGTGTGTCAGCCCGAGTTGCCAGTGATGTGATACGGCATAGTCCATGGACACGGGCGACAGCACGATTCCAAACCCGCCGCAGAGCAACGCCGGCTCGGTGGAAACCCCTGTTCGCAGGACAAGGCACCGGTACGGCGAATACGCGAGGCCGAGCCTCCAATCCACAGGCGCGAGGAACTCCTGCACAGCAGAGGCACAAACCAGCACTCCGGACCCATCAGGAGAGAAGGAGAATCCACACTCCAGCGACCTGGGCAGGGCTTCGCGCTGCTTCCCGATCCGGGCACTGCCGATGTTCGTCAGCAGGACGCCGAAGGCAAGCGATTCGAGGCACTCTATCTGCGCACCCGCATCGTACGCAGGCACTAGGGTCGTGCCATACCCCCCGATAGTCAGGAAGAGCAGACTCACCCGGACACCCGCGCTCCAGGCTGTTCCTTTCCCGTACGCGCAGGAAAGCGATGCAGATGTCTCCCTGTATCCCGGGAGGCCGAGCGTCGACACCGACGCGCCGACGCCTCCCCACGGTACTCCAAGCGCTGCAGTTGAGCTCATGCACCGAAGGTCCGGAATACCAAACAGCCCCGGGCAGGCCGAGGCCGTCAGGGTGAACCCGGGTATGCCCGCCAGACATGCCGGATTCCTGTGCAGTATTCCCTGCCCGGCGCGCAGGGCTACAGTCGCGCCTGCCAGGCCGACCTCCGGCCCGCCTGCCGTGATCCCCTCAAAAGCGCACCGGGCGCACAGCGGAATCGCGACAGACAGGACGGAAGCGAAAGCGCGAAAACTTTTCATACACGCCCTCCTTCACCTTCCTACACCGCCTTGCCTTGATTTCCGACGAAAGGATTGAACACCGCGTGCAAAAGCCGTATATTCCGGAAGACACCTCTCCAGGAAGGAACACGAATGGCTTCTCGGCATGCTCTCACCATGATCACACTGGCACTGACAGTTGCCTTTGTCTGGTCACCGCTCGTCGCCCAGCAGGTCGATTGTACTGTCAAGGTGAACTACGAATCGATCAGCACATCCAACAAGGATCTCCTGCGCGATTTCGAAAATCAGGTGCGGTCGTACGTCAACGATTACCAGTGGGGTACTGATCAGATCGAGGAGAAGGTGGCCTGCACGTTTGACATCTTCGTCAAGGGGGTGGTTGGTGAGAACAGATACGCGGCGCAGGTGTTCGTCGGCAGCCAGCGGCCGATCTACGGAGGGAACAAGAACACTGCGGTCATCCGGCTGTTCGACGAGGCATGGGAATTCACGTACAACAAGGAACGCCCCCTCAATCATACACCGTACACGTTCAACGATCTGACCAGCTTCCTGGACTTCTACATTTATCTCGTGCTGGGGTACGATTATGACACGTACGAGAGCCTGGCGGGAACGCCGTGGTTTCAGAAAGCCGAAGGCCTCGCCAGTCTGGGCAGGGCAACGTCACAGGGTGGATGGCAGCCGACCAACTCCGGATACAGCAGGACCCAGCTGGTTGCTGACCTGCTCAATCCCACGTCCGGTGGAATTCGAGCGGCATCGTTTCACTATCACTTCGGCGGGCTGGATTCGCTGGCGGAGGACAAGGAAAGAGCCTACGCGAATATCGTGAAGGCAATCGATGTGATCGCGAAGACCCGGAAGAACATCGACTCCCGCAATCTCGTCTTCAAGACATTCTTCGACACAAAATACATGGAGATCGCCGAGCTCCTGCAGGAGTATCCGGACCGCTCCATCTATCTCAAGCTTTCACAGGTCGATCCCACCCATCAGACGACATACGAAGAGTACCGGCTGAAGCACTGATGTCGCAGCGCATCATTCTGGTACTAATGAAACGCAACTGACGGCTGTGATGACACCCCTCACGCCTGAGCATTTGCCGCAGCCTCGGGCTGATAGAGAATCTCCTCCACCCTGATAGTCGTCTTCCCTGCAGGGACATCCCATTCGATTGTATCGCCTACACGATATCCGATAAGGGCGGTACCGATCGGCGCCAGCACCGACACAAAACCCTTCTCGATGTTCGCCAATCCGGGGAAGACTAGAGTGCAGGTGAATTGTTCATCCGTGGTCAGGTCACGCAGGACGAGTTTGCTGTTCATAGTGACCACGTCGGACGGGATGCTCTCCGCGGGCACAATGACAGCCCGATCGAGCTCATCACGCAGCGCTTTGAGATACGCTTTCCCGCTGCCCGACGTCAGATCACCAGTCCCCACCAGATTGGAAAGGCGTGCGTGGTCTTGCTCTGTAATGTAGATCATTCGCTCGTTCATGGCATTCTCGCCTTCTCTGTTCACTTCATGATTCTCCGGCCTGCGGTGTCGCTGACACATGACATCCTTATCCGCCTTGAGCCGCAACGGCGTGTGCGACCAGATCGATCTCGACGATGTCGGCAACCGTGGGATGAACCAGCCGCTGGTAGTCTTGCCATTGCATCATGAGGCTGATCGTCCGGGAACAGGCCGCGAAAACAATCCTGCCGACCCTCGCAAAACTTGCGTCAGCCACGACCGGAACCCCGAACAGATGACCAAAGGGCGCCACCGATTTGATCTCACAGGTTGGGAACAATCGCTCCAAATCCCATTCTGAGACATCTCTCAATTCCTTCACCTGGAGCAGATCACGCAGGGCCTGTTCATCGATCCGTGTGCCGGCCGGTATCACAGTCATGACAAACCATTTGTCCGCCCTCAGCGTGTGGACATCGGCAACCTCCTCATGGGGAATCCCCTTCGCGGATGCCATATCTCTTCTAGCGGCATACGGCGGGTGTGTGAGAATCTTGAATTCAGTCCTGTTTCCCCTCAGGTAATCCATCACGTCAGCTGCAGTTGCCATCATTCGCCTCATGTACTGTTATCTGGTAAGTGCGACGCAGGTTTCACGCGGCCTCAGCTTCCAGGCACCGAGAACCCTGCAAGAAGTCATGCGAGTCGGGATGCACGGTGGAGTTTCCTCTGGTCATTGCAGTACCATACGGACTGTAAGGCCAACTTCCGTGCCAGCATGGGAAGGCTTTTCTCCGCGGGAATTGGGCGAAAATCAGCGGGAGAGAAAAGGAGGTGCGTGGTATTTGCACGCAACAAATGACGGCGTGGAGAGCTATCTCGTTGAGCTACTGTGTGTTACGGGTGCGACAGAAATGCTCGCACTACCAGCAGATTACCAGAGCTTGTGGCACGGGCTGCACCGCTGGTGTTCAGACAGGCACATGCAACCCCGGACGGGATGTGGTGTGTCGAACCTCTCCGCGACGTCAGACTGCCCCGGTTCCGGCGGATCTGTGCTAGGTGCTTTGTGACTGCTCGGGCTCCTTCAGACCGAGCTGCTTCATCATGTTCTGCAGCATGCGCCTGTCCATCTCCAGAGCGCGGGCGGTCTTGGACACATTCCAGCGATTCTTCCGCAGTCCTTCGATCAGGAACGCCCGCTGGAACTTCAGCAGGTAGGCATCCTTCAGCGCTTTCTTGCGCGACAGGAATTCCTTGTAGGTGGACGGGAGCGGACCGAGGTCGTCTCCGGAAGGGACATGAAGATCAGCGGGGAGATCATCGACGAGGACATACTCGCCTCTGGCTGAGACCATCGACCTGACGACGGCATTTTCAAGTTCCCGCACGTTTCCCGGCCAGGACAGGGATTTGAGATAGGTCAGGGCTGACGGTTCAAACCCCTTCATGTTCTTGCCCACGCCGTCCCTGTGTTTCAGCAGGAAATGCTGAGCCAGCAAGGGGATGTCCTCGGGCCTCTCGCGCAGCGGGGGGATCTGCAGCCTGACCACATTCAGCCGGTAGAAGAGATCATCGCGGAACCTGCCGGCTTCCACTTCGGCCCGGAGCTTCCGGTTCGTGGCCGCGATGATCCGGAGGTCCAGTTGTATATGCTCTGTGCCTCCCACACGAACGATCGCCTGTTCCTCGAGTGAACGGAGCAATTTGACCTGGAGGTCGAGGGGGAGCTCGCCTATTTCGTCCAGGAAAAGCGAACCGCCGTGTGCCTGTTCGAAACGTCCGATGCGCCGTGCCGTGGCCCCGGTGAACGCACCTCGCTCGCTTCCGAAGAGCTCGCTCTCCAGCAGCTCCCGCGGAATGGCAGCGCAGTTGACGGGTACAAACGCTTTCGCCGCCCTCGGACTCAATTCGTGGACCGCGCGGGCAATGAGCTCCTTTCCCGTCCCTGTCTCCCCCTCAATGAGCACCGTGAATTGCGTTACCGCCGCCTGGTTCAGGGATTTCAGCAGGTCCTGCATGACCGGACTTGCCGTCACGATTGTCGTCACCCCCTCTATCGATCGGAGCTGCGAGCGGAGCTGTTCGTTTTCCCGGATCACCTGGACGTGTTGCTCAGCCCGGCGCAGCGCGAGATCCAGCTGATCCAGATTGATTGGCTTCAGGATATAATCAAAGGCCCCCTCCTTCATGAGCGCAACGGCGTTTTCAATCGTTCCGAACGCGGTCATGACAATCACCGGGATCGGGTGCTCGCTCCGCCGGACCTCCTGCAGGATCATCGTTCCGTCCACATCGGGCATCCTGAGATCCGTGAGGACAATGTCAATCTGCTCTTCACGAAGGATCGACAGCGCCGCAGCGCCGTTCTCGGCGAGGAAGAGACGGTAGGAAGCCCTCAGATTGAGTTCCAGAATCCGCCGGGTCTTCTCTTCATCATCCACGACAAGAAGTGTCGCGCGTTTCATCGCAGGTTTCCGTTCATGGGCAGTTCGATGCAAAACGTCGTGCCGAGCGACGTCGACGTGAACGTAATCCCACCGCGCACCGCCTCGATCAGCATGTACACGATGGCGAGGCCCAGACCGGTGCCCTCGGGCTTCGTCGTGAAAAACGGGTCAAACAACCGCGCATGGTGCTCCGGAGGTATCCCGGGTCCCGTATCGCTCACCGTGATCGCGATCCGGCCGGCACCCTGCCGGAAGGCGGCAAACGTCAGCGTTCCTCCCGGCTGCATCGCTTCGATTGCGTTGAGTCCGAGATTCCGCAGGACCCGTTCAATGTGCTGCGGCGATGTGGTGATCCTGGGCAGAGAAGGTTCAACGTCCGTTTCCACCCTGACCTCCCTCGCACGCCCGATTTCCAGGAGTCCCTGCGACGCATTCGCAATGACGTCCGCGATTTTGACCTGTTCCCAGACAGGCGTGTGGGGTTTCGCGAACTGCAGAAACTCGTCCACTGTCCTGGTGAGCCGTTCCGTCTCCTCGAGAATGTACCTCCCCGTTTCGACGTGGAGGGCGACGTTGTCCGGGTTCCTCAGGATGGTCTGTGCCGAGGTCGAGATGATGTTCAGGGGATTGCGAAACTCATGAGCGATGCCGGCTGTCAGCCTTCCCAGAGATGCCAGCTTTTCCATCTTGGATATTCTGGCCTGTTCCGTGCGCACCCGCGCGAGGAGCGTGTTCCGCTCGACCGCAATGGACAGTACCGCGCCGAATGCTGTCAGGAAACCCACCACCTCCCGGCTGAACGGATTCCAGGACTCCAGGCGGCCGACAAGCAGCAGTGCGGCGGACCCCCGCTCAACGGGCAACCGGACCAGGAATCCCCCCTCCGCATCCTCCAGAAAGCGCCGGTCTGCCTGCGCACACGATCGCAGCAGGTCATCCACCGGCACCGCATCCCGATCCCCCCCCGCGCCAGGCAGCCCGATGAGCGCACGCGGCAGCGTCCTCGAAGGAGTCACAACGCTCCGGAAGACCGGTGCGGAAGAATCCGCAACCAGCAACTCCGCAAATGAAACAGAAACCGCATCACCGAGAAATGCAGACACCGCCCTGGAGAGTTCTGCCTGGTCAGTTGTGGCGAGGATGTCCTTTGCCAATCTACCGAACTTCCGGAGGAAACTTGTACGTTTCGCCACAGGGACACTCGCCGACGCCTCCCTGCGGTACGCGGCCAGTCTGGAGGGCGGCGGCTTCGTGTGGTAGAGTGGCTTCCTCGTGCGGGACAGCGGCTTCTTCGCGGAGGAAAGTGGCTTCCCCGTGCGGGACAGCGGCTTCTTCGCGGAGGAACGTGGCTTCCTCGTGCGGGACAGCGGCTTCTTCGCGGATGAGAGCGGCTTCTGCCTGCGGGAGAGCGGCCGTTTCATGGAGGAGAGTGATTTCGTCATGATCTTGGAGTGAGCCAACGCGGTGAGAATCCCCGTCGCACAATCCAGCACAGACAATATACCGAGCACTGCCCTGAGAATCAAAAACTGTGGCGCACACCGGCAATCATATCCAGGGCACGGCCAAGGACCTCTTCCGCGCCTAATTGCCGGAGGCACACGGCACCGTACTGCTCACCGCCGGGCGTGCGATCGAGACAGGCTGAGGGCGGACACGCACTGCAGGACTGCGTCCCGGTCATGGTGGCACACTCCGCGCTCTCCGGATAGATCTTCCATTCGATCCCGTGGAACTGCCTGAACAGCGCCAGCGACGGCGATTGCACAGCAACGGCAAGATGCCTCGGCCCCGAATCGTTGGTGATGCACAGCGCCGACCGTCGGAGGAGAGCACCCAGGAGTGCCACGTCGGTCCCGGTCCGTATGACCGGCACGGGATTGCTCATTGCTCTCCGGATTGCCTCCAGGATCTCTCCATCGCCGGTCCCTCCCAGCAACACAGCACGGATCCGATGCCGCTGCAGACCGGCAAGAAGCGCCGCAAACCGTTCGGGGGGCCAGATCTTGTAGTCGCCGCTTGCGCCGGGATGCACGGCCACCCATCCGGCCTCGTGCACACCGGCTTCACTCAGGCGCTGCAACGCGGCTGCATCGGCGGACGCCGGAATCCGGAACTCTGTCTGACGGCTCTCCACGATGCCGCCTGCACTCTCCGCAAGCGCACAATAATATTCGCGCACTCCCATCATCTTCTTGTCGATTGACGGCCGCCTGTTAAGCAGCCAGGACAGCGACTGCTGTTTCTGCCCGACGCGTACGGATGCACCGGAAAGGAACGCGAGCACGGCAAAGCGGTCTTCCGGAAACGTGCATAGCACCGTGTCAAAACGCCGCGCACGGATCGCCTTCAGAACGGACAGTTCCCCGCGGAGCCGGCCGAGGCCATGCAGCGCGCGAAGACGCGGCCGGTCCACTTCAAGCACCTCGTCCACACAGGGGTGCAGCGTCATGACTGCAGATGTCCCGCTGCCATCCGCGGGAGTTACAAGGTCCGGCGGCCCTGTGAAACCGGGCGTGCCGCCTGCATGTGCCGACCTTCCGGCCTGCGTGCCGCCTGCATGTGCCGACCTTCCGGGCTGCGTCCTGCCCGCATGTGCCAACCCTCCGGTCTGTGTTCTGCCTGCATGCGACAGCCGTCCGCTCTCCGTTCCCCCTGTCAGAGGGGCGCGGTGGCGGTGAAAGATGAGGACGGTGATGCGGGCATCGGGATGCCCGTTGCGAAGTGACCGGACAGCAGGAGTGAGCAGAAGGAGGTCGCCGAGCTGTCCTTCTGCGAGAATGAGGATCTTCATACGGCAGATCAAAAATACGGACGCTTCGAGAATACCGCCCCGATTTCCTTCTCTACAAAAGCCCTTGCCTTCTCTTCATCGACATCCTGAAGATCCACGATCGTCATCACCACTCGCGGGAGCAATCTGACAGATTCCCGCGCAAACTCAACCATGGCCGGGAAATACCGCTGACCATCCAGACGCATGAGCGCGCCGTACTGGGTGGGATCCGTGGAGTTCAGGCTGATTGATACGCCGTCGATAAGACCGACAAGTTCCGGAACGATGTCCCGCTTGTTGATCACGTTTCCATGCCCATCCGTGTTCAGGCGTGTCCGGCCCCCGTTATCCTTCACCCACTTCGCCACCGTCTTCAATGCGTCCAGACGGATCGTCGGTTCGCCGTATCCGCAGAAGACGATCTCGGCATACCGGGCAGGATCGCCGATTTCGCCGATCACTTCTTCGGGCGTCGGCTCACGGTCGATCTTCAGGTTATGTCCCTTCACCACGGCCTCACCCTTGCGGTCGCAGAAGACGCAGTCTGCATTGCACCGGATGGTCAGGTTGATGTAGAGAGAGTCTTTCAGGGTGTACGTGAACCGCGGAGCTGGCGCTTCCCCGATACTGAACAGACGGAACACGCCGTAGCTGGTTGCGCGGCCGATGTCGGCGGGGGTGAGGTGTTGTGCTTCCGCGATCCGGTCCGCGATAAGAGGGAGATAGGCCGGTTCATTCCGCTCTCCCCTGTGCGGCACGGGGGTAAGATAGGGACTGTCCGTTTCCAGAAGCAGGTGCTCCGTAGAGATTCCCGCGGCAACGTCCAGAGCAAGTCCCGGCTTCCTGAACGTGACGATCCCCGGAAGAGAGATGAAGAACCCCATCTCCACCAGGTTCCAGGCAGTGCTGAGGTCGCCGGGGTAGCAGTGGAAAACGCCTCTCGGACCGGGTGTCCTGCCGTTCGGGTGTCGTTTCGACTGCCGCCACTGCGGCAAGCGCACGATCTGCTCGCGCAAAAGGGCAATGGTCCGCTCCAGCGATTCTCTCGTATGGATGATCACCGGAAGGTCTCTGCGCTGCGCGATGGCAAGCTGTGCCGTGAAGACCCGTTCCTGGACCTCCCGCGGCGAGAAATCGTAGTGGAAATCCAGACCGGTCTCCCCTATCGCCACCACTTTCGGATGCGTGGAGAGTTCTTCGATCGCGGCCAGGCTCCGGTCGTCGGCAAGCCGTGCATCGTGAGGATGGAAACCCACAGCAGCATACACCATGGCATGACGGTCTGCCAGCTCCACTGCGCGGCGGCTGTCATCCAGGTTCGTGGCGGGGTTGATGACGAAACGGATACCGGCGTCCGCAGCACGTTTCAGAACTTCCTCCCGGTCTGCATCGAACTCGCGCGATGTCAGATGGGCGTGCGAATCAATGAACATCAGGCTCCTCTCCGTCATTTCACTTTGCTGCCGCTCTCGATTGAGCCGGCCGGTTGCAGGATGACGAGCCGGCCTGCGGCATCGGAGGCTGCAAGGAGCATCCCCTGCGATTCCTGACCCATGAGCTTCGCAGGTTGGAGGTTGTAGACGACGATGATCGACTTCCCGACCAGGTTTTCGGGTGCGTAGTGCTGGGCGATGCCGGCGACCACCTGCCGCCGGTCGGTGCCCACCTCCACCTGCAGCTTGAGCAATTTGTCGGACCTGGGCACGCGTTCGGCGGCGAGCACTGTCGCAACGCGCAGGTCAACCTTCTTGAAGTCGTCCAGTGTGATGAGATCTTTCGGCGGATCGGTGGCCGGTGTTGCCGTGGGAGTTGACGGAGCATTCGTCGCACTGGTTGCCGCGGCATCAGCAGATGCCCCGAGTCCTTTCAGTTCCTGTTCAATCACTTCGTCCTCTATCTTTGTCACGAGAATTGCGGACTTGCCGAGCGGGTGACCGGCCGGAAGCGCCGGCGCGCCGGCCGTGTCCCAGGCCTGCGTCGATGCAGACCCGGTCAGCCCGAGCATGGCCCAGAGCCGCTCACAGGTCGCCGGGATGACCGGAGACATCAGGATGCCAAGCGTGCGCACGAGCTGCGTGCAGATGTTCAGCGTGGTGGCACATCGGGCCGGATCGCTCTTTGCGGTCTTCCACGGCTCGCTGTCATTGAAGTACTTGTTCGCCGCACGCGCCAGGTTCATCACCTCGCCCATCCCGTCCCGGAACCGGTAGGCCTCCATAAAACCGCCGGCGGTCACCGGGGTCTTGTCCGCGAGATCCAGGATCGCCTGGTCACGCGAGTCCAGTTCTCCGCGGGCCGGCAGAATTCCCCCGAACGTCCTGGCGCAGAACGCGAGCGTGCGGTTCACGAAGTTCCCGAAGATGTCCGCGAGCTCGTTGTTGTTCTTTGCCTGGAATTCCTTCCAGGTAAAATCCGAGTCGCGGTATTCCGGAAGGGACGTGCAGAGATAGTACCGGAGCGGGTCCGCGGGATACCGGGAGAGGAACTCGTCGACGTAGATACCCCATCCCCGGCTCTTGGAGAATTTCTGTCCTTCGAAATTCAGGAACTCGTTGGCCGGAACGTTGTCCGGAAGAACGTACTGTTCGGTGTGGGCGTCGTTCCAGGCCATCAGCATCGCCGGAAAGACGATGCAGTGGAAGACCACATTGTCCTTGCCGATGAACGCCACATACTTGGTCGATGCATCGAGCCAGTAGCGGCGCCACGCGTCCGGCGTGCCGGCCTTCGCTGCCCATTCGCGCGTCGAGGAGATGTATCCCAGCACGGCATCGAACCAGACGTACAGCACCTTGGTCTCATACCCTTCGAGCGGGACACGAACCCCCCAGTCCAGATCCCGTGTCACTGCCCGGTCCTGCAGCCCATCCTTGAACCATCCGCGCGTGTAGTTCAGGACGTTCTCTTTCCACCCGTCACGTTCATCCCGGTTCCTGATGTAGTCTTCGAGCCGCCGCTGGTATGAGCCAAGCGGAAAATACCAGTGAGAGGTCTCGCGGACCTCAGGCACGGCGCCGGAGATCTTGCTGCGGGGGTTGAGCAGCTGCATCGGACTGAGGTACGTACCGCATTTCTCGCATTGGTCCCCGCGGGCTTCCGTGTTGGCACAGACCGGACAGGTGCCTTCCACGTAACGGTCCGGGAGGAATTTCCTGGCCTGGCCGTCGTAGAATTGCTGTTCCTTCTTTTCGGTCAGGATGCCCCGGGCATGGAAATCCCTGAAGAACTCCTGAGCGGTGGTGTGGTGCAGCGGCAGGGACGTCCGGGAGTAGTTGTCAAAGCTCATCTCGAACCGTTCGAAGGCTTTCGTGTTGGCCTCATGGTACCGGTCCACGATTGCCTGGGGAGTGACCCCTTCCTTGTCGGCCGTAATGGTGATGGGCACCCCGTGTTCATCAGAGCCGCACACGAACACCACATCCCGCTGTTTCATGCGCTGGTAGCGGACGTAGAGATCGGCGGGCAGGTAGGCCCCGGCCAGGTGACCCAGATGAATGGGTCCGTTTGCATAGGGCAGTGCCGCTGTCACCAGGATTCGCTCAGCGTGGATGGTCATACCTTCACCGTATATTCGCTTTGATCTGTCCGGCTAGATTGTACAGCACGAGTTTAATGTAGACATTTCTTTCCACAAGGGAAATCGCCCGGTCTATCTCCCCGAGGATTGCCGGAATGTCCGAGCCGGGGTATCGTGCGAGGAATTTCTTGAGCGATTCCTGCTGATCGATATTGATGATTGCGCCGTCCCGCGCGAGCACGAGCGCGTCACGGAACCACAGGAGGAGGAGATGGAGGAACCGGGTGACACGCACGCGTCCCTTCTCTTCAGTCACGTCGTCGATGATGCGCCCCACATCCGCATGGTGCGAGACGACAGAACGGCGGACGAACTCCAGCACTTGTTCGCGTTCCTGCATCAGGTCGTCGCCGAGAAGCTCCCGTGCCCTGGTGTAGCTCCCGCCGGAGAGGCGGGCGAGGAGCGTTGCCTGCGACTGCTCCACGCTGTCCCGTTCCACCAGCGCGGCGCTGATCTGGTCCTCGGTCAACGGATCAAAGCGGACCTGCTGGCAGCGCGAGATGATGGTGGGCAGCAGTTCTTCCCGGTTCGGCGTGGTGAGGATGAGCATGCAGTTTGGGGGCGGCTCTTCCAGCGTCTTCAGCAGCGTATGCGCCGCCACGGAGGTGAGCATTTCCGCGTGCGACAGGATGAATACCCGGCGGGCATTGCCCGCGACGCTCATCGGGGCCTCGCGGCGGATTTCCCGGATGCTGTTGATCTTGATGCCGGTCGCGCGCGGGATCGCAATCCGGCGGTATGGATCTTTTCCCTTCGCCTGCAGTTCGTTCTGCACATTCCGCAGCTCTTCGGCAGTGAGCCGGTCCAGGGGGCCGTCGTCTTTGTCCTCATCCTTCCCGACCGGGAGCGCAGTGATGAACCGCACGCCCGGATGCTGGAGCGAATCCAGCTGCACGCACGAGTCGCACACGCCGCACGCCGCTTCCCCGCCGCGTTCGCAGTGGAGCACCCGGGCCAGCTCGATGGCCATGGCATCCTTGCCGACTCCTTCCGGCCCATGGAAGAGATACGCATGGGGAAGGCGGCGTGACTCGAGTACGCTCAGCAGTTGAAGTTTGACGCGCCGCTGGCCCAGCACGCGGGGCCAGA
Source organism: Bacteroidota bacterium (assembly GCA_017860635.1). Lineage (GTDB taxonomy): Bacteria > Bacteroidota > Ignavibacteria > UBA10030 > UBA6906 > JAGDMK01. Next base: position 17,425 of record JAGDMK010000019.1, read on the forward strand.
CGGGCTTGCGGTGCGGATCAGAAGGCATGGCCGATCCCGAAGTGGAAGGCCCCCTCGGCGAACGTGTCGCCCAGCAGCCTGCGCTGCACGATCCACTGGCTCCCCGGCATTGCGGCAGGGTCGTACACCCGGATCCCCCAGTCCAGGCGGAACGGCCCGAACGGCGTTTCATAGCGGATGCCCACGCCGGTCGCGATGGCCAGACTGTTGAGGCGGAAGTCCTTGATCTCGCCCCAGACGTTTCCCACATCCACAAACGGAACCACCCAGACCTTATCCAGAAATCCGTCGCGCAGGCTCTGGAGCAGATTGATCCTCGCTTCAAGGCTCGCTTCGAGAGAGAGATTCCCGCCCAGTTCAGGTTCGCCGCTGGCGATCAGTCCGCGCGACGCCCACCCCCGGATGCTGTTCCCTCCGCCTGCATAAAACCGGTGCGTCTGAGGAATCGTCCGGGAGGTGTCTGATTTGCTCTCGCCGTATTTCTCTTCGATTCCTATCTTCAGTTTGCTCGAGAGAATCAGGAACCGGTGACTGGATCTGTCGGCATACCACCGGCCGACCAGCACGCCCCGCACGAATTGTGTGAACGGAAGCTGGGGAAAGACGTTTTTCAGCGCGAGCGGGAGCAGTCCCGCCTCCTCAATCGTTGCGGCATGCACAAACCCCTCCGTCGGCGAGAAGAGGTCATTCGTCAGGTCACGCTGAATGGTGAACGACAGCACTGAGTTGAATTGCTGCTTCTGGAGGGCCGCAAGCTGACGCATGATAACCGGATCGCTGAGGGACGCCTCAAAGGTGCTGTTCTTTTTCAGCTCGATGGTCTCCAGCGTAAATTCGAGCAGACCCGTCGTGAACTCCGCAAATCTTCCGGTGAACCCGAACTTGTTCCGGAAGATGTTCTGCAGGTACGGTTTCTGTTTGTCGAGGATGAAGGAAAACGACCAGGTCCCTTTGATCGCATTGGTGAAGATGTACGGTTGCACGATTTCTGCCGTCACGTCCAGAGTGGACACGGCATCGCGATTGACACGGAAATACTCGGGAAACGCAGTGAGTGTCTGGGTCTGGAAGCGGACGCGGGCATTGAAGAGCCGCGCACCGCCGAAGAAGTTCCTCTGGGTGTAGCCCAGACCGGCACCGAGATTAAATGCGCCGTCCTGGTCACTCATGAGCAACTCGGGTGCCAGCTCAAAGCGGTCGCGCGGGCGGATGGTGATCCGGCTGGGTACGTAGATGCTGGAATCCTCCCTGGGCGGCACGAACATCTCGATCGACCGGAGGTCGAAGATCCCCAGACGGTTGAGGTTACGCTCGCTGTTCAGCCGGAGGGACTGGTTATAGAAATCACCCGGTGCGAAGTCCAGCTGGCGCAGCACGATTTCATCGGTGATATCTTCACGGCGGGCCTCACCTCGGGCCGTGTCCACTTCCTGCCGGATTGTGATGTCGCCAAAAAGATAGCGGTGGCCGGGAGAGAAGACCAGCTTCACAATGTAGTTGTTCGAGCTCATGTAGCGGCGCGCGTACGAGCTGTCGCGCACAAACTGCGCGTTCGGAAAGCCGTTGTCCGCGTAGACGCGCAGCACGCGGCTGACTTCGGCCTCCAGCAGCTGACTGTTATACGGGTCCGCCGGGTAGATTTTCGGGGAACGGCGCAGATCTTCCCAGATCGTCGCCGGATACTCCAGGATCCCGCCGTACACCACCTGTTCGATGAGCGAGCGGTATCCTTCCGTGATGCGCACCGTCAGATCCACGGTTCCCTTCTCGGCCGAGAACCGGAGCACGGTGTCGACTTTCACCATGGAGAATCCGCGGTTCTCATAGAACCGTTTGATGCGTTCTGCATCGGAGTGAAACGCGACCGCGTTGAAGTATTCGTTCTTCCGGCCCAGACGCTCGCTGATGGAGGAGTAGAGGAACTTGTTGAATGCTCCCGGCGTCTCGCGCGTTGTCAGCTGACCCAGGAGCTCGGCCGCGGTGAACGACTCGTTTCCTTCGAACGTGATCGAGGAGATTTCGTACTGCTGGTGCGTGCCGGTCTGGGCGTGAAGGCGTGTGCCGGTGCCCGCGAGCAGCGCAAGGCTCAGCGCTGCCGCAACGAGGGACTGAGAAACGATATGCCGGAGTTGCCGTGGGCAGTTCACGGAGGAGAAGGTCTGGTGTGGGACGCCCGTTTGCACAAAAAAACCCAGCCGGTGGCTGGGTTTGTAACGTAATGAATTGGCAGCACAGAATCAACGGAACACAACGACTTTAGTACTCTCCTTCGTCTTCATAGAAGAAATCATCGCCCGTCGGGTAGTCGGGCCAGATGTCCTCCATGCTGTCGTACGGCTCCTCACCGTCCTCGAGCTCCTGAAGGTTTTCCACAACCTCGATAGGCGCGCCCGTCCGCATTGCGTAATCAAGCAACTCGTCTTTTGTCGCGGGCCAGGGCGCATCGTCCAGGTACGACGCAAGTTCCATCGTCCACATCACAAATTCACCTCTTGAGAGCGGGGCCGGGGATCAGTGATCCGCACCAGCTTGCGCGAGCATTGTGCGATAGCGAGCGGCATCAATATCATCAAAGAAAAAGTCGACGGGGTTCTGGCTTACTCCGTTGCGCCGGACCTCATAATGCAAATGTGGTCCGCTCACCAAGCCTGAACGCCCGCACTTCCCGATGAGTTCCCCCCGCTTCACCATTTGCCCGGGTGAGACGTGGACCTGGGAAAGGTGTGCGTACAGACTGGTATAACCATACCCGTGTGAGATTTCCACAAGAACGCCCAGGCCGCCCTGTGTGCGGCCGGCCACCCGGACTTGCCCGTCACCGGCGGCATACACCGGCGTGCCGACATCATCGATGATGTCGAGGCCGTAGTGCATCCGGTAGACATGAAGCACGGGGTGGAGGCGCATGCCGAAGCCCCCGACCGAGTATGGTCCGGTCATCGGCTTGATAGCCGGCAGATGCGCAAAAAAACCTTTGTTCTGTTGCAGGCTGGTATGGATTTCCTGATAACTCTGTTGCTGCAGTTTTACTTCGCGGCTGAGTCTGTCAATCAATGAACGCGACTGGGCGAGCATTGTGCTGGCCTCGCCGGTGAGGAACGGGTTGGCGGCGGCCTGCGCCGCTCCACCGACAGCTGCCGTACGCGTGTCGTCGTCAATGCGGCGGAGATCCGCCATCAGGCGGAGCTCATTCCCCCGCTCTGAGAGGTTCTCGAGCGTCTCCTCTACAAGCTCCAGCTTCCTTCCCAGATCGCGAATGTGTTCCTTCAACATGCGGTTTTCGGTAGTGAGCATCGTCAGCTGACCGTACCCGATGCCGAGCTTGTCACCGGTGAGCATATTCACAACGAAGAGAATGCCAAGCAGGAGAACGCCGAGCGCAAGGCCCGACCCAAGCACTTTGACCTTGAATAAATGAATCTCACGCAGGTCCAGCGACTTGCTGGAGAAAACAAAGAATCGCCTATTTCGGAACATCGGTACCTCCTTGTTTCCAGCAGTATCCCGTCGAAGGGAAAAGGCAAACCGCGTGCCATACATGAGAACATGGAAGATTCCCCGTCCAACGCCTGCGCCACCAACGCCCACATGAGGAGGGTTCACGAAATGCGACGGCAAA
>JAGDMK010000020.1 GCA_017860635.1 Bacteroidota bacterium
ACAGTCTTTGTCGTGGACGGCATGGAGATACCGCTTTCCGCCATTCTTGAGATTCTGAACGGGAGCACCCATGGCTGACACATACATCAACGGAGTGCGGGTGCCGTTTCTGCCCGCACGCGGAGTTGACGGGCTCAAACAACGGACGCAGACCGGGGGCACACGTGAATCGTCCTTCGAGAACGTCCTGCAGGAGGAACTCCGCGGCCTCACATTCTCCCGTCATGCCCGGGAACGTCTGGAAGCACGGAACATGCAGCTGAATGACGCTGACATGACAACGCTGCAGCTGGCCGTGAACCGGGCGGAAGAAAAAGGTGCCCGTGACTCGCTCGTGCTGTTGCGCGATATGGCGTTCATCGTCAGCGTCCCCAACCGCACCGTGGTCACGGCCATGGACAGTGAACATCTCAAGGAGAACGTCTTCACGAACATCGATAGTGCAGTAGTCGCATAGAAACACCCGGATCGACGATCCGGCAACGATGGAGCGGGGCTGGCCCTCTCTGAAATGAGGAGGCCCCTCCGATCGGGTGGAACGACTGACACCCGGTCAACAACAATCATCATTCACATACACGATGCAGGAGGGTTAGTATCATGGCATTTCTGAGATCACTCTTCTCCGGTGTGTCCGCATTGCGGAACCATCAGACAATGATGGATGTCATCGGAAACAATATCGCAAACGTCAATACCGTGGGTTTCAAAGCGGGACGGACGACATTCAGTGAGCTGTACGCCCAGACTGTGCAGGGCGCAAGCAGACCCACGGCGACCAACGGCGGGACAAATCCAATGCAGGTCGGACTCGGCATGTCGGTCAGCACCATCGACACGCTTTTCACCGCCGGCAACATCGAAACGACGGCAGTGCCGTTCGACCTGGCGATCTCCGGCCAGGGGATGTTCATTGTGAACCAGAACGGGCAGACGCTGTACACGAGGGCCGGGAATTTCTCGCTTGATGCCGACGGCCATGTTGTGACCGCTACCGGCGCCACGCTGCAGGGAAAGATGGCAAACACGGCAGGGGTCATTCCCGGCGGGACACGGCTTGAAGATCTCATCATCAACCGCGACCTGAGATCGCTCGCACAGGCGAGTTCTTACGTCGAGTATGCCGGAAATCTCGATTCATCGGCCGCAGTCGGAGCAAAGGCCGAATCCTCCGCAAGCGTCTTTGATTCACTCGGCAACCGCATCACGCTGAAACTGACGTTCACAAAAGTCGCTGAAAACCAGTGGAGTTGGGCGGCGACGATACCGGATACGTCGGCTGCATCGGGCGAGCGGGCCGTGGGAGGCGGGACGCTGGTCTACAATACGGACGGCACGCTGCAATCCACGACGGGCAATCAGATTACGTTCACGCCGGCCGGCGGGGCCAGCCCGCTGACGCTGGATCTCCGGTTCGGCACCGCGTCAGCATCTGCACCGGGCGTGTTCTCCGGGATCACGCAGACGGGCGGGAGCTCCTCCATCAGCAGACGGAACTACGACGGTCATGAGTCGGGAACGCTGACGGATGTGAAGTTCGACATCTACGGGAAGGTTCTGGGATCGTTTTCCAATGGCACCGTGCAGACGCTGGCGCAGGTGATGCTGGCGGAGTTCAACAATGTCGAGGGCCTGGAGCGGATGGGGGACAACCTCTACGCGCTTTCCGCCAACTCCGGGATCCCGTCGATACTGGAGCCGGGCGAGGTGTCAACGCTGACCCCGGGCGCATTGGAACAGTCCAATGTGGACCTTGCAGATGAGTTCACGAAAATGATCATGGCGCAGCGCGGATTCCAGGCGAACGCCCGGGTCATCAGTACGAGTGATGAACTGCTGCAGGAGCTGGTGAATCTGAAGATGTAGAACGGCTGAGGTAGAGCCGCCATGCAGAGAAAACGGAGCCAGGCCGGGATTGTGAGGAGAGGCGTGCAAGGGACTGCTGCCTTCTTCACAATTCCGGTCCTCCTAAAGGAGCGTCAAATGATCGAGCTGACAAAGCTGCAAAATGCCAAGATCGTGGTAAATGCCGACATGATCGAATTCGTCGAAAGCACACCCGACACACTGATCACCACATCGACCGGCAAGAAGCTCATGGTGCAGGAGAGCGTGGAGAACGTCATAGACCTGGTCATTGCGTACAGAAGGCGTTGTTTGACTACTCCCCGGAAACGATCATGATTTGGCCGCATCCGCGCCATTTCACTCACCATCTGGCCGATATTCGCCACCAACACCCCCCCCTGCCCGGCCAGAAGTCCCTGTAATTCAATCAGTTCCGGACAGTTTCTCCAGCAGTCCATGGCACGTGTTTTGACCAATGCTGGGAAAGAGTCCCACAACTACGTCGTGTTGCCATGGCCAAAACAACGGACGCTGCTCAGCAGCCCGCCAAAACCACCGAACCCGAAGCAGAAGGCGGGTTGTCGATGAGAAAGTTGCTCCTCTTCGGCATCCCCGTTTTTGTCGTCCAGCTCGTCATCGTCTACTTTGTGATTACGAGACTCTTCGTGCCAGCCTCATCTGCATCACTGGATCCTGTTGCCGCGGCCGCAATGCGAGGACAAGGGGTGCGAGCCCCGGGAGAATACGCCGGTGGGACGAGTGCCGTGAGCATCTATGTCGTGAAAGATATCATCGTCAACCCTGCCGGAACCAACGGGACACGCTTTCTGCTTACGACAATCGGCTTTGAAGTGAGCAGTCCGGAAGCGCGCAGGGAACTCGAACTCAAAGACGTGCAGCTCCGCGATCTGTTGAACACCATCCTGACATCCAAGGATATGGTGACGCTGTCCCTGGTCGACCAGCGTGAAGCGCTCCGTCAGGAAATCGCACGCAAGGTCGGCGCGATGGTGCAGAGCGGGACGCTGCACAATGTCTATTTCAGCAAATTCATCATCCAGTAGCGAGCGCACTGTGCCGGAAATCCTTTCCAAACAGGAAATTGACACGCTGTTGACCGGGATGTCCGCGGAACAGCGGGCGGCGGCGGAAAGCTCCACAGGGCCCCGCACGCCGGAGAAGGAAGCCATCACCTTCGACTTCCGGTTGCCCCACCGGCTCTCGAAGAATCAGCTCCGGACGTTTCAGGCGGTGCATGAGGGATTCGGCGAAACGTTCAGCTCCTACCTCGTCTCGCGCCTGCAGACCTCCGTCTCTATCGCAGTTGCCTCGGTTGACCAGCTGTTCTACTCGGAGTATGTCCTCTCGATCACCAGTCCGAGTTCGTTCTATGTGTTCCGGATTCTGGAATCGGATGCTCTGGCCGTTCTCGAGGTGAGCCCGCCGTTGCTGCTGGCGATGGTGGAGCACCTGATGGGCGGGGTTGCCGAAGGGGAGAAGACCGCGCGCCCGATCACCAAGATCGAACAGAGCATCGTCCGTGGGATCATCCAGTACGCCCTGTCCGATGTCCAGCGGGCGTGGAAGACGGTCGCAGAGCTGACGTTCAAGTTTGAGCGGTATGAGATGGAAGGCGACTTCGTCCAGATTGCGCCGTCAAGCGAAATCGTCATGGTGGTTTCGTTCGATGTCACCGTTGGCACACAGAAGTACCAGATGAGCCTCTGCTTCCCCACGTTTGCGCTGGAGAAGGTGCTCGCCAAGCTGAACATGCAGCACTTCAGCGGGATGACTCCCGCGAAGGGGCAGGGCGACAAGCAGAGCCTCGTCATGCGCCAGATCGGCGAGACGGCGGTGGAGACGGTGGCGGTCCTGGGAGAGACGGCGATCACGGTGCGTGAGCTGCTGCATCTCGAACCGGGAGATATCCTGCGTTCAAACATCCCGCTCACGGGGGATGTGCAGGTCCAGATCGGAGGAAAGACCCGCGCACTGGGCCGGCCGGGAATTTCCAAAGGCAAAATGGCGGTCAAGGTGTCAAAAGTTCTTCGGGAACAGTCATCAGGAGCATAGATGGGAATGCAAGAATCGGTTTCTCCGGAAATGCAGCACACGTCCCCGATCAGGGATCAGCACCGCCGAAGCCCCCGTGGATGTGCGGAATGCACAGTTCCAGTCGCTGGAAGCGTCGGCAGGTACGGAAGGACAACGCGATCGCAAGCTCGACCTGCTGATGGACCTGACACTGCCTGTCGCCATTGAGCTGGGCCGGACACAGATGCTGATCCGGGATATCCTGGATCTGCAGCGGGGTTCGGTGGTGGAATTCGAAAAACTGGCGAGTGAACCGGTGGATATACTCATCAACGGCAAGAAGATGGCCGAGGGTGAAGTGGTGGTGATCGAAAAACACTTCGGCATCAGAATTACCAGTCTGGTGGATACCGAAGAACGGGTGAAGGGGCTCGGGCGATAAGCCATGGAATGGATCGTTCTGAAAATGATCCTTTCGCTCGGGGCGGTTCTGGCGCTCATGTTCGGACTCGTGTTCGTCCTGAAGCGTTTTGGCGTGGCAGGAGGAATGTCGAACGAGCTCTCTGTCCCCATACACATTCTCGGCAGAAAGTCGCTCCAGCCGAAAAAATCGGTGGTCGTGCTGAAGGTGGCCGGGAAAATCCTTGTGGTGGGCATCAGCGAGCAGGGGATGCAGATGCTGACTGAGCTGGCGGACGAGGAGGTCCGGGCGTCGGGCGCCGAGCAGGTCGTCCCCCCGCGCACCGGGCGGATGAGCGGCTTCGCGGCACAGCTGCAGGCAACGCTGAATACCGTAGTCAACAGGAAACTGGAGAAGAAAGACGCATGAAGCGCTGGCTCGTCATCGTGCTGCTGATGCTTGTGGTCGTGGGCGTTGTGGATGCCCAGGACAAGGCCCTGCCCCTGCCGAAGCTCTCGGTGGAAGTGGGCAAAGCCACCAAGCCGGAAGACGTCTCGGTCACTCTGCAGATTCTGTTCCTGATGACCATCCTCTCGCTTGCACCGGCGATTCTCATTCTGACGACAGCCTTCACGCGCATCGTGGTTGTCCTGCACTTCCTCCGTCAGGCACTGAGCTTGCAGCAGGTGCCGCCCTCGCAGGTCATCATCGGTCTGGCCATGTTCCTGACGTTTTTTGTGATGGCCCCGACCTGGTCGCGTGTGAACCAGGAGGCGATTCAGCCCTACATGAACAACACCATCACATTGCAGCAGGCATATGACCGCGGCGTTGTGCCGATCCGGGAGTTCATGCTCCGCCAGACGCGGGAAGAGGATCTTGCATTGTTTGTCCGGCTGGCCAGCGTGGACAAGCCCCAGAGCCGTGAAGATGTGCCGCTGCATGCACTGATCCCGGCGTATGCCATCAGCGAATTGCGCATCGGATTCCAGATCGGGTTTTTGCTCTTCATCCCGTTCCTGGTCATCGATATGGTCATCTCCAGTATCCTTCTGTCGATGGGGATGATGATGCTTCCCCCCGTGCTCATCTCGCTGCCGTTCAAGGTGCTGCTGTTTGTCCTGGTGGACGGCTGGCATCTGGTAGTGCGGTCGTTACTGGAAAGTTTCCACTAAGGGCGAAGGGGAGAACGACGACGATGACCGAACAACTGGTGGTCTATCTCTTCCGTGAGGCGTTCTATACGATGCTTCTCGTGTCGTCGCCGATGCTCGTGCTCTCTCTGATCATCGGGTTAGTCATTGCCGTGTTTCAGGCAGCAACGTCAATTCAGGAAATTACGCTCACGTTTGTTCCGAAAATCATCATCGTGGCCATTGTGGCGGTGCTGACGCTGCCATGGATGATGGAGGTCATGATCAGCTTCACGCTGAACGTATTCAGTCAGATTCCCGGACTCGGGCGCTAAGTCATGGAAATCTACGCACTCCAGCTGGTCCTGTTCCTGCTCCTGTTTCTGCGGTGCACGGCGATCATTGCGCTTGCACCCATTCTCGGGCATGTCAGTGTGCCCGTGCAGGTCAAGGCAGCCCTGGGTGTATTCATGGCGTTTGTGCTGTATCCGCTGCTTGCAGCAAAGAACCCGCAGATCGACATGCAATTGATGGGCCTTGCGATGCTGGCAGCCCAGGAGATCCTGACGGGACTCCTGATCGGGTTTGCCATGGGGCTCATTTTTGCCGGCGTCCGTGCAGCGGGAGAACTCATCGGATTCGACCTGGGACTTTCTCTTGCCACCGCTTTCGACCCTGATACGGGGACGAACAATCTGGTCGGAGAATTCCTCTACCTGGTAGTGTTGCTGGTGTTCCTTCTGATGAACGGGCATCACTTCGTGTTGCAGGCTCTCGTGCTGAGCTACGATGCAGTTCCGCTTGGCGGATTTGCCGTGCGCGGGGCGGCCGCCGAAGGACTGGTGTCGCTGACGGGTGTTGTGTTCATGGTGGCATTGAAGTGCGCCGCGCCGGTCATCGTGGCGTCGTTCCTTGTCAACCTTGCACTGGCCATTCTGTCGCGGGTCGCACCGCAGATCAATGTGCTGATGGTCAGCTTTTCTCTGAAGATCGGCGTCGGGCTCGTGGTCCTGATGATTGCCGGCCCGTTTCTGGTCTATGCGTTCAAGAATCTCCTGGCAGGCTTCGAAGAGGATGTCCTTCAACTCATACGGGTAATGTAGAATCATGGCAGAAGAATCGTTCCAGGAAAAAACCGAACCAGCGAGCGAGCACAAGCGTGAGGAAGCACGGCGCAAAGGCAAGATTGCCCGGAGTGTCGAGCTGAATTCTGCGTTCGTGCTGTTGTTCGGCCTGCTCATCCTCTATTTCGGAGGGGGAGCCCTGGTCAACGGCCTGGCAACGATCGCGCGCTCTGCATTCATGAGGGCGGGCTCGCTTCCCGTGACGATCGACACGCTGCACAATCTCGCCGGGTCAGGAATGGTAAACCTCGGCATCCTGATGGCCCCGGTCATCCTGGGCGTCATGATCATCGGACTGGCCTCCACGTACAGCCAGGTCGGTTTTGTCTTTTCGCTGGAGGTCCTGAAGCCGAGTTTTGCCAAGATCAATCCCCTGGAAGGATTGAAACGGATTCTTGGCTCACGCCGGTCGCTGATGGAACTCCTCAAGAGTCTGGTGAAGGTGCTGGTTGTCGGACTCGTGGCCTACTCCGCCGTGGAGGGAGTGATTGTGGAGACGCCGAGCCTCGTGGAAAGCGATCCTGCCGGCATACTCGGGTACATTGGACAAAGCGCATTCGGTCTCGGGATCAGGATGGCGCTGGCATTCCTGGTCCTGGCCGTTGTCGACTTCTTCTTCCAGCGGTTCGAACACGAGCGGGACCTGCGCATGACGAGGGAGGAAGTGAAGGAAGAGATGAAGGCCATGGAAGGCGATCCGACGGTTAAGGGGCGCGTCCGGAGCATCCAGCGCCGCGTCGCCTACCGCCGGATGATGCAGGATGTGCCGAAGGCGGACGTGGTCGTGGCCAACCCGACGCACCTTGCCATCGCGTTGCGCTACAACGCCGAGCAAATGAACGCACCGAAGGTCGTGGCCAAAGGAGCAGACCTCGTGGCGCTGAAGATTAAAGAAATCGCCCTTGCCAGCAACGTTCCTATCGTGGAAGACAAGCCGCTGGCCCAGGCGCTCTACCGGTCCGTGGATGTGGGGCAGGAAGTCCCCGAGAAACTGTTCCAGGCAGTGGCACAGTTGCTCGCCACGATCTACCGGCTCAAACAATCGTCACACACATACGCGATGAACTGATCAGATGGACGCACTCGCGACAACACAGGGACGTACCCTCTGGACTTCTCCCCTCAAGGTGATGGGGGCGAACAGCGACGTGCTCCTCGCTGTCGGCGTGATCTTCATCCTCGCCTTGCTGGTGGTCCCGATCCCCGCGGTGCTGCTGGATGTGCTCCTGGCCGCCAACATCACAATTGCGATCCTCGTGCTGATGGTGTCCATGTATCTGACCAACCCCCTCGAGCTCTCGGTGTTTCCCGGACTGCTCCTGATTCTGACCATGTTCCGGCTCGGGCTGAACGTTGCGGCGACGCGCCTTATTCTCGGGGAGGCATATGCGGGAGAAGTGATCACCGCATTCGGCTCGTTCGTGGTGAAGGGGAACTATGTCGTCGGCTTCATCATCTTCCTGATTCTTGTGTTGATCCAGTTCGTCGTGATCGTCAAAGGCGCCGGCCGCATCGCCGAGGTTGCCGCGCGGTTCACCCTTGACGGCATGCCGGGCAAACAGATGGCGATTGACGCTGACCTGAACGCCGGCATGATCACCGAACAAGAGGCCCGGGAACGGAGACGGGAGATCTCCCGGGAGGCCGAATTCTACGGTGCGATGGACGGCGCCAGCAAGTTCGTCAAAGGCGACGCCATCGCCGGACTGCTGATCAACATCGTCAATATCATCGGCGGGTTTGTCATCGGCGTGGCACAGCGGGGCCTGTCGTTTACCGAAGCCCTGCAGACGTACACGCTGCTCACCGTGGGGGACGGTTTGGTGACGCAGATCCCGGCATTGGTCGTGGCGGTCTCTGCAGGCATGATTGTGACACGCAGCGCTGCGGGCAATGCGTTCGACAAAGAAATCCAGAGTCAGGTGTTCGGCCGGCCCAAAACGCTCCTCATCGCGTCCGGTGCGTTGCTTCTCTTCGCTATTGTCCCCGGACTGCCGACGCTGCCATTCCTGGTGCTCGCCACGGTCACGGGAGGGATGGGATACGTAAAGCTGCGTGACCGTCAAACGGCGGCAGCGGCAGAAGCCATGCCGTCGACCACGACGGTGCCCAAAGAGGATCGCGTAGAGGACTACCTTCAGGTGGATCCGGTGGAGCTGGAGATCGGCTACGGACTCATATCGCTGGTCGACGAAGCACGGAATGGAGACCTCTTCGCCCGCATTACGAACATGCGTCGCCAGCTGGCCATCGACCTGGGCATTGTAATCCCTCCAGTTCGCGTCCGGGACAATCTCCAGCTGGATCCGAACGAGTACGTGGTGAAGATCCGCGGCAATGTTGCGGCAACCGGATCGCTTCTGATGGACCGGTATCTGGCGATGAACCCGGGCACTGCGGATGGGGCGCTGAAGGGGCAGGAGGTGCGTGAACCTGCATTCGGTCTGCCTGCTGTGTGGATCTCCGGCACCGAGCGTGAGCATGCAGAGCTCGCGGGGTACACGGTGGTCGAACCTGCGGCAGTGCTCTCTACCCACCTGCAGGAAATCCTGCGCAGGAGCGCCGACCGGATTCTGGGCAGGCAGGAGACGAAGAAGCTGATTGAAAATCTGAAAAAGGATTATCCGGCCGTCGTCGAAGAGCTCACACCCGAGCTCCTGCCGACCGGCTCGGTACAGAAGGTCTTGCAGAATCTTCTCAGGGAAGGGATTCCTGTGCGGGATCTCGTGACGATTCTGGAATCGCTGGCCGACTACAGCAGGGTGACCAAGAACGTGGATGTCCTGACCGAGTACGTGCGTCACTCGCTCTCCGAGACGATTGCGCGTCTGTACGGCGACGCAAGAGGGATGATCCATGCAATTGCCATGGATCCGCGTCTGGAGCAGACGATCACGTCGGCACTGCAAAACCAGCGGGAGGCAAGCCCGAGTCTGGGCCTTTCTCCGCAGGCCATTCAGTCGATTCACGCAAGTCTGACCAGGAATATTGAGGCAATGCGGAGCCACGGGTACACACCGGTCATTCTGTGTGCGGCCACCGTGCGCCCGTATTTCTACCGGCTGATCCACACCGCGTTCCCGGGAGTGACGGTGCTCTCGTTTACGGAACTTCCGCCGGATACGGAAGTGGAATTCTTAGGAAAGCTTGAGGCGGACTATGAGGATTAAGCGATTCGTCGCCCATTCGCTCAAGGAAGCGACCGAACAGATGAAAGCTGAACTCGGGCCCGAAGCGATTGTCATCAGCAGCAAGAAGATCACCAGGGGCGGGCCGTTCAGTTTCTTCGGGCGCGAGGCCTACGAAGTGACGGGGGCGATCGACGACGCTCCGCAGGCAGCACCGAACACGTACCGGCAGCGTTCCGGCGCGGCAGGTTTTGGGAAGCATCTGGAGGAGTCGCGTGCTCAGCTCGATGAGCAGAGCACTCTCGCAGGGCTCCGCCGCGTTGCTGAGGAGTTCGGCGAGCTGCAGGGTGAAGATCCCCGGCCGATGGCAGGGAGCAGGCGGCGACCCAATCCCGCGGAGCTGGTGGAACTGCGCGGCGACATGGAAGATGTGAAGGGAACCCTGAAGGCCATCGTCGAGCATCTGAAATATTCCCGGATGCCCGCGCTGCCCGATGCACTGCAAAGGGCGTACAGACGTCTCGTGCAGCATGATGTGGATGAACGCCTTGCCGCAGACATCATCCAGGAGGTCTATACGCACGCCAGCCAGGATCAGATGACCAACAAGCAGTATCTGGAGAAGCAGTTGCTGACGGCGATCGCGGGCATCATTCCAACGGCGGACTGGGGAAAATCGCGACGGAAGAAAACCCGCGTCATTGCGCTCGTCGGTCCGACCGGCGTGGGCAAGACGACGACCATTGCAAAGCTTGCAGCCATCAACAAGCTTCTGACCGGACTGGATGTGGGCCTCATCTCGGCCGATACGTACCGGATCGGTGCCATCGAACAGCTGCGCACGTTTGCGGGCATCGCGGATATCCCGATGGATGTTGTGTACAAGCCGTCGGATATGAACGCGGCGCTCAGGAAATTCCGGAGCAAGGATATGGTCTTCATCGATACCGTCGGCCGGAGTCAACGGTCGAAGAAGGACCTGCATGATCTCGCGAAGTTCGTGTCTGCGGCCGATCCCGATGAGACGCACCTCGTGCTGAACGCGTCCACCAACGTAAAGACCTGCGAAGAAATCATTGACCAGTTCAAAGTGGTGAAACCGAACCGGCTGATCTTCTCGAAACTGGATGAAGCGGCCTCGTATGGCCCGATGCTGAGCATTATTCACCGGCACCAGCTCCCTCTTTCCTATGTCACAACAGGGCAGGCGGTGCCCGATGACATCCGCAGGGTGGAAGCTTCCCAGCTTGCCGCCATGGTGTATACGGGAGAGATGGCTCATGCATGATCAGGCCACACGGATGCGTGAAGCAGTGCGCGCGTATGCAGAAGGAGCCCGGTCCGCCAGGCCGTACGTGTTGACTGTCACCAGCGGCAAAGGGGGCGTGGGAAAGAGCACGGTGGCACTCAACGTCGGTCTGACATTTGCGATGCTGGGGAAGCAGGTTCTGCTCGTCGATGCGGACGGCAACCTGGCCGGTCTGGATGTGATGGCGGGTGTTGTACCGAGATTCCGCCTGGGGGATGTCCTGCGCGGCGACCGGGATCTGGAGAGTGTGCTGATCACGCTGGCACCGGGTCTGCGCCTGCTTCCGGGTAGCTCCGGAGAGACACACTACCCGCTGCTGCAGGGCGAGCGGCAGGCAGCACTTCTCCGGGATCTCCTGAACAGTGACCAGCGGAGTGACGTCATCATCATCGACACTGCAGCCGGACTGACGCCCGAGATCATCCGGTACGGCGAGGAGGCGGACAGCGTGCTTGTTGTAACAACACCGGAGCCGACGGCGGTGATGGACGCGTACGCCATGATAAAGGTGCTTGGCATCAGCGCTCCGGGACAGCGGGTTGAAGTGGTCATCAACAACGTCCGGGCGGTCCGGGAGGGGGAGGAAACCGCGTCGAAGCTCCGCGCGGCCGTGAAGCACTTCCTGGGCCGTGAATTGCCGTGCGCGGCAATCATTCCCCGGGACGAGCATGCCGGCGAGGCGATCCGGCGGCAGGAGCCGCTGGTCAACGCGTTTCCGCGGTCTGCGGCCGCGCTGTCGCTGCAATCGCTGGGTCATGCGCTCATGCACGACCATGTTCAGGGTGCACTTACACGGACGGTGGCCTTATGACAAAAGTGGTGTTCCAAGTCGGGGTCCTGGCATTCTGCGTCTCGGCAGTGCTGTTCGGCACGCAGGACCTTCCCCTGTTCGCAATCGTTGCGCGCGCATTCATCGTGTTCATTGCGGTGGTGTTTGCGCAGGTGATCCTTCTGATGGTGGCGACAAATATGAAACACGCGGCTCCGCAGAGAACGGCAGCCGCGCAGAAACATGAGGAACACGAAGCAGCGGCGGAGGGACCGGGATCATCATCGTCCCAGACGCCGGCAGCAGCATGACAAACGGAAATCATTGAGCGATGCAGGACTCGAACCAAATTCTGTGGGAAGAATTCCTCCGGAACCGGGCGCCGGATCTGAAGCGGAAGCTCGTGGTGCACTATCTCGATCTGGTGCGCTACGTGGTGAGCAAGTTCGGTCTGTACCAGCACGCAAAGGCTCAGGGATTGGAGTTTGACGACGTCGTGCATTTCGGGGTACTCGGGCTGCTGGCGGCGGTGGAGCGATTTACGCCGGCCCATGGCGTGAAATTCGAGACCTATGCAGTGCCGCGCATCCGCGGCTCGATTCTTGACGAATTGCGGAAACTGGACTGGGTGCCCCGCTCCGTACGGGAAACATCGCGGCGGATGGGAAAGGCTGCCCACCAGATCATGCAGGAACAGGGCCGGGAGCCGCTTGCGGCGGAAATCGCGGGCAAGCTTGGACTGTCCCTGGAAGAATACCATGCACTCATGGGCGGAGGGCCTCACCGCGATGCGGAAATGGCGGCCGGGTCCGGCAGCGCCGAACCGCTCGATGCCGCGCCGTCTGACGGGCCAACGCCGTTCGAGCATCTCCGCGACCGGGAGACACGACGCATACTCCGGGATGCCATCAATCAGCTCCCCGAACGCGAGCGACTGGTGATCGCACTCTATTACTATGAAGGCCTGAAGTTCACCGAGATCGCGAAAGTCCTTGAGCTGTCAGAGGGACGCATCTCCCAGATCCATTCGGACGTGCTGCGGCAGCTTCGGAACAAACTGGTGATGATGGAGGCGTAAAAGCAGACCCTATGCGTAGTGCGCGGACACATATGCACCGCTCTTCACTCCAGGCTCTGCCTGAACAGCTTTCCGGAGCATGGCTGCGGCCAAAGAGAACAGGAACACCCATGGATGTATGTAACGGGGGAAGGCTTTTCACATGATGACACCTGAATCCATCAGAGACAAAGTGCAGAGCATTATTCAGCTGCCTGCTCTCCCAACGATCGCTATGGAGGTCGTCGAACTCGTCGACAATCCGAAGACCAGTGCATCCAGGCTGGGCAAAGTGATCTCGACGGACCAGGCGCTGACTGCGAAGGTCCTGAAGATTGCCAACTCGCCGTTCTACGGCTTCCCGAGGAAGATCTCCACGATCGATTTCGCCATCATTGTCCTCGGGTACGATGCACTCAAAGAGATCGTGATCAGCATCTCTCTGGTCAGCTCGCTGCAACGGAAATCGGATGCCCATTTCGACGCGAAGGCATTCTGGGATCATTCGATCCTGAGCGGCGTCCTTGCACGGCGACTTGCCCGCGACCTGGGATACCGGGTCTCCGGCGAGGTGTTTGTCGGCGGACTGCTGCACGATATGGGCATTTCGGTGCTGCATCGCTACTTCAAAAACGAATACCGGCGGATGACGGAGATCATCAAGGAAACCGATCTGACCGCCCTGGAGGCGGAGGAAAGCGTGCTGGGCGTGACACACGCCGATGTGGGAGGGTGGCTGGCGGAGCGCTGGAATCTGCCGAACCATCTGGTGGAAGCCATCACCATGCACCATACGCCGGGGCTGGCTAAACAAAACAAGGACCTCGTGGCATTGATACACTGCGCCGATATCTTTGCCTGGCGCATGAAGCCCCAGCCGATGGATTTCGACAAGGGCGTGGATTTTGACCCGGATGCCCTGAGCCACCTGCAGCTGAACGATGTCCAGGTGCTTCAGGAATACATGCAAAGCTACCGCCAACTGGTCCAGTCCGACCTCGAAGCGGTTACGCAGTTCGATCACACGCAGGAAGGGTAGTCATCAGGACGACCATGGACTCTGAGCCGAAGAAAAAGAACCGTCTTGAGCTGCTGGAGGAAGGTCTCCCACAGTTTGAGCAGTTCATCGAAAGCCGCGAAACATACATTCGGGCGCTGGAAAAAACCATCGACATTCTGCGCCAGGAAAACGTGCAGTTCAATCAGAACAACCTCGCCATTCGCAGCTCCATCGATGAACTGGTTGCCACACAACGGCTGTCGAACATCATCAGCACGGCCACCGAGCCGGAGTTGATCGTCAGCGCGCTGATCGAGCTGACGCGCCAGGTCATACCGGTGCTCGACAGCAACATCTTCCTGTTTCAGTCCACCTCCAGCCGGTTGATCCCCCTGTCATCGAAAGGATCGCCGCGCCTGCAGAATGAAGCGGAACATCAGCTTGAAGCGGGGATCGTGGACTGGGTGATTGCAGAAAAGAAGACAGTCATCATTCCCGACCTGGAACACATGCTGTCGAAGACCAGCTCACGGAATTTTGTGATCGTGCCGCTCATCCTGCGCAGCCAGGGAATCGGGATCTTCATCATTCATACGGAGAAATCCCAGCAGGAATTCTCCAACCAGGACATCCAGTTGCTCTCGGTGCTCGCCAATCAGGCGGCGGTCGGGGTGGAGAACTGGAGAACGTATCAGCAGCTGCTGAAAGCAAACGACGAACTCAAGTCGTCCCAGGCGCAAATGGTCCAGGCCGCAAAACTGGCCGCCATCGGCGAGCTGGCTGCGGGCATCGCACATGAAATCAAGAATCCCCTCCAGGTGCTGATGCTTCATATGGATCTCGTGCAGGCCGGCCGTCCGCTGCCCAACTGGATGGATATGTTCAGCAAGCAATTGAAGCGGCTGTCGGATATCACGCTGCGCCTGATGAACTTCTCCCGCAACGCCTCAGAGGAAGTCACGACCGAGCCGATCGACGTCAACAAAGCGATCGAGGATATCGTGATGATGGTGCAGCACGAGTTTGAAGGAAACGGGATTGAGTTCGACCAGAGTCTGGCACAGGACCTGCCCAACGTGGGGGGGAACGCGAACTATCTCCAGCAGGTGTTCCTCAACCTGCTCATCAATGCCCGGGATGCCATGCCCAAGGGCGGGACTATCGGCGTCTCCACGAGCCTGACCGGGTTCCATGTCTGCGTGAAGATCTCCGACACCGGCCAGGGTATCGAAAAGGACCACCTGGAAAAGATCTTTAAACCCTTCTTCAGCACAAAGGGTGAAAAGGGGACGGGACTCGGCCTCGCCATCTGCAGCAAGATCATCGCCCAGCACAAGGGAGAGATCCGGGTCGAAAGCGAAGTGGGCAAAGGGACCACGTTCACCATCTTTCTTCCTGTGTGGAGGGCACCGCAATGAACCGTACGGCAGTGAGAGCTGCGGCGTTCGCCGTCCTGCTCCTGATCGGGAGAGAAGTCTGTGCCGAGCAGTTCTCCGTTCTGAAGTACGTGCGGTCAAGCGTCCGGGACGGCGACTGCCGCGTGACGTTTGCGTTCGAAGGCGATGTCCGGTTTTCATCGGAACAGACGAAGGGATCGCTCCGGCTCATCTTCCCGCAGACGCGTCCGGCAACGGCCGGGACCATCACTCGGAAGGATCTTGCATCCGGACCAGTCCAATCCATCACATTCTCCCGCGCTGCTGATGGCAGTCTTCTGGCTACACTGACGCTGGCAAGAGGAAGCTCGTATCGGTGCGTCAGCCCGGCCGGCGGAGGGGAACTCTACGTCGATGTCCATGGCGAGGCCGGCGGGAGGTCTGCAATAGCCGGGTCATCAGTACCCAAACAGAATCGTGCTGCAGCAGCAGCCGGGGCAATCGCCTCGGAGACATCCTCGGAGCCTGCACGAACACGGGTTGCCGCTGCTCCTGCGGCGAAAGCACCGGCCGCGGGCGTCCGGGAACATGACGGGCCTGCGGGTGTCGCAGGCCGCGGCACAGGCCGTTCTGCTGCGGGACAATCGACATCTGCGCAGGCCGAAAACCCTGTGCCAATTGAAAACTCACCGGTAAAGGTTTCTCTCATCGACATACCCGCCCTGGCAATGAGCCAGGTGGAAACGGAAAGCCAGGAGATTTCCCCGGCTCCCTCTTCTGCACCGGAAGCCACGCAGGCATCCGGTCTCTCTGCGGGTATGGCACTGCTCATCAGTCTCTTTGTAAGTTTCGTGTCTACAGCCACCGCCCTGGGCGCATGGTATCTGATGCGGAGGAATGCGGTGAGACGGACCAGCCGGCACACGCTTCCGGAGGATGCTGCGCTGCGCGCCGCTGCCCTGCCGGTTGACGAGGCTGAAACAGGATACCGCGGGCGTTCGGAGGAAGAGGCCCGGATGCTGAATGACCTGATCCGGACCTCGACACAGGATGAGATACCGGAAGATGAGAATGAACGGGAGACATCGCTGCAGCTGGCACGAACATTCAGACGGGGGAGCGAAGAAATCGCCCTGGCGCAGAGGCTTCACGACCGCGGTACATCAGCGCTCACGCCCGACCGTCTGAACGCTGTCCTCTCCCATGCCACGACGTCAACCCAGCGGGTCCAGGCAGCCCGCAAGATGGGAGTGGGAAGGGGTGAATTCGATCTTGCAATGAAACTGAAGTCCATGGCGGAAGAGAAGAAGGAGGCTCAGCGATGATCAAAGGGATCTATTCATCGGAAGCCGCCATGCGGCCCAAAATGACGCGCATGGAAGTGATCGCCAACAACCTGGCAAATGTCAACACGACCGGTTTCAAACGGGACCGCATGTTCGTCCGGATGCTCCAGGAATCCGCTGCTGCAAAAGCCGACGGGCGCGCGGACCTGACCGGTGTCGATACACAACGGTACATCGATCTCTCCGCCGGCGCAATGCGTGAAACGAAGAACCCGTTCGACCTTGCACTGGCGAGCGATGGCTTCTTCGCGGTCGATACCCCTCGCGGGGTCCGGTTGACACGGAACGGCAATTTCACGCTGAGCAGCGAGGGCACTCTGGTGACTGCAGAGGGATATCCGGTGCTCGGCACAGCGGGCCGGATACAGATCCCGAACCTCGACAAGATGAGGCAGGACACAATCGCAGTCAATGTCGGAGGTGAGATTTCCTCTAACAAAGATACGTTCGGCACACTCCGGATAGTCACGGCAGAGAATCCTGCGGCACTGCAGAAAGACCACGAGTCCCTGCTGTTTGTGCCGGATGGAGAGCGGCTGCTGGACGTGCCTCAGGAACAGGTGGTGATGCACCAGGGGTTCCTCGAGGATTCCAATGTTGACGGCATCGAAGAAATGATTGCAATGATTGAACTGAGCAGGGCATTTGAAGCAGATCAGAAGATGATTCAGTCGCAGGACGCGACTCTGGACCGGTCGATGGACGTAGGCCGGCTGTAACAGACACAAGGAGAGGAAGAACCGATGAACAGAGCATTGCGTACGGCGGCGACAGGCATGGCGGCGCAGCAGTTGAACATCGACACGATTGCGCACAACCTGGCGAACGTGAATACCACAGGGTTCAAGAAAAGCCGGCCTGAATTTCAGGACCTGATGTATCAGACCCTGAAGAGCACCGGGACGTCGCAGAACCCGAATGTGCAACAGCCCGTCGAGCTGCAGGTGGGTACCGGCACGGTGCCGGTGGCCACACTGAAGAGCTTCGCACAGGGTGACATCCAGCCAACGCAAAACCAGCTGGATGTGGCCATCGATGGAGAGGGCTTCCTTCAGGTGCGTCGGCCCGATGGGACGCTTGCGTACACTCGCGACGGGTCACTCAAAATTTCAGGCGAAGGATCACTGGTGACCGCACAGGGGTATCTCGTCGAACCCGCAGTGACATTCTCCGACGATGTTTCCACGATCTCCATTGCGCGCGATGGAACCATCGAAGCAACATCGACCGGGGGCGGTGATCCTGTGAAGCTCGGACAGTTCGAACTGGCCAAATTCGTCAATTCTGCGGGCCTCAGGGCCATAGGCGGGAACCTGTTCGTCGAAACCACCGCCTCCGGTTCCCCGCTTCTGGGCACGGCGGGGAGCGAAGGGTTTGGCGAACTGCAGCAGGGTATGCTGGAATCTTCCAATGTGGACGTTGTCGAGGAAATGGTTGGCATGATTACGGCACAGAGGGCATATGAAATCAATGCGAAAACCATCAAGACCGTCGAAGAGATGCTGGATATTGCAAACAACATCAAGCGTGGATAAGCACAGATTCATAGTGATGATGGCCGTGGTGATGGCCGTCGTGTGCACTCCGGCTGCAGCCGGTGACGCGTTCGTCGTCCGTCCGGATGATGTCCGGGAGGCGGTCCGCGCCTACGTTGCCGCGCGGAGCTCAGGTGTGCATGAACAGCCTGAACTCACGTTCCGCTCGGTCCCGGACAGCGTTCGCGTGAGGAGCGCGGACTATCAGCTCCACGTTGAGCCGGGTACATCCACAAAGCTCAAGGGAGCCGTGGCCTTTGTCGTGACAGTCGAGTCCGGCGGAATGATCGTACAGCGGTGCATGGTGTCGACATTCATCCGCACCTACGCCGACGTCCTTGTTGCGACCCGCATGATCCCCTGGCGGACTACGGTGACGCCCGATGACTATCGTGTCCTCCGGATGGAGACGACGTTCCTGGACCGTCCTGTCGTTCTGGACACGGCAGCGCTGGCGGGCACCCGGACGCGACGGATCGTGGCGCAGGGAAGCATTCTGTATGAAGATCTGTTTGAACCTGTCCCGCTGGTCATGCAGGGCGACAGGGTCAACGTGCGCGTCCGTGCCGGTTCCGTGACGCTGACCGCGGAAGGCGTCGCACGCGAAGACGGGCACAAGGGGGAAGTGATCGATGTGTCAGTACAGGGACGGGGCGAACGGCTGAAAGCCCAGGTCCAGAACGAACGGACCGTAGCCGTTCCGGTTGAATAGGAAGGAGTACAGTATGAGAACAACCTTGTGTGTCATTGCCATGCTGGCGTGTACCGCGTCAGGTCTTGCACAGGATATGCGCGGAAACGTTGGCCGGTCGCTGTTTGCAGACCAGAAGGCGACCCGGATCGGCGACGCTGTAACGGTGCTCGTCGTGGAAACCTCCAGTGCGTCCAATGACGCAAGCACGTCGGCCGAACGCTCGAGCAATATCTCGTTCTCCGCTGCAGGCCATGCAGGAAAGGAATCGATGCCGGATGTCTCGGTCGGCGTCGGTTCGGGCAACTCCTTCAAGGGTGAAGGGGCCACCTCATCGAACGGGTCCGTCCGTGCACGGATCAGCGCGCGGGTCGACTCGGTGCTGGCGAACGGCAACATGATGATCACCGGAAACCGGACGATCATCATCAACGGCGAGGAGCAGATCATCACGATCTCGGGCATTGTGCGTCCTTCCGACATCCAGGCCGATAACAGTGTGTACTCCTACAATATCTCGGACGCGCGGATTGCGTTCGAGGGAGGCGGCATCGTCGCACGGGCGCAGGGCCCGGGATGGATCACGAAATTGTTGCACTGGCTCTTTTAAGTGAGGGTGGCATGAACAGAATTGGCGTTCTCGCAGTGGGCCTGCTGCTCATCGGCACGCAGGCCATCGGAGCGATCCGGATCAAGGATATTGCCTATGTCCAGGGCGTGCGCAGCCAGCAGTTGATCGGCTATGGCCTGGTGGTGGGGCTCAACGGAACGGGTGACTCCCAGCGGTCCACATTCACACTGCAATCCGTGTCCAGCATGCTGAAGCGGTTCGGGATCACCGTGCCGCAGAATGACCTGCGACTGCGCAATGTTGCCGCGGTGATGGTGACGGCCACCGTGCCCGGCTTTGCCAAAGAGGGCGGCACCACCGACGTCATCGTGTCGTCGATGGGCGATGGCACGAGTCTGCAGGGAGGGACGTTGTTGATGACGCCGCTGTCCGGGATTGACGGTGCAGTCTATGCCATGGCACAGGGACCGCTCTCCGTCGGCGGGATCAGCGTCCGCGCCAATGGCAATGAAGTCCGCCGCAATCACACCGCAACCGGCAGGATTCCGGGCGGGGCCATTCTCGAGCGCGCCGTGGACGCATCCTTCACGCAGGATTCCACCATGGCGGTGGTTCTCATGGAAGCAGATTTTACCACAGCGACAAGGATCGCGGAAGCCGTCAATACCAGGATCGGCGAACGGATCGCGATTCCGGACGACGCATCCAGAATCACGATTCTGGTGCCGGCGGGATATCGCCAGGATGGGCGGCTCGTTGAATTCATTTCTCTCGTGGAACTTCTGGAAGTGACGCCGGATGTGACGGCAAAGGTGGTGATCAACGAGAGGACAGGAACGATCGTGGTTGGCGGCGCGGTGACCATCCTGCCGGCTGCGATATCGCACGGGGGTCTGAACATCGAGATCGAATCGACACCGGTGATCTCCCAGCCGACTCCGTTCTCTCAGGGCCAGACCGTGTCCACGCAGCTCACGGCTGTTTATGCCAGTGAGGATTCTGCGACGGTGATGGCCTTTGACGGCGCTGCGACCGTCCAGGATGTGGCAAAAACGCTGAATGCGCTGAAAGTCACCCCGCGGGATATCATTGCGATCTTTCAGGCACTGAAACGCTCCGGCGCACTGAACGCGGAGCTGGTGATCATCTGATGGAACCCGTGAACTCCAAGGGGCAGATGCAGAGTGTGCAGCGCCAGCAGCCGCTGGATGCACACCAGAAACTCCGCCTGCAAAATGCGGTGAAGGAGTTTGAGGCCGTGCTCGTGGGCTATATGCTCAAGAGCATGCGCTCGAGCATCCCCAGGGAGGAAACTTCGGGCAATGGCTATGGCGCGGACATGATGGAAGGGATGTTTGACATCGAACTGGCCCGGCACATCTCCCAAAGCAGCAGTCTCGGGCTGGGTGAAATGCTGTACAAGAGGATCACCGGCGAAGAGATGCCGCGGACAGAAACGGCATCCGATGGGGGAGCATTGCGCAGTTCGAAGGACTCCGCTGCCCGTCCCGGTGGGTCAGGGCAGTCCACGGACACCTCCTTCCCCGCCCAACCGGCGCCCGCACGTGACACGGACACCACAGGTGTTCCAGACACCACACGTGCTGCAGACACCGCACGTGCCTCCTTGTCAGGAACAGTCGCAAGCTGGCCGGTGATGAGCCGCCAGGGCGGGCTGCAGGGAGCGTCTTCCCGGACCGGTGTTTCAGGGATCTCCTCACAACCGGCATTGCCTGACACCGTGCGGCAACGAGTGGAGAATCTGTCCCCGATCATCAGTGATGCCGCACGGGAACATGGCGTGGATGCACAGCTTCTGAAAGCAGTGATCGCCACCGAGTCGGCGGGACGTGCGACGGCGCAATCGTCCAGGAATGCAAAGGGCCTGATGCAACTGATTGATTCCACAGCTGCTGCCATGGGCGTGCGCAATGTGTGGGACCCGCGTCAGAATGTGCGCGGAGGCGCGAAATACCTGAGCCAGATGCTCGAACGGTTCCAGGGGAATGTGGAACATGCGCTCGCATCATATAATGCCGGACCGGGTGCCGTGGACAAGTATCAGGGTGTTCCGCCGTACAAGGAAACGCAGGAGTATGTCGACAGAGTTCTCCAGTATCTCCGGGATTTCGAACAACAGGAGCCCGCACTCAATGACGAAAATTGAAGAACTCGAACGAGTCATGGAGACGGAGGTGGAGATGGGTGAAGCCCTCCTCCAGCTGCTCACCCGGAAGCAGCAGTCGATCGTCGGACTCCAGAGCGATGTCCTCACGTCATTGCTTGCGCAGGAAGACACGCTCCTGAGGCCGTTCCGGGAACTGGAGATTGAGCGCACACGGTTGACCGCGGAACTGGTTGACACCGGCGCACTCCCGGCGGAGGCCGGAACACGCAACGTTCCTGTCGAAACACTTCTGAAGCACCTGGCTGCGGGAGATGCTGTGCGGATCTCCACGATGGCGGCACGGCTAAAGACAGTGGTTGAACGGATCCTGCACATGAACAACCAGAACCGGTTGCACCTGCAGCGGTCGCTGCGGTTTGTGCAGGATACTCTGCGGCTTGTGACGGATGATCATACGCGTCAGCTGGTCGATCACCGTGTGTAACTTCTGAGAGGAGAGCGCCTGATGGCTGGCATATCACAAATCCTGGAAACCGCGCGTCGTGCGATGCTTGCACACCAGTACGGCCTGGCCGTGACAGGGCACAACATCGCAAACGCAGGCACGACAGGGTATTCGCGACAGCGCGTAGAGCTTTCGGCAACGGCTCCGCTCGCAACGCAGTCAGGCCTGCTCGGAACAGGCGTTATGGTGTCGAACGTCTCACGGCTCCATGACCAGTTTGTGGACCAGCAGATCCGGTCGTCAAACACATCCCTCGGTCTGGCCAACAAGGACTATCAGATTCTGAGCCAGATTGAGGCCATGTACAATGAGCCTTCAGACTCCAGTCTCAGCAGCGTGATGACAGGCTTCTTCGAGTCGTGGCAGAATCTCTCCACGAATCCTTCCGATCCGAATGCCCGCAATGCTGTGATGATGCGGGGAAAGCTGGTTGCGGATACATTCCGACAGCTCCATAGCGACATGAGCGCGGTGCGCACCTCACTGCGTGATGACCTGACGTCGAAAGTCGACCAGATCAACGCGCTGACGGCTGAGATCGGCACCTTGAACAGTCAAATCACCAACGCGCTTGCCAGCGGCCAGACACCCAGCGATCTGCAGGATCTCCGCGACACCAAGCTGGATGCACTGGCCGCGCTGGCGAACATCCAGGTCCATGAGGACAGCCGCGGATGCATGACCGTGACCCTGGGTGGCAGCGTCATTGCGGACAACGGCTATGCAGAGACGCTGAAGGTTGCACAGGGGGCGGCGGCTACGGTTTCCGGCTCCTCGTTTGACCAGTTGCGCATTGTCACCGGGCAGGGCACGGACGTAAGCATTACCGGTGGTGAAGCAGGAGGAGTCCTGAAATCCTACAACACGGCCATCCCCGATGCGCTGGGGCGGCTCGACCGGCTGGCGGAAGGCCTCATCAACGAGGTCAACCGCCTTCATGCAACGGGATACGGGCTCAGGAATCCTGCGGTCACCGGGATCAACTTCTTCATGGGCACCGATGCTGCGACGATCGGGCTGGATCTGACGGACACGTCTGGCGGGGCGGCTGCCGGATCTGCGCCAAGCGCGGACAACATCGCCGCATCCTCCCTCCCTTCGGCGGCAGGCAACAACGACATTGCACTGCTGATCGCAGGGTCCTTCAACCGGAAGCCCCTCACCGGCGCGGGAGGCGGCACCCTGCTCGACGGCCTGTCGCTCTCGCAGTATTACAGCGTGAGCGTGACACGCGTTGCGTCTGCCGTGAATGCTGCGGGCACGCAGGCGGAATCACAGGAACTGGTGTCTGTCCAGCTGGCCGCACAGCGCGACTCTGTTTCCGGTGTCTCGGTGGATGAAGAACTGACGAACATGATCAAGTTCCAGCGGGCGTTTGACGCAGCGGCAAAGATGGTGAGTACCGTCGATGAAATGTTCCAGACACTTCTGAACATGGTGTGACCATGCGCGTGACAGATGCGTCACTGATCGGAGACTTTCTTTCGAGCATCAACCGGAGCAGGGGCAGGATAGACCGGTTGACGACCCAGCTGGCGACCCAGCAGCGCATCCTCCGCGCGTCTGACGATCCGGCCGGAACCAGCACGCTCATCCGCGTCAACAGCGAGCTGGCGAGGGTGGAATCGTTTGCGAATACGATCGTGAAAGCGAAGGGGCTCCTGAACGTCACGGCTGACGGGCTCGACAAGATGTCCACACTCCTCGGCAGCGTCCGGTCCGCGCTGAGCGGTGCGCTGTCATCAGACGATCCGTCGGTGCTTGCCCGGCTTGCCGATCAGGTGGACCAGTACATTGCGCTCGGCGTGGATGTCGCGAACACCAGATACGACCAGCAATATATCTTTGGCGGCAATCAAACCACCACGATGCCGTATGTCCTCAGCGGCGATCCTGCGCGGTACGTCTATCAGGGCGACGCACGCTCGATCCAGTATCAGATCGGTGAAGGCATCACGCAGGTTGTCAACGTGAGCGGCATGGCGGCGTTCGGGTCGACAGGGGAGTTGGCACTAAGTGGAAAACTCGACGTGAATGCCGCAGTGAATACAAGTATTACGCAGACTGTCCGGTTGACCGACAGCCTCGGGGCGGCACATGATGTTGTGCTCACTGCGCAGAAGACGGATGCGCACACGTGGACCGTCTCCGCCGCGCTGGCCCCCGGAACAACAGGTGCGACACTGACGGGCGGAACTGCCACCGTACGGTTTGACGATGTGACCGGAGAGGTAGAGCGGATCACGGACTCGGCACCGCTCGTGCTGACTGTTCGGGGAGCGGGAACCGATGCGACGGAGCACTCGGTGAGCGTCTTGCTGAGCGCGGGAGCACTGACGGAAACAGAAACCGACAAAGGGATTTCCACACTGAGAGGAAATCACCGGACGCAGTCCGTGTTCGACAAACTCATCGAAATCAGGGACCGCCTCAGAAACGGTGAGTCTCCCGGTGTGGCCGATGTCGCATTGCTCGGGATGATGCAGGATGTGGTGAATCAGGAGGCATCGAAAGTGGGGTTCTACCAGACCAATCTGGTCAGCGCCGACGATGCACTCACCGCACGGGAGAACACTCTCCTGGATCTCCGTTCCGCCACGCAGGATGTCGATCTGGCCGAGATCGCGCTCAAGTTGAAACAGGAGCAGACCATGCTGGATGCCGCTCTCGCTGCAGCGGCGAATATCATTCCTCACTCGCTGCTCAATTTCCTGAAATGATATGAAACGTACACCGGACATAGCTACACTGCTCGGGCTCTTCCTCGGCGTCGCCGGCATCTTCGGCGCCTTTCTCTGGGAAGGCGGGAACCTGGAAGGCATCCTTCTCCCTCCTGCCATGCTGATCGTGTTTGC
>JAGDMK010000348.1 GCA_017860635.1 Bacteroidota bacterium
GCCCTGGCACAGCAGCCCCTGGTGCTTCTTCTGGATGAGCCCACTGCGCATCTGGATATCGCCCATCAGGTTGAAATCTTCAGACTGCTCCGGTCGCTGAGCATAGATAACGGCCTCACCGTGGTTTCCGTGTCGCACGATCTCAACCTCGCTTCAATGTACAGCGACCGGATTGCCATGCTCCTCTGCGGCGAACTGACGGCGATCGGGACACCACCTGCAGTGCTGACGGTCGACCGGATCCGCGAGGTCTTCCGTGCAGATGTTGTCGTCGACCGGCATCCGGTAACTGACGCTCCACGCGTTACCATGGTGCGATAGAAAGGACTTCACTGTAGTGAGACGACGGATCATCAGAGAAAAAGTGGTGCAGGCACTGTATGCGCATGAGATTTCGGGCGATCCGCTGGATCACGTCATCACCTGCGTCCTGGAAGGACTGAAGAACAACCGGGCCGCCCACGAGTTCGCACGCAATCTGGTCATCGAGACAGTACACCACAGCGCTGACATCGACAAAATCATCAAGGCCCGCGTGGCTAACTGGGACTTCAAGCGGATCGCAATACTCGACCGCCTGATCCTCCGGATGGGCATCTGCGAGCTCCTCTATTTCCGTGAGATCCCGCCCAAGGTGACGATGAACGAGGCGATCGAGCTGGCCAAGCTCTTCAGCACAGAACGGAGCGGGCAGTTCGTCAATGGCGTCCTTGACGCCGTGCTCAA
This sequence comes from Bacteroidota bacterium, assembly GCA_017860635.1. Lineage (GTDB taxonomy): Bacteria > Bacteroidota > Ignavibacteria > UBA10030 > UBA6906 > JAGDMK01. The sequence continues at coordinate 727 of JAGDMK010000348.1, forward strand.
CGACATCAAACAGCTGGGGCCGGAAAAGCTTGGTGATGGCGCGGTGACCAAAGCCGGGAGAGGATTGTATGACGGGGAGCCCATTCCGCACCCAACCAGGCCCCGGAAAACGGCACCGTGACGGACTCTTCCGAACCCCAGCCACTGGCATCCCGCCGCCAGATCTTCTCCTGGACACTCTTTGACTTTGGCAACACAGCCTTCTCCGTTATCATCGTCACCGTTATTTTCCCCCGTTACTTCATCGGTCATGTTGCCGGCGGACAACGCTGGCTCTGGGGCCTGGCTGTCAGTCTTTCCATGCTGCTCGCGGCACTTCTCGCGCCGCCCCTCGGCGCGGTAGCGGACTTCTCCCGGAACCGGAAACGCTTTCTGCTGCTGTTCACCGTTGCCTCTGTCGTGTGCACCGCCCTCCTTTTTTTCGTCACCGAAGGGATGATCCTCGCCGCCATTGTGCTTTTCGTAATTGCGAACATCGGATTCGAAGGGGGCATCGTCTTTTACGATTCATTCCTGCCTGGATTGACGACACGGAAGAACTACGGGAGGGTCTCGGGCTACGGATTCGCCATGGGGTACCTCGGATCTCTGGCGATTCTGCTGCTGGTGAACTCATTTCTCCCCGGAGCTGATGATCCGGCATATCTCGGCGCAGTCCGCACCACGTTCGTGATCGCAGCGGCCTTCTTCATGATCTTCTCTATCCCGTTGTTCCTCGCCGTCCCCGAGCCGCCGCTCGCCGGACCGGCTCCGTCGTCGCTGTTGCGTGCGGGGATGCAGCGGGCCGCCGGGACATTCAAGTCGTTGTTTGTGGAGCGCCAGCATCCGTCGCTGGCGCGCTTCCTGATCGCCTTCTTCCTCTACAATGACGGCATCCTCACGGTCATTGCCTTCGCCGCAATCTTCGCGCAGCAGGTGCTTGCGATGAGCGACTCGGAGATCATCGGCTTCTTTGCCGTTGTGCAGACCAGCGCCGTTGTCGGTTCTGTTCTGTTCGGCGTGATCACCGACAAGATCGGGCCGAAAAAGACCATTACGATAACGCTGCTCCTCTGGATCGCCATCGTCATCGGCGCATTCTTTGTGCAGGATGCAACACAGTTCTATCTGGTCGCGCTCGCAGCAGGGGTTGCCACGGGATCCTCACAGTCATCCAGCCGGAGTCTTATGGCTCTCCTGACGCCGAAGAACCGGGAAGCAGAATTCTTCGGGTTCTATGACGGCCTGTGCGGGAAGGCATCGGCAGTCATCGGTCCGCTCCTCTTTGGCATCATTGCCGATTTGACCGGGGAGCGAATTGCGGCGCTGGCGATCGGGGTGTTCTTTATTGCAGGGGTCCTGCTCCTTCAGGGTGTGGTAGCGCCTGTACAGGGACCTGCATCACCCCAACCCACAAAGCCGTAGCTGCCAGCAAATCTCCCACATGACTCGATTGCATTGACGTGTGGACGGGACGAAAAAAGGCCCGCAGTGTCATGCGCGCCTTCGTACATACCCCCTGTTTACTTTCCGTCCACCTTTTCATAAATTGACACATGCCAGTCTACTTCATTTCCGATGTGCATCTTGGACTGGGCGATCGGCAGGCGGAGCGCCAGAAAGAAGACCGTTTGCTGGCGTTTCTCCAGGGGATCCTTCCAAAAACCGAGGAGCTGTGCATCCTGGGGGATCTCTTTGATTTCTGGTTTGAATACGCCACGGTTATTCCAAAGGGGTTTCACCGGACTCTGACGGCCCTGCAGGCGTTTACCGACCGGAGCATTCCTGTTCACTATATTGCGGGCAACCACGATTTCTGGATGGGTGACTTCTTCCAGAAAGAACTCGGTGTGCACATGTATCTGGATCCCTGCGAGCTGACGCTCGGCGGGAAGCGTGTGTTCATGCACCATGGAGATGGGCTTGCACCGCGCGACACCGGCTACCGGATGATCAAGCCTGTCCTGCGAAACCGCCTGGCGATTCGCCTCTACAGGCTGTTGCACCCCGACATCGGCGTACCGCTCGCGAGGGGATCATCCCGCACCAGCCGGGCATATACCAGCAATAAGGATTATGGCGAAGAAGAGGGCATGCTGGAGCTCGCAACGAAGAAGTTCACTGAAGGATGCGACATCGTCGTCATGGGACATCGCCATCGTCCGCACATCGAGCAGATCGACAAAGGGACATACGTCAACCTGGGCGACTGGATCTCCTTCCACACGTATGCCGTTCTGGACGGCGGTGTGGTGAAACTGGAAACCTGGACCGGGTGACGGAGGACAGTACAGCATGACACAGAACAAGCCGGGGCCATATACAGCATGACACAGAACAAGCCGGGGCCGTACACAGCGGAAGAGATGGAGCGGTATTTCAACGACCCTGAGTACCGCCGGCAGCACAGTAAGAACAAGAAGAGCGATCCGCGAAAGATGGGCAAAGGCCTGCGCCTCCTGCTCATCATCGGTGTGCCGCTGTTGCTCATACTTGCAGCATACGGCTACTATCTGTTCTCCGGGCTCCCGGGATTAGAGAAGATTGAGAACCCCAGCCCTGAACTCGCCACCCGTGTGTTCTCTGCTGATGGAGAAGTGCTCGAC
>JAGDMK010000140.1 GCA_017860635.1 Bacteroidota bacterium
ATCGTCGCGGGAGCGATCTTCACTATCCCCGCCCTCTACATCCTGAACCTCCCGGCGGAATTCTACCAGGTATTCTTCGCGTCAGCACTCGGGGGGTTCCTTGGAATCCTGTTCCTTATCCCCTTCCGCAAGTACTTTGTCAAAGACATGCACGGGAAGTTTCCGTTTCCCGAGGCCACAGCCACAACCGAGATTCTTGTAGCCGGGGAAAAGGGAGGCTCGCAGGCTGTTGTGCTGGTGGTCAGCGGACTCGTTGGCGGCGTTTTCGACTTCCTGTTCAGCGCGTTCGGACTCTGGGCCGAAGTCATCACGTCGAGGATGGTCCCCATCGGCGCGGTCATTGCCGACAAAATGAAGCTGGTGGCCCGGTTCAATGTGTCGGCGATGATCTTCGGACTCGGATACATCGTCGGCCTGAAGTACTCCGCCATCATCGCTGCAGGATCGTTTCTCTCATGGTTCGTGCTCGTCCCCCTCTTCGCTGAGCTGGGGCAATCACTTACTGCCCCGTTCGGCGCTACCGCCACGAAACTGATCGTCGACATGTCCGCAGAGGAAATCTTCAGAGCGTACGTCCGGCAGATCGGGATCGGGGGCATCGCCATGGCCGGCATCATCGGTATCATCCGGTCGTCCAGGATCATCGGCGGCGCGTTCTCCCTGGCGTACCGGGAGATCTTCCACCGGGGCGAGGCGGGTCCTGCGAAGACCGAACGGACACAGACCGATTTGCGGATGGCCTTCACCGTGCAGCTGATTCTGCTCACGGCGATCATGATTTTTATTTTCTTCTATACGGGAGTCGTGTTCAATCTCGTGCATGCGCTGGTCGGACTCGCGATTGTCCTGATCATCGCCTTCCTGTTCACCACTGTCGCGGCCAACGCCATCGCCATCGTCGGGACGAATCCGGTCTCGGGAATGACGCTGATGACGCTTATCCTGTCATCGTTCGTGCTCGTGCAGATCGGACTGTCGGGCACGGCAGGCATGGTCAGCGCGCTGATCATCGGCGGGGTCGTGTGCACAGCCCTCTCCGTCGCGGGGGGGTTCATCACTGATCTCAAGATCGGCTACTGGCTCGGATCTACGCCGAAGAAACAGGAGAGCTGGAAATTTGCCGGCGTCCTTCTCTCAGCCGCCACGGTGGGCGGAGTGATTCTTGTTCTGAATCAGACATTTGGATTCACCGGTGAGAACGCGCTCGCTGCACCCCAGGCCAACGCGATGGCGGCGGTCATTCAACCTCTGATGTCGGACACGCCCGCACCCTGGTCGCTCTATATGCTCGGCGCGATTATTGCACTGCTGCTCGTCATGGTAAAGATCCCGCCCCTGGCGTTTGCGCTGGGCATGTACATTCCTCAGGAACTCAACACACCGCTGCTTGTTGGCGGACTGCTCGCGTGGTGGGTCACATCGCGGTCAAAGGATGAGAAGCTGAACAATGCCCGTCTCTCGAGGGGAACCCTCATTGCATCGGGATTCATCGCCGGAGGGTCGCTCTTCGGCGTACTGAGCGCATTCATCCGGTTCGGAGGCGTTGACCTCCTGATCCCGGGATGGGCTGAAACACATCTCGGAGAACTGGCCGGTCTGATCGCCTTCATCCTCCTGTTCATCTATGCCCTGATGGACACGATGAGAGCCAGAGTTGAAAAGTGAGAAACGCATGAACTGTTGTCTCATTGCAAAAGGACTCCATCCATGAGATGGCTGAAACGGTTGTTCATACTCGTGCTGGTAGCCGCCATCTGTGCGGCCATCTGGTTTGCATTCGGGATCTGGTCAGGAATGTACTCGGTCTACTCGTTCCCGCCATCCAAAGAGCACCCTGACGGGGCAACACTGATTGTCAGCCGGGAAGGCAGGGAACCTATGTTCAACTCCCCCGATGTGAAACCACTCCCTCCACCCCCGAAGGAGAAGCCGTCGGGTTTGACATTCGAAACCACACCGAAGAGAGTGCGTCCCGTGAGTGAGCGGATAATCCTGGAACTTCCATACATCGAATGGGCGTACCAGAAGTCCCTGGAGCCCTGAAACTTTCTGTCCATAGGGAGCGTTATAGCAGCGACCCCAATGAGCACCTCAACCGAACAGGCGGATCTCTCCGCTCTGCGCATAAACCGTCACCAGCGGGAGACACCCGGGGGAAGACGGCGCCCCTGGAAGATCATCATCCCGACGGGCGTGGTACTTATTGGCCTGATCGGCTATATGGTTATCCGGCCATCTCTTGCGGGCATGCAGGAGGTGGAGCTCGTCACGGCCACACTGACATCCCCCGCCCAGGCTAACGCTGTTCTTACAGCCAACGGATATGTCGTTGCCCAGATCAAGGCTGCAGTTGCATCCAAAGGCACCGGGCGGCTAGAGTTCCTGGGGGTGGAGGAGGGAGACCGGGTGAAGAAGGGGACGATCATCGCCCGCCTCGAGGAGCAGGATGTCCTCGCGGCACTCCGGCAGGCCGAAGCGAACCTGGGTGTCGCCCAGGCCGACTACCAGGATGCGAAGCTCACCCTCGAACGCCAGCAACGGCTTCATGCCTCAAATCTGTCGTCCCAGGCGGAGCTTGACGCCGCTCAGGCCCGGTTCGCCCGCGTCGAGGCCACGATCCGTTATGCCCAGGCCACAGTGACCGCCGCAGAAGTTGCCCTGGAAAACACCCGGATCCGCGCTCCATTCGACGGCACCGTGCTCACCAAGTACGCCGACGTCGGCGAGGTGGTTGCCCCATTCGCCTCCTCGGCCAACTCCCGTGGCGCGGTCGTCACCATGGCCGATATGAATTCTCTTCAGGTGGAAGCCGACGTCTCAGAATCTAACATCATCCGCGTCCGCCCGGGACAGCCGTGCGAAATCACGCTGGATGCATATCCCGAAAAAAGATATCCCGGCGTCGTACACAAGATCATTCCCACAGCGGACCGTGCCAAAGCCACCGTCCTGACCAAGGTTGCATTCCGCAGCAAGGACGAACGTGTCCTTCCCGAAATGAGTGCCAAGGTGATGTTCCTCTCAGACGAACCCGGGGAATCCTCGACGGCAAATCTCCCTGTCCTGACTGTGCCCCTTTCCGCTGTGACAAAGCGAAACGATCAGCACATGGTGCTGACGGTTCAGGATGACCGGATTGTGGAATCCCCCGTGTCTCCGGGCGAGACGCTTGGAGAACGCATTGTGATTCGCGAGGGAATCGCAGCAGGCGAGAAGGTTGTTGCCCGTCCCGAACCCGGCCTCACGGCCGGCACCAAGGTCAGAGTCAGAGCCCAATAAGCCTGGAGTTGTCCATCCGGAGTTCCTTATGATTGAAGTCCGCAATGTATCCAAATCGTATCATCGCGATTCGCTCCTCGTCCCCGTGCTGAACAACATCAGCATCACCGTTCCCGACGGAGAGTTCCTCGCTATGATGGGTCCTTCCGGATCCGGAAAGACCACCCTGCTGAATCTCATCGCCGGCATCGACCGTCCTGATGAGGGATCCATCTCCGTCAACGGAACCGAGATCGCCACGTTGAGCGAGTCGGCCCTCGCCCAATGGCGCTCGAATAACGTCGGGTTCATTTTCCAGTTCTATAACCTGCTCCCGGTGCTGACAGCATTCGAGAATGTGGAGTTGCCACTCCTGCTTACGAAACTCTCTCGCAGGGAACGCCGCGAGCACGTTGAAGCATCCCTTGCGATGGTCGGCCTCGCGGACCGTATGAAGCACTACCCCAAGCAGCTTTCGGGCGGACAGGAACAGCGCGTGGCCATTGCGCGGGCACTGGTCACCGATCCGACGGTGCTGGTGGCGGACGAACCGACCGGCGACCTGGACCGCGTTTCGGCGGGCGAAGTGATGACGCTGCTCGATCGCCTGAACAAGGAGTTCAAGAAGACCATCGTCATGGTCACGCACGATCCGCGGGCCGCAGACGATCGTGGGCATCGCCGTCGCCGTCATGTCGTTCGGATTCCTCCGGACCGTGGTGACGGCCTGGTCGTACGGCGTGGAAGCTTCGGCCGCCAATCGCATGATTACCCGCGCCTCCGTCTCGTTCATCTTCCCGCTCCCGTACGCCTACCGCGACCAGATCGCACGCGTGCCAGGAGTCACCCATATCTCCTATGCGAACTGGTTTCAGGGCGTGTACAAGGACGCAGCGGATTTCAAGAACTTCTTCCCGCGCCTGGCCATCGACCCCGATACATATTTTGACGTGTACCCCGAATACCTTGTTCCCGAGCAGGAGATGAAAACCTTCCGGGCTGAACGCAACTCCTGCATCGTCGGACAGAAGATTGCCAAAGAACACGGTTTCTCCATCGGGGACATCATCACGATTGACGGTGATATCTATCCGGGAAGGTGGGACTTCGTTGTCCGGGGTATCTACAAAGGACGTGATGCCACAGCGGATGAAACGCAGATGTTCTTCCACTGGAACTATCTGAACGAGCGGATTCGGGAGCTTCAGCCCAGCCGTGAGGGGGACGTCGGATGGTACATCCTCACCGTGAACAACCCTGCGGAGATGTCCTCCGTGGGACGCACGATCGACGCCATGTACCTGAATTCGCGTGCAGGGACGAAGACCGAGACCGAACGGGAGTTCCAGCAGGGATTCGTTTCCATGTCCAGCGCAATCATACGGTCGCTGGAGATCGTCTCCTTCATCATCATCGGCATCATCCTGCTGGTGCTTGCGAACACCATCGTCATGGCAGCCCGCGAGCGGACAACCGAGTATGCCGTGCTGAAGACCATCGGGTTCTCGCCCGGACATATTATCGGACTCATAGGGGGTGAATCGCTGCTCATCGCAGGAATCGGAGGCGCGCTCGGACTGGCGCTGACATTCCCTGTCGCGGGGGCTTTTGCGTCGATGTTTCCGACATTTTTCCCGGTCTTCAACGTTGAGACCATTACGATTATTCTGGCAGCTCTTGTGGCCGCGCTGGCCGGAGTCGTTGCGGCGCTGTTTCCGACGATCCGCGCCCTGCGGACAAGCATCGCGGAAGGACTCCGAGCGATAGGATAAGCACATGAAGATCCCCTTTACCTATACATGGCGGAGTCTCTGGACCCGCCGTCTGACGACCGTCCTGACGCTGAGCGGTATTGCGCTCGTCGCCTTTGTCTTCGCCTCCGTGCTGATGCTTTCACGGGGAGTCGAGAACACGCTCATCGAAACGGGTTCGATGGACAACGCGATCGTCATCAGGAAATCAGCAACCTCCGAGCTGGTGAGTCAGATCGAGCGGGACCACGCAAATCTGATCAAGACATATCCCGAAGTCGCGCTGCTCCCCGACGGCAAACCGTTCGTTTCCGGCGAGACCTACGTCATCATCAACCTCCTGAAGCGCGGCTCCAATGATATGGGTAACATTTCCGTGCGCGGGATCTCTCCCGAAGGGCTCCAGCTCCGCCCGCAGGTGAAACTTTCCGCCGGCCGCTGGTTCAGCATGGGGACGCAGGAGATCGTCGTGGGGAAGAATATCGCTACGAACTTCAACAACAGCGCGATCGGCGAACAGCTCCGGTTCGGCGACGCGCTGTGGACCATCGTGGGTCACATCGACGGGGGCGGAACGGCATTCGATTCGGAAATCTGGGGTGACGTGGAACAGATGATGCCCGCCTTCGGACGTCCGGTCTTCTCATCCGTCACCCTACGGCTGAAATCGCCGGAGATGTTCGACGCACTGAAGCTGCGTGTCGAACAGGATCCCCGCACATCATACACTGAAGTCAAGCGTGAGCAGGAGTACTACAAGGAGCAGTCCAAATTCATGTCGGATTTTATCCGCGTCCTGGGGCTTGTGGTCACGATCATCTTCAGCATCGGGGCGATGATCGGCGCCATGATCACCATGTATGCTGCAGTCGCGAACCGGACACGCGAGATCGGCACCATGCGCGCCCTGGGATTCCGGCGGCGGAGCATCCTGGGTGCTTTCCTTGTTGAATCCATCCTCCTCTCACTTATCGGAGGAGCGATCGGGATCGGACTGGCTTCGTTCATGTCTCTGGTCCGCATCTCCACCACCAACTTCGGCAGCTTTTCCGAACTGGCGTTCGGGTTTGCGCTCGCGCCGGATATCATCGGGTGGACGCTCTTCTTCTCCGTTATCATGGGGATCGTGGGAGGCTTCCTCCCGTCTGTGCGAGCATCCCGTCTGAGCATCCTGAACGCACTCCGGTCAGCTTAGAGCGCCTTCTGCAGCCACCGGATGAACGGCATGGAAGCCGTCAGGATCTGCACAACGGCGTCAGCGAACCGGGGTTTCAGGCACGCATCGTCCTCCAGCACCTTTCCCACGTAGAACTGCTTCAACCGGAGATGGGCGATCATCTCATGGTCTTTGGGATACCCCAGCGGTGCCTTCTGCAGCCGGTCGCCCATCACTTCACCCAGCACCCGTTTGAACACCGGGTTCCCGATCACAGCGAGATACTCCTGCGGACGATCGGCAATCGAACGCCGGATGCTCTTGAGCTGCTCGCCTGAAGGCATATAGAGACCGCCCCCCACGAAGATCTCGCCTCGTTCAATGCCGACGTAGAGCCCCGGATCCCCCGTGGGATTTCTTTTCCCCTGCGGCTCAAAACTCGCCGCGATGTTGGTCTTGTACGGGGCCTTGTTGTTGCTGAACCGGACGTCCCTGTAGATGCGGAAGATGGATTTCCGGGGATGGAATTCGAAGTCCGGCGCAACATCGGCGAGACGCGGCCCGATGGTCGCAATCAGACATTCCATGGGGAATCGGACCTGTTCCTCATACTCCGCCTTATGCTTCTGAAACCATGGACGATTGTTGTTGCGTTTAAGCCTGTCGAAGAAGCGAAATGCCTCGGGCGGGAAACCGGCAAAGGGCGGGTACATCAGTTCTTCAAGCGGATGCTTCGTCATACGGACTCCAGGTTCGTGCTCGATACTTCAAACATCGCAAAAAGGTTCGTGCTATTCCAGTTTTTTTCTGAAGCGCAGCACGCTCAGGGCGAAGATGAGCGCGCCGAGGCCGAAGAGCGCCGCCGCCTGAGTCCACAGCTCATGGGCCCCTGCCCCCTTCAGGAATATCCCCCGCACAATCTCCAGGAAGTACCGCAACGGAATCAGATAGGTCACAAGCTGGATGCTCTCCGGCATGTTCGCAATCGGAAACGCGAATCCTGAAAGGTACAGGAAGGGCATGAAGAAAAAGAAGGCGGCAATCAGCATCGCCTGTTGCTGGGTCCGCGCAATCGTCGAAATGAACAAGCCCAGGCCGAGCGTCGTCAGAATGAACAGCATGCTGAGTCCGAAGAGCAGGGGAATACTCCCCAGCATCGGCACGGCAAACCAGTAGCGGGCGATGGCAAGGACGATTATCACATCCAGGAAACCGATAACCGTAAAGGGGATGAGCTTCCCAAGGATCAGTTCGTGCGGTTTGATTGGCGTGACCAGCAATTGCTCCAGCGTACCGGCTTCCTTCTCCCTGACGATTCCCAGAGACGTCAGCATCATCGTGATAAGCATGAGGACCATTGCCACGACCCCGGGTACCATGAAGTTGGAGCTCTTGAGGTCAGGGTTGAACCAGACGCGGGGCTCTGGAACCAGCCGGGCAGAGGCGAGTGTCCTCATCGTGGCCGATTGATCCAGAAGCAGATTCTGAGAGTATGTCGAGGCGATCTGCGTCGCGTAGTTGAGCCGGATATTCGATGAGTTGGCGTCGGTCCCGTCGAGCACCACCTGCACCGGAGTCGACTGCCTGGCCGCGAGGGAAGCGGCAAACCCCCGGGGTATCACAAGCGCAATCGGCGCGTGTCCCTCCGCGATCAACTCATCCACCTCCGCGGGCGTGTCCACGCTGTACCCGTGAATGAAATATCCGGAGGAAGTAAAGCTCTGCACGAATTGCCGGCTCTCCGCAGTCCTGTCCTGATCACAGACAGCCATGGTCGAGTTCTTGATATCCGTCGTCGCAGTGTAGCCGAGCAGAATGACCTGGACCATGGGAGCCGCAATCGAGATGGCTAGCATCCGCTTGTCATGCCGGACCTGATGGAACTCCTTTCTGACGATTTCACCGATGACCGCGAGACTGCGTTTGAATGACATTGCGTTCTTCCTCCGGTCGAGTCCGGTCTACAGCGTGCGTTTCTGCAGACGCTTGACGCTTATCCCGAGCGTGATCAGTGCAAATATGGCCATATAGACGAACTGCTCCCACACTGCCTCGAAACCGACGCCTTTGAGCATCACCCCCCGGACCACCACCAGGAAATACTTCACCACGGCAAGGTTCGAGAGCACCTGCAGGACGACAGGCATGCTGGCAATGGGAAAAACGAAGCCGGAAAGGAGGAACGATGGCAGCAATGTCGTGAAGATGGATGCCATGAACGCCACCTGCTGGGAGTCGGTCGCCGACGAAATGAGCAGACCCTGTCCGAGAGAGGCCAGGATGAGGGTCATGATGCCCGCGTACAGCAGGACAATGCTCCCCTTGATCTGGATATCAAAGAGGAGATACCCGAGGATCAGGATCGCCGTCGCAGAGACCAGGGCAATGGCCATGTACGGGAGCGTCTTCCCCAGTATGACCTGGATCGGACGCAGGGGGGACACCATGATCTGCTCCATGGTCCCCCGTTCCTTTTCCCGGACCACGGTGAGGGATGTAGAGATGACGGCGGTGAGCATGATGATGAATCCGATCAGGCCGGGCACGAGGAACTTCGACGTCACCATGTCCGGGTTGTACCAGATGCGGGGTTGAAGGTCGATGGGGATGTACACGTTACGCCCCGTCCTGCGCAGTGCTTCAAGAAGAATCCTGTTCGAGTAGTCCATGGTCATCCGCACGGCGTATCCCATTGCCTGCCCGCCGGTGTTTGCATCCGCACCGTCGACCAGGATTTGTACTTTGGTCCCCCTGCTCCCCATGAGATCCCGACCGAAGCCCGGAGGGATGACCAGAGCAACCTTTGCACGGCCGAGCAGGAATGCATCTTCGATTTCCCCGTACCGTTCGACGGAGCCGAGCTGCGTGAAATATTCGGAGTGCTGGAACATCGCCACATACTCCCTGCTCTCCGATGTCCGGCTCTGATCCATGACGAGAAACGGGACATGCTTGACGTCAAAATTGAGGGCATAGCCCACGAGCACAATGAGCGCCGCCGGAAGGACCATCAGCATTCCGAGTGACGTCGGGTCACGGCGGATCTGACGGAACTCCTTGATGACGACTGGTATCAGGCTTCCCCGAAGCGCCATGGTTATCCTTGCTGTATTGTGGTCCCGGCACGGCGGCCGTCATGCTCAAGCAGATACAGGAAGACATCCTCAAGGGAGGGGGTGATCCTGTCGATAGACCCGATACGGTTTCCGCCCGATTCGAGGAGACGCAGGATCTGCTTCCGGCCGTCTTCTTCGTCTTCCACCATCACGTGCAGCCGCGTGCCGAACACCGTTGTTTCAATCGCCCAGGGCTGCGTGCGGACAGTTTCGAGGGCATCCACGATCTCCCCGTGCTCGAGCGATACCTCCAGCAGCGGCGTGGTGATATGCGTTGTTTTCAGTTCCATCGGACTCCCGGAAGCGATGAGGGATCCTGCATTGATCAGGATGATGTCGTTGCAGTATTCAGCTTCATCCAGAAAATGCGTGGTCACCAGGACCGTGATTCCTTCGGCGGAAAGCTGGTTGATGAGTTCCCAGAAATTCCGCCGCGAAATCGGGTCGACGCCGCCTGTCGGTTCATCCAGGAAGACGATGCGGGGCTGGTGCAGTATCGCGCAGCCGAGCGCGAGCCGTTGTTTCCACCCGCCGGAGAGCGTGCGCGTGAGGGAGGTCTCCCGGCCTTCCAGATCCGCCATCTTCAGAACCCATGCCATCCGTTCCCGCAGACGCTGATCGTCCAGCCCGTACACACCGCCGAAAAACCGGATATTCTGTTCGACTGTGAGGTCGTTGTACAGGGAAAAGCGCTGGGACATGTAGCCGATATTCTGTTTGACCAGGTCGGTCTGTGTGATGACATCGTATCCCCCGACCAACGCGGTGCCGGATGTCGGCTGGAGGAGGCCGCAGAGCATGCGGATGGTCGTGGATTTCCCCGCGCCGTTGGCACCGAGAAAGCCGAAGATCTCTCCCCGTTTCACAGAAAACGATACCTGGTTGACAGCAGTGAACCGCCCGAAGCGTTTGGTCAGGTCACGGACCTCGATGGCCATGTCCGTCATGGGACGATACTCCCGGCGGCTTTGGCGAGGCGTGCACGGGCGATTTCCTGCTCCACCCGCGCGCCGCTCAGCGTTGTCTTTGCCTGAAGGAGGGACACTTCGGCATCCAGAAGGTCGGCGGCCGTGGCGAGTCCGTTGCGGTATTTGTCTTCCGTCATGCGTGACTGTTCTTCTGCCTGCCGGAGCGCCTGCCCGGCGACATCGGTCCGCTCGGCTGCGCGGGAGGCAAGGAGCGATGCCCGGTGCACTTCGAGAGACACCGTTTCCTCCATCTGCGCAGCCAGCAGTTCGGTCTGCCTGAGCGCCGCTTCCGCCTGATCGGCCTGGCGGGCAGTCTGCCCCCAGTTCCAGAGGTCCATGGAGAGCACGACGCCGATGTCCCATGTGCCCTTGAACTCATCGCGCGTCGGCATGTAGCGGCTGTTCGGCCGTGCATAGAGGGCTCCGCCGCTCAGGGCAAGCTGCGGCCACCAGCCGGACTGGGCCGCGCGCACCCCGGCCCGTGACGCCTCGACACGCATGCGGAGCGCCTGCAGATCGGAACGGTCGTGGCGTGCGCTCCTGACCAGTGAGTCCAAGGCAAGAGGGATGGGGGAGGGTGTTTGTCCCGGGACAGATGCAAGCTGTACGGGCATGTCCACGGGGCGGCCGAGCAGTAAATTCAGGTTCATCGCTGCCAGACGTGCGTCGTTAACGGCGTCGATCCTGCCGAGGCGTGCGGTCGAGAGCTGGACCTGCACGCGGAGGACATCGTTGCGTGTGGCGGCCCCTGCGCTCAACAGACGCTCGGTGTCGCGTGCGTACTGCTCGAGACGCGTGACGTTTTCCCCTGCAAAACGCTCAGTTTCCCTCGCCTGGTACAGCGTCCAGTATGCCGCAATGATATTCAGGGCAAGATCCGACTGGTCGTTGGCGTGGTCCAGCGTCGCCGCCTCCGCCCCAGCCTCCGCGACGCGGATGGTGCTGCTGATCCGGAATCCCGTGAACAACGGCTGCTGGAGACTCACGCGCATGGCCGTGTTGTCCAGGACGGTCGGAGAGATGACGATGGGTTGGGGGAACATGGGAAGCTGCACCTGAAAGGGGTCCACGTCGCTCAGGCGCCGGTAGCTTGCCTCCCCTTTCAGGACCGGGAGGCGTGCCGTGCGTGCTTCGGCGGCGCGGGCTTCAGCGGCATCAACACGCGCAGCTGACGCCCTGAGCGTGCGGCTCTGCGCAAGACCGATGGTCACGGCCTCCTCGACCGTAAGACCACCCTCCTGACTGGCTAACGCTGCAAGCGGAAGGATCAGACACAGTGCAAGAGTTCGTTTCATGAAGCACCTTCGGTATGTGTCAACAGTGAAATGAACACGTTCTCCAGCGTCGGCGGAACGATGCGCGTTGAGATCACGCGTATTCCGGCTGCGGCGAGGAGTTGCGTGATTGCCGTGACATCCCGGCCCCCATCCTGCACCAGCACATTCAGACGGTCGCCGAATGCCTGCACTTCGACGTCCGGACGTGAGTTCCTCAGAAGCCGGAAACCATCGCGGACCCTGTCACACGCGATCTCCACCACCGTCCCCTTCATCAGCATCTTCAGTTCAGCAGGGGGTGCCACATGCATGATGGATCCGTAGTTCATGAGCGCCACACGCGTGCACCGCTCGGCCTCATCCAGATACGGCGTGGTCATGATGATGGTGATGCCCTGATGGATCAGGCTCTGGAGGATCTT
>JAGDMK010000349.1 GCA_017860635.1 Bacteroidota bacterium
GGGGAGCCAGAGGCAGGCCCTGGAAGACACAACGTATCACAAGACCTTTTCCGTGGTCCGCGAGATGGCGCCCGGCATTCCGATTGTCGGCAACATCGGCGCGGCGGAAGTCGCAGCGATGAAGGATGCAACCGACGCGCAGCGTCTCGTCACCATGATCAGAGCGGATGCACTCGCGGTCCATCTGAACTCCCTCCAGGAACTCCTGCAGCCCGAGGGATCCCCGCACTTCCGGGGAGTCCTCAAGGGCATCACCATGCTGACCCGTGATCTCTCCGTCCCCGTGATCGTCAAGGAAATCGGGGCGGGTCTCTCCCGTGATGTGGTCCGCCGCCTTCTCGAGGCCGGCGTCCGGATCATTGACGTCGCGGGGGCCGGAGGAACGAGCTGGGCAGGTGTGGAGATTCTTCGCAGACGGGAAGCCGATCGTCGCGAGACATTCTGGGACTGGGGTATTCCGACTGCGACAGCAGTACGGGAGGCCGCATCCCTCCGTGCGGAAGCTCCGCCGTTCACGCTTATCGCGTCGGGAGGTATTGCCTCCGGAATGGACGTGGCACGTTGCCTGGCTCTTGGCGCCGACCTGGCCGCTTCGGCGCGCCCGATGCTGAGCGCGCTCCATGCCCGCGGACCTGCGGGCCTTCAGGCGATGATCACCCAGTGGATCACAGACCTTTGCAGCGTGATGTTTCTCACCGGGGCCAGAACCCTTGCCGACCTGCGAACCAGACCGCTTGTGAGAAAGGCCTCCCTGTGACACCAGATCAGTTCAACGTCCGCTACGAGCAGCTGCGCCGCCAGGTCGACCGTTACCTTACCACGGTCATCGACGCCGGTTCTTCGGGGTCCCTGGACGATGCGTGCAGATATGTTTTGACCGGCGGGGGCAAACGCCTGCGCGCGATCCTCGTCCTCCTGAGCTGCGAGGCAGCGGGAGGCCGGCGCGCCCGTGCGCTCCCTGCGGCCGCCGCGGTGGAGATCATGCACAACTTCACGCTGGTGCATGATGACATCATGGATCATGCCCGCACCCGGCGCGGGCGCGCAACCGTCCATATCAGGTGGGATCTGAACACGGCACTGCTTGCGGGGGATACCCTTCTTGCCATTGCCTACGCACAGATACTCAGGACTCCCACTGACGACCTGTGCAGGATTCTGCACCTGTTCACGCAGGGGGTCATCGGAGTCTGCGAGGGACAGGCGCTCGATCTCGAGTTCGAACGGCGCAATGACATCACGGTGAAAGACTATTTCACCATGGTGGAGCAGAAGACGGGGATCCTGATCAGTGTGGCATCCGAACTCGGTGCCCGGATCGGGAAAGGGACCCCGCGCGATATCCGGCAGCTCCGCACATTCGGCCACCACCTGGGCCGTGCATTCCAGATGCAGGACGATCTCCTTGATGTGATCGGTGATGAGCGCCAGTTCGGGAAGACCATCGGCGGCGATATCCTGGAAGGCAAACGCACCTATCTTCTGCTCACGGCGCGGGAACGCGCGCGCGGCTCCGACCGTGTCCTGCTCGATACGGTGATCAAGCGTAAGAGCCATCCCCCGGCCAGAAAGGAGACCCCCTCTCAACGCCGGGAGCTGGTCTCCACCGTGAGGCAGGTGTATGACAACCTGGGCGTCATCGACAGGACGCGCGCCGAAGTCGTGGCGAACACACAGCGGGCCAGGCGTGCTCTGCGCGATCTCCGTCCGGGTATCGCACGGGACATGCTCGGCTGGCTGGCCGACCGACTCGCTCACCGGATATCCTGAGCCCCGTATGGTCGAACGGACGGTGACCATAATGAACAAAGCCGGTCTGCATACGCGCCCGGCCGCAGCAATCGTGAAAACCGCTTCACGCTTCCAGGCCGACTTTTTCATCAAGAAGGGCGTCTACGAAATCAACGGCAAGAGCATTATCGGCGTCATGACACTCGCCGCAGAGCAGGGG
This sequence comes from Bacteroidota bacterium, assembly GCA_017860635.1. Lineage (GTDB taxonomy): Bacteria > Bacteroidota > Ignavibacteria > UBA10030 > UBA6906 > JAGDMK01. The sequence continues at coordinate 1,952 of JAGDMK010000349.1, forward strand.
TCTTCGCTGCTCCTGGTGTTCACCGGCCCGGATGAAGAACAGGCGGCCGCAGCAATCGTGGAACTGTTCGAACGGGGATTTGGGGAGAATTGACATGACGGACCAGCAACCCATACGTGAAGAAGTCGTCATCAAAGGCGTCGCTGCGGCGCCGGGCATCGCCACCGGCCCGGTCTATCTGTACTCCAAGGTGATCCCGGAAATCTCCGCCCGGGCCATCGCTCCCGAAGAGGTCCCGATGGAGATCGAACGCCTGCGCACCGCAAATGCACGGGCCGAAAAGGAACTCCGCAAGGTCCTCGCCTTTGCCGAACAGAAGCTCGGGTCGGACAGCGCAACGATCTTTGAAGCACAGATCATGATCCTCGGCGACACAATTCTCATGGGCACCATCGAACGCAGAATCACGGATGAATTGCGGAATGCGGAGTACATCGTCTCCGACGAGATCAGCAAATACAAGCATCTGATGCTCGCGTCCACCGATGAGTATATGCATGAACGCGCGCATGACGTGGATGATGTCATGAACAGGATTATCCGGAACATTCAGGACCAGCAACTGTATTCCCGCCTGGAAGGCACGTCGGTCATTGTCACCGAAACGCTCACGCCGGCAGACACCGTGATGTTCAGCAGGAACCAGGTTCTCGGCTACGCGACCGACCTGGGAGGGGTGACCTCACACGCAGCCCTGCTGTCCCGGTCGCTGAAAATCCCCGCGGTCGTCGGTCTGCGCCATGCCAGCCGCATGGTCAAGACAGGCGACACCGTCGCCATCGACGGCTACGCGGGCACCCTCATTCTCAACCCCTCCCCGGCAACGCTCGTCACGCTCACAGCCAAAGCCAGCAGGTTCAGGGCATTCGAAGAGAAACTTGCCGGCATCGCGGGACTGCCGGCAGAAACGCTCGACCACAAACGCATCGAGCTCTCCTCGAACATCGAATTTGCGGAAGAGATCGAGTTTGCCAAGGTGCAGGGTTCGGAGGGTGTGGGACTGTTCCGGACCGAAAGCCAGCTGGTCGGGCGATCCGATTACCCGGGCGAAGAGGAGCAGGCGGCACTCTAC
>JAGDMK010000141.1 GCA_017860635.1 Bacteroidota bacterium
GGGGATCAGAACTCGCCGCCGCACAGGTTCTCCCAGAATCTCGACAGGTTTCTCGAATGCCTGCTGCACGGAATGCAGATCATTTACCATCTCTTCCGCACGGGCGTAACGCGCTGACGGATCCTTCGCCATCGCTTTTGCCAGGATCTTTTCAAGTGCCTTCGGGAGATCCTCTCGCGCGATGGTTTCGGGGGGGTCGTTCAGAATCTTGAAGATGGTTGCCTGCTCATAGTCCGCCTCGAACGGCCGTTTGCCGGTGAGCATTTCGTAGAGCATAACACCGAGGGACCAGATGTCGGCGCGGTGATCTGCCGGCTCTCCCCGGGCTTGCTCGGGCGACATATACGCCACGGTTCCAAGCGTACTGCCGGCTTTCGTGAGCATCGTCCGGCCTGCCAGCTTCGCAAGTCCGAAGTCCACAATCTTGGCCACCCCGTCACTGGTCACCATGACGTTGGCCGGCTTCATATCGCGGTGGACGATGCCGTGTTCATGTGCTTTGGCAAGACCCTGGGCAATTTGGTGGGCGAAGTTGACGGCCTCGTCCAGCTTCATCGGACCGCGTTCGATCTTTTTCCTGAGCGTCTCGCCATCGTAGAATGCCATAACGATGTAGCTTTGCCCACCTGCTGGAGAGCCTGTGGCCGTGGGGCCGTCGTCTGTTTCTCCGATGTCATGGACGACACAAATGTTCTGATGGTCCAGGGCAGAAGCAGCCTTGGCTTCGTGGACGAACCGCTCTCTGGCCTCAGGGTCCCGCGTGAGTTCTGGAGGAAGGAATTTGAGTGCAACCGGGCGGTCAAGCTTGAGGTCCTGGGCTTTGTAGACAACGCCCATCCCGCCTCCGCCCAACTTTTCCACAATCCTGTAGTGGGCAACCGTCGTGCCGATCATGAGGACCCCCGCTGGCTGCGCTTGAGGCTCCGGCGGGCAGGCCCTCCTCCGCCGAGGTGCTCGAGGATCTTGTAGTGGCAAACCGTCTCGCCGATCATGGGATGCCTGCACGTTTGTTCACAATCCCGACGGCACGGAGGATCAGGATTACTGCACTATGATACTCCAAGAGTACCGGATTGTCAAACTCGACGCCTGATCGTCCGGGGTGCCTGTTCGCGGGGGCCTCATACATGGTTGCCAAATTGAGGGGAAGGGATTACATTGAGACATAGCCAAGGTTAATGGCCCACAGGTAGCCCCGCAGATGCACCAGTCAACGCTTCTTCAGCATGGAACCCGGTCGGTGCGTGTGCCGGTGCTTATCACCTTTATCGCGGGTGTGGGTTCGCTTATAGCTATGGTTTCTGGTGCAGGTACCACCCCAACCGCTACCGCGCCCACGCCTGAATCACAGCAAGAGCATGTTCCTGACCTCCCCTCCCGTCTCCTCCCTCAAGCGACGATCCTCCACACAGAACATATCTCCACCCAACAGGGTCTCTCCGGAAGCCTGGTATCCGAAATCATTCAGGATAGCCGCGGCTTCATGTGGTTCGGCACCATCGACGGATTGGACAAGTTTGACGGGAACCATTTCACCGTGTACAAGCCGCAGGCGGGCGACACCAACTCCCTCGCAGCCCACCACGTCAACCTCATCTTCGAAGACAGCTTCGGAGATCTCTGGATCAATGCCGTTGGAGAACAACACCGATTGGACCGCAAGACAGGAACCGTTAGCCGCATCCTCGGTGGCATGTGGCACACTGCTGTATGCGAGGACACATCCGGGGGGAGCTCACACGCAGCGATCTGGCTTGGCACACTCGGCAACGGCCTTCACCGTTGGGACAGAACGACACATACGATCTCGCACTACAGACATGAGCCGGGCAATGCCCACTCCCTGAGCAGCGATTCGGTACTCTCACTGTGTGTGGACGGATCTGGCACTCTCTGGATTGGCACCATGGAGGGATTGAACTCGTTCGGTGCCGACAGAGACGAAATGACCCACTATTCCACGGGGCCACCCGGACATGTGCACGTGATCGCTGCCGATCGATCCCGTGAACAGAGTATTCTCTGGGTGGGCACCGACTACGGTCTGTATCGCTACGATAAGGCCACCGGGCTTTTCGAGCTCTACAGGAATCCATTTGCACGGAAAGCGAATGCTGACGACAACGACGTTCGAACTCTTTTTCTCGACAGCCACGGGACACTCTGGGTAGGCATGGTCGGAGGGATTGCTCGCTTTGATACAACTCTCCGCTCGTTCACTCATTTTCAAAATGACATCGGCGCTTATACGTGGGCCTACCTCAACAAATCCTGGCTATTTCAGGAAGATGCCAACGGCATCCTCTGGTCCCTTGCACACGGCGGACACTCATCGAATCCGCTTCGGACTTATGACGTCACAACCGGCCGATGGGTCGGCGTCCGCGAGTCATCAGGCTCACCATTGCTTGCATACTCTCTGTGTATCGACAATACAGGAACGCTCTGGCTGGGGACTCTGGACAATGGGGTTTTGAAAGTCGACGCATCCCGCAAACCGTTCATGACGTATCTGGCTGATGCGAGTTCTCCCACCAGTCCGTCGTCGCCTGTGATCTCCGGGATCGCCGAAGACGCCACCGGAATCATTTGGCTCGGCTCGAACCAGGGCCTCTACCGGTTCGATCCTCGCACCGAATCAATCACACTGTTCAGGCATGACCCGCACAACCCTCACAGCCTCTCGGTTGATGACATCGATCCCGTCCTTGCGGACCGTCACGGCGGCATCTGGCTTGGCACCAGGGGTGGAGGGCTAGACCTCCTCAATCCCCGCACCGGATTTTTTCAACACCATCGCCATACGGACGGTGATACGAACAGCCTGAGCGACAACTATGTCACGGCGCTTACCGAGACCCGCGGAGGCACCGTGTGGACAGGCACCGCGGGCGGGACATTGCATGCATACGATAGGGGGCGCGACTCATTCCGGCGGCACAATCCCCGCTATGAAAGATTCAGCTTTTCTGCCTTCATATACGGACTCGTGGAGGCTCCCGACGGCCTGCTCTGGTTCATCTTTCGCGGGGCAGGCCTCGTGTCCTACAGCCCAACGACGGGGGGTGCGGTGCCACACGCGGACGCACCTGTACCCTATGCTCCTCCCATCACACTTTCTACCATCCCGTTATCCACACTTGCGATCGATCGTCGAGGGGACCTCTGGATCGGCGCCAGCGCCGGGCTCATTCGATTCGAACGCGTCTCAGGAAAGTGCACTGCCACCACAGAACGGGACGGACTGGCGAGCGAGTATGTGACGGGAATCGTGGAGGACGGTCATGGCTTCCTCTGGCTCAGCACGTCCCGCGGCATCACCAAGTACGATCCGCGTACCGGCAAGATCTGGAACTACGACGCCGCAGACGGGATCCGGTACGGAGCGAGCATCAGAACAACCGGGTGCAGGACCCGAAACGGGGAGATGTACTTCGGCGGAAGCAACGGGTTTGTCCGTTTCCATCCCGACAGCATCCGGCCCAACGCAAACATTCCCCCGGTAGTGATCACCGCCTTTAAGAAGTTCGGCAAAGACGCACTCCTCGACACTGTGATCTCGGAACGAACGTCGATCACACTGCCGCACGATGAGAACATGATCACGTTCGAATTCGCGGCCCTGAACTACAGCAGCACGTCGAAGAATCAGTACGCCTACAAGCTCGAGGGCTTTGACAGGGACTGGATCGCAGTCGGCAATCACCGCAGCGCGACATTTACAAACCTTGATGGCGGAACCTACGTGTTTCGCGTGAGAGGATCCAACAACGACGGCGTCTGGAATGAGAATGGCACATCGATCGTGCTGATCATTGAACCTCCGTTCTGGAAAACATGGTGGTTCCAGTCTCTCTTCTTCGTCGCGACGCTGCTGCTCGTCGGTGGAATCATTCGCTACATTGAGATCTCGCGTCTCCGGCGTGCCATGCAGGCCCTGGAAAAGCGCCGGGCCCTCGAAGAGGAGCGCCTCAGAATTGCTGGCGATCTCCATGACGAACTTGCCTCCAATCTGAGCAGCATAGCAACCCTGAGCGGGATCCTGACGGATACAACCGCACCGCCGCACGAAAGCAGCGAACGTGTCCAGATTCTTGATCGTATCTCTTCGCTGTCACGGGAATCGGTGGAATCGATACGCGACATCATCTGGGCGATCGATCCGAGGAACGAAACCCTTGAGGATCTTCTGACTCGAATGCGTGATATGATTGCGGGACTCTGTCGTGGACGGAGGATTCAGCTGACATTCATCTGTCCGCCGGCGGATGATCTCCCCGCCGCCGACCTCGCCCCTGATGTCCGCCGGAATCTCTGGCTTCTGGTGAAAGAGGCATGTACGAATGCGCTGAAGCATTCCGGTTGCACCACAATGAGCGTAGACGTCCGTCATGCCGGAGGAACGCTTCACATCGTTATCCAGGACGATGGAAGAGGATTTGATCCGTCGAGCATTGTTCCGGGAAAAGGGCTGAGGAATATGACCACGCGGGCGGCGCAGCTCCACGGAACCCTGGAACACTCTTCAGAGCCCGGCAAAGGAACTACGGTGCGGCTCAGCATACCAGTTGCCGAATAGTCAGTTTTGACTATTGGCAGTGAGTCCCCGAAAAGGTATTTTCTCTCAACACGTGTCCTGAAGGCGGCTCTATGCCCATTGCTGTTGCGATCGTGGAAGACAACCCGGATATGCGGCTTGGCACCGCTTTTATCCTCCGTACATCCCGGGTGTGCACCGTTGTGGGGGAATACAGTGCGGCGGAAGAGCTACTGGAGGCATTTGACAAGATTCGACCCGAAGTTATCTTGATGGATATCGGGCTCCCCGGGATCTCCGGCATCCAGGCAATAGACATCCTGAAACGGGATCATCCCCGTCTGGAGATTGTTGTCCTGTCGGTCTTCGAGGATGATGAGAATGTCTTTCGTGCCCTCTGTGCGGGCGCGAGCGGGTACATTGCCAAACCGGCGATGCCACAGCAACTTATCGAGGCTGTGGAGCAGGCCTTCGGCGGTGGCACACCTATGTCACCGCATATTGCCCGCAAAGTCCTCACGATGTTCAAGCAGTTTGCCCCCCCTCCGAAGGCAGACTACAATCTCACGCCGAGGGAGCTCGAAATCCTGGACCTGCTTGTCCGCGGCGAGGATTCCGCATCGGTCGCCGAGAAACTCTTCATCAGTCCTTTCACCATCCGTGCCCACACCCGCAACATCTATGAGAAGCTCCATGTCCATTCGCGCTCGCAAGTCGTCGCCAAGGCATTGAAGGAGGGTGTGATCCGGCTCCGCTGATCTTCCGCATATATTTCGCAAAATAGTCCCCCCGCTCTATTTCCCCCGACTCACTACACTTCTATATTTCTCCCGTTCGTTAGTCACGTCTGCCTGACGAAGCAGAAGTCACAACACGGGAAGCGGAACAACACCCGACCGAAGCATCTTCATCTGCTCCCTGCAGGCAAACGGTGATCACAACCATTTCATCAACAACTGTGCGGAGACCGACATGGATCACCGAGTGGTCCTCGTGATAAGCGCGATGTTTCTTGTTCTCACCTCGGCGGCCCACTCGGAGTGGGTCGCGCAACACGCCGGTCTCCCGTTCGGGACGGATACGAGGCAGCTCTACTTCGCGGCAGTAGACGCGAGCGTCTGCTGGGCGGTGCCGGTAAACGACGCCTCAGCCCCCGGCACTTACACCAGAACGACAGATGGCGGCACGCATTGGATAGCGTCTGCCGTCCCGGGAGCCGGCAACGTTCTCGCTTCCTCCATGACGGCGTTCGATGCAAACCGGGCCTGGATCATTTTCAATGACCTTCCCAAAGGTGGAGGGATCTATGCCACAACGGACGGCGGCACCAGCTGGACCAGGCAGACTTCGGCATTCACCAGTGGGGGCGCTGCTCCCCGGTTCGTCAAGTTCTTTGATGCGCAGAACGGTCTGGCAGTCGGCAATCCGACCGGGGGATACTGGGAAATATATGTATCGACAAACGGCGGCGGCAATTGGACACGCATACCCTCATCCAGTATCCCGGCCCCGCTGTCGGGAGAGGTCGCCTACCTCGGCGGAGCCCCGGCCAGTTACGGAAACACCTTCTGGTTTCCGACAAGCCAGCAGTCATTGTACAAAACCACAGACCGGGGAATCACCTGGACCGTCGCGCGCAACGCTTTTCCGGGCGCGGTCGGTTTTGCCGCAGCATTCAAGGACAGCATGAACGGCCTGCTCGTTTCTGCTGAGAGCCAGCAGGTCCGAAGCTCAGTAGACGGCGGCGCGACATTCAGCAACGCCGGGACCATCGCGGGTTTCACGCCGGGTTATCTTGCGCCGATCCCCGGAACAGATGACACCTATATGCTGACAAACTTTGACCTGTTTGGATGGAGCCCGGGTTCGGCTTACACGCGGGACAACGGCGCAACATGGATCCCCATCGACGCAAAGAACCACGGCCGGTCAGCGTTCATCAGCCCATCTGTCGGCTGGAGCGGCGGGGGGAACGATTCTTTGTACAAATGGGTAGGGATGACGCTGGTCGACTATTGGCATCGGCAGACGGTGATTCTACCACTGGGTCTAAGTACCACGCAGATGCAATTCGCCGCCGTGGACTCGAACATTGTCTGGTGTGCAAATGTCAATGCGGCGGGTACACAAAGACCGTATGCGCGGACAACGAACGGAGGGAAGAATTGGTACGTTTCATTGGTGACGGGACTCGGCCCGACTCCTGTTTCTTCATCGATCACCGCTGTCGATGCGCTCATTGCGTGGATTGCGTTCAGCTCTGCCAGCGTTGGAGGTGGCGTGTTTCGAACCACCAATGGCGGGGTCGACTGGATCCGGCAGACGACGGCATTCGGGTCAGGCGGCGAGCCCCGGTTCGTCAAGTTTTTTGATGCCCAGAACGGACTTGCAGTCGGAAATCCTAACGGCGGCTACTGGGAGATCTATACGACGACGAACGGCGGCGACAATTGGTCGCGTGTGCCGTCCGACAGCATCCCGGCACCGCTTTCCGGGGAGTCTGCCTACACCGGAGGCGCGTCCTGTAGCTTCGGAGACCGGCGATTCTGGTTTCCGACAAACGGTCAATCCGTGTACCGGACAACGAACAGAGGGCGCTCCTGGACCGTCTCGCGCAATGCATACCCCGGCGCCGTCGGCAGTGCAGTGGCGTTCAGAGATAGTCTCAACGGACTTCTCAGCGGCGATGGGCCGAATCCCGGATTCCGAAGAACGACAGACGGAGGCGAGAGCTGGACGCAGGTCGGTGCACCAAACGGGATTACCCCCTCTTTCGTCACTGCCGTGCCTGGCTCAAAAGGGAGCTACTTGGCATCATCATGGGATATGTACGGCTGGCAGCCGGGATCCGCTTTCACGCGGAATGACGGGATGACATGGGAACCCGTTGATTACCGGAATCATGGGAGAGCAGTCTTCCTCAGTGCCTCATTCGGCTGGAGCGCCGGCGATGGGAATACACTCTACGGCTGGGATCGGGCAGGATACGGCTCGTTCGTGCTCCCGGTTCAACAGAGTCCAGCCGTCACTCCAGCGGGCTTCTCCCTGGAACAAAACTACCCGAACCCATTCAACCCGGCGACAGTCATCAGGTACCAGATATCGGCGGTTGCTGATGTAGACCTCACCGTCTTTGATCTCTTAGGCCGTACAGTGGGAACCCTGGTGAACGAGAGGAAGGCGCCCGGCAGCTACGAGGTGAAGTTTGAGGGTGCAGGCTTAGCGAGCGGCACGTACGTGTGCAGGCTGACAGCCGGTGGAGCTGTCCAGACGCGAAAAATGATTCTCTTGAGATAGGCCGTTGGGCTCTCATACATGAACGAAGTCTTGAGCACATCTACTCTGCGAGGGGTACCGGTAACTCCGGTACCCCTTTCGGTTGGCGGCGCATCCCCCTTCATGCCCCCGTTTTCCCCATAGATCCACTCTGACTAAATCTCCTGTCGTTCAAGTCAGGCGGTCCTGACTCGACCGTGACAATGCCCTTTATGGCACCCAAAGAGCGAGTTTACGGAGTGTTGGCTCCATCGCATGTCCCGCCATTTGGCCAACACCACCTTTGGCAGACCTTTTGCATCTCAACTAGCCTCGGCGACTACTTCAATGGCTTCATCCTGGGGACGACGGATGTGCGACCGGTGGAAACCGGGACGGTTCCCGAACAGATGGCGCTCCAGCAGAACTATCCCAATCCGTTCGGTTTTTCTCTTCCCGTGGCCGGCCAGACGTCGTTGAAAGTGTTCAATCTGGTTGGGCAGGAAGTCGCCACACTCCTCGAAGGAACATACGACAGGGGAAACTACGAGGTTCCGTTTGACGGTGCTGGTCTTCCGTCAGGTATGTATTTCTACGTCCTCCGTTCGAATGGATCGACGCTACTCCAAAAGATGGCATTGGTGAAACAAACATCCTGCGACCTTACGGCAGCTGATCCTGGAACCGACAGAGCACATGCCTCCGAAAAAGGAAAGACCCGGATCTGTCTGACGAGACAAAGGCAAGCCCCAAGGCTTGCCTTTGTTGTTTTTCTCGTTTTTTTCGGCCACCTTGTTTTTGACTTCGAATCGTCGTTTCGTCAGTGCAGCCCCTTTTCCGTTCATTCGTTGTTGCCGGGGGTTTGTCGACGACATGCGTGGTACGTCTGAACATCCCCTGACATGTCTCGAGGAGAGGCCTCATTGACTCGATACGTCTGTTTGCTCGCCATAGTATTGACGTCCGCCGTTCTAGCCGCACCTCCCATTCCCCCGGGAGCGACGCTCGAGAGAATCGCGACGGGATTCAAGTTCGTTGAAGGCCCTCTCTGGAAGGAAGGGGTGGGACTCCTCTTTAGTGACATTCATGCAAGCACCATCTACCAGTGGTCGAAGTCGGATTCGATGGTGACGATCTACCTGAAACCATCTGACAGCTCCAACGGACTGACGTTCGATGTACAGGGAAATCTCATCCTTACACAAATGCGAACCCGCCGGATATCCAGGCAGGAGCGCAATGGGACGATCACCCCTCTCGCGACGATGTACAACGGCAAACGACTCAACAGTCCGAACGATATCGTTATCACGTCCAAGGGATCGATTGTTTTCACAGATCCTGATTTCAATACACCGGCCGGCGAACCGAAAGAACTCGGATTCAAAGGGATATTCCGGCTGAGTCAGTCCGGCACGCTGCAGGTCATGGACAGCACGTTCGACAAGCCGAATGGCATCTGCTTCTCTCCGGACGAGAAAAGACTGTATGTCAACGAATCGCCTCAGCACAAGATCTATGTGTGGGATGTCGAGAACGATTCGACTATCACCAACAAGAGAGTTTTCTACACCATTCCACAGTCCGGTTACGCCGACGGAATGAAGACCGACCCGGAGGGCAATGTCTATTGTACGGGACCGGGCGGAGTATGGATTGTGTCACCAGCGGGAACGTATCTGGATAAGATCGCCACTCCTGAAACTCCTACCAATTGTGCGTGGGGCGAAACGGACAGGAAGACACTCTACATCACAGCGGGGACGAGCATCTACCGTATCCGCCTGGCACCGACGACCGGCATAGAAGAAGGAGCGTTGTGCCCTGACGCGTACGAGTTGTGTGCGAACTATCCCAACCCGTTCAACCCGAGCACCACGATCCGCTATGGACTGTCCCGCAAGTCGTCAGCCTCCCTCACCGTCTTCAATCCACTCGGCGCGCACGTAGCGACGCTCGCGCAGGGATGCCAGGATGCGGGATATCACGAGGTACGGTTTAACGCCTCTGGTCTCTCAAGCGGCGTGTACTTCTACCAGCTATCTGTCTTGCCTCAGGGAAAGAGAGACGGAGTACCCCTTGAGGGTCAGGGCGAGACTGCAAAGGGGTTCGTCCAAACGCGCGCCTTTCTTCTCCTTCGGTGATAGCCCGCGCCAGTAGTCCCAACACAAGTCGCGGGTCAGACTGCAAGAGCAATGAGTCCAGACACCACAGGGAGGAATCTCTCCGAGGCCCGTCAGGGCGACGAGCCTCGGTTGCTGCCAAGGAGACGAGTATGTTCTTTGATTTCCGTGATGTTTCCAGCCGAGCGAAAACCGAAAAACCTCTTGCCTATCCTACTGCCCCCGTCTGATCTGGCTTGAATTGCTGAGTGACCCATTGAATCTGCTGCGGGTCCGAGATCGAATCCAACGCATCAAATGACTCACCGCAACTGGGGCAGGTCAAGGCTGCTGCGGAAATCAGTCTCGGAAGAAGCCAGGACCAGTTCACCAGCGTCTTCTCTGCGCACGCGGGACAGTTCACGTGCAACTGTCGATCGGGGGGAGGCACATGATGCAGACCGGAATCGCGGTTCTGCCGGTCTGTCGCAAAATTCTCCCGATACCAGAGCGCGTAGTGATGCTTTGCCCAATGGCGGTCCACATACCCCGTTATCATCCCACTCAGGCCTACGCGTGTTCCGCGATTGATCGTCGCCATGTAGATATGCCCCAGCATCGTCGGGGTCACAAGAACTGCGAGTGAAGCATGAATGAGCCAGGCCGCCCACCCCCAGCTTTGCAGCCATATCATCAGGCCTGTCACAATGAACAATGGACAGGCAAGCATCACTGAAATGAAATTTACCTTCTCCGCAGCGTTGAATTTGCCCTGGTCGGGGAGGACGATCTTTTTGCTCACTGCTGCCAGCCCCATGAGGGCCAGCCACTTCAGGTCGTTGATCGACCATAACCAGGCAGTCTTGATATTCAGAAGGTGGACTTTGTATTCCTTCCATCCGGTCAGCACTGCCAACGGTGGAAGAACGATAAGGCATGCACCCGATATTCGATGTACCAGGGAGAACAGTTCCCGGTATGGACGAAGCGGATTGGGATTATAGACAACTACGAGCACGAGTGCCGTCGTCCAGCAGAGCACGAATGGGATTGCGATAGCCCAGTGCAGTCTTCGTTCCGATTTCAAAAACCGGAGGATCTCTTTGCTTTCGATTTTGGGTCGTGGACCAGAACCTGCTTTTGTCCTCGGGGGCTGGTCTTGATGAGGCTTCTCAGGAACCTCTTTGGGGAGATGATTGCGGGGAGGCTCATTGGCCTGAAGCCTCCCGGTGGCCGAGACCGAGACGTCTGAGGGTACGGCGTTAGGTGTGCTGACCCCCCGGATACTCGAACCCTTGAAGGGTTCTGAATCCAGATATACCATTCGCGCCGATCCGTGCGTTGGGCAATTGTCGGAGTCAGAATATCGTCCGCACTGATCACAATAGTATTTCTGCATTCCTCATCCTTTGAAACTCATGGGTCTGCACTGCGTCGATGGTACGGCGGTCTGGCGTAGCTGGACGTACGTCGCCTTCCGCTGGGTACGAAACCGCAAACACCGTACCAGAGGGAGGGCTCCTATCTTGTGAAGATAGCTATGCTCGCAGCCGGGCAGCGACATCCCGCCCCCAGACGATACTGTAAAGAATTCCGACATTAATTGTAAGAATTTCAAACCACCTCTCTTTGAGTCAAAACGAAGCCACTGGCACCATAGTTCCAGGGAAGGCCAAAACTTCCCAAGAAAATGCGCTGTTCGTCCATTGGGTCAGGTCGCCGGCCCACCTTGTGCACCAACGAAACGACTGTTTTTCGGGC
>JAGDMK010000350.1 GCA_017860635.1 Bacteroidota bacterium
GGCCTGCTGATGGCTTGCTTGTTGGCCTGACTTTCCTTAGCTTCTGTTATTGCACATTCCCGGTTGACATTTCCCATGCCCGATCCGACAGTCCATCAGGTCCGCCTCTCGGCGAAATCCCTCGCGCGCTATTTCAGCGGCTTTGTCGCCAGTTTGCGGAGTTCAGCGCCCGAGACGCGGGGCACCTACATGCGCGCCCTGCGGGAGTTTCTCCGGTGGTTTCCACGCGATCGCAACTTCCGCTTCCGGGTCAGTGACGTGCGGCGGTACAAGCGTCACCTCGAACGCCGCAAACATCTCTCCGCGGTCAGTGTGTCGACGTACCTCACGGCCTTCCGCCGGTTCTGCGACTACCTGGTGCGCGCAGGGGTTCTGAAAGAGAACCCGGGCCGGTACGTGGGCGGCAACAGCCGTCCGTCAACGCATTCGCGGGAATACCTCTCGCCCGAAGATGTCCAGGCAATCGTCGCAGCCGTTCCGCAGGATGAGCTGAGAGGGACGCGGGACTACGCCATGATCCTCCTCATGCTCCGGTGCGCGCTGTCGGAGATTGAACTCGTCAGGGCTGATGTCCGCGATCTGTTCGAGGAGGACGGCGGGAACTGGATGGCGGTGCAGGGCAAGGGACGCAAGACGAAGGACGAGCGTGTGGCACTTCCTTCTGATGTCACCGCCGCCCTCTCCCGTTATCTCTCTCTCCGCGGTACGCACCGCCCGGCCGAACCCCTCTTTGCCAGTGCAGGGAACCGGACGCGCGGCCAGCGCATGACCACCCGCGGCGTCCGGGACCGCGTCAATGCAAGCCTCACGGCGGCGGGCGTGAAACAGGGGAAACTCCGGCGGGTGACACCGTACTCGCTTCGCCATACCGCAGCACTGCTGATGGCCAGGGACGGAGCCACAGCCGATGAGATCCGTCAGCGGATGCGACTCGGAAGCAATGCCACCGCACAACTGTATCTGCAGTACGACCACACCAACGAACCAGCTCAAGAGACCATCGAAAAGGAAGCAAACGGTGCCTTACCCGTTCAGCGCGATTGAAGCAAAATGGCAGGAGTACTGGGATGAACACCACACATTCCGGACTGAACCGCTCTCGGAAAAACCCAAGTTGTATATCCTGGACATGTATCCGTATCCATCGGGGGCGGGTTTGCATGTGGGACATCCGGAAGGGTACACGGCGACGGACGTAGTCACCCGCTACAAACGCATGCGTGGATTCCATGTCCTGCATCCCATGGGCTGGGATGCATTCGGCCTTCCCGCTGAACGGTATGCAATGCAGACAAACATCCATCCGCGGATCACCACGGAACAGAACATCGCCACATTCCGCCGCCAGATCAAGGCGCTGGGGCTGAGCTATGACTGGGAGAGAGAAGTAGACACGACCGATCCCGGGTACTACAAGTGGACGCAGTGGATATTTCTCCATATCTACAATTCCTGGTACGACAGCCGGGAGGATCGTGCCCGGCCCATTCAGACCCTGATCGATGCGCTGGCGCAGCAAGGTTCGGTCGTGCTTCCCGCTGAACCCCCTTTCACCGCGGCAGAATGGAATGCAAAGTCGCGCAAGGAACAGCACGACCTGCTCGCGAAATACCGGCTCGCGTATATCGCGGAGATTCCGGTGAACTGGTGCGAAGGGCTGGGGACCGTGCTCGCCAACGAGGAAGTCGACGAGTGGGTTGAAAAGGGATACTCCGTCGAGCGGCGGCCCATGAAGCAGTGGATGATGCGCATCACGGCGTATGCCGAGCGCCTGCTGCGGGACGCCGCAGAACTCGACTGGCCATCGTCGACGATGGAACAGCAACGGAACTGGATCGGGCGCTCGGAGGGCGCGGAGATCGATTTTCCGCTGGTCGGCCGGCCGGGCGGAATGCGTGTCTTCACAACACGGCCCGATACGCTGTTCGGTGCGACCTACATGGTGCTGGCTCCCGAACACCCTCTGGTCGATCAGCTGACGACGCCGGCCCAGCGGCAGTCGGTTGAAGAGTACCGCGAACAGGCCAGACGCAAAAGCGAAAGGGACCGGGACGTCGAGCAGGACAAGACCGGCGTGGCAACGGGGGGTGCTGTCGTAAACCCCGCCACCGGCAGTGCGATACCCGTGTGGATAGCTGACTACGTGCTCATGGGATACGGGACCGGCGCCATCATGGCCGTCCCCGGTCATGACGAACGCGACTACGCCTTCGCCCGGAAGTACGATCTCCCCATCATGGAAGTGGTCAGCGGCGGTGACATCCAGCGCGAAGCCTACACAGGCGACGGCGTCGGGGTGAATTCCGCCAATGCAGAAGTCTCACTTGACGGACTGCAGACGCCGGAAGCCAAGTCCCGCATCATCGCATGGCTCGTCGCGAAGGGATGCGGGAAAGCCGTGGTGCAGTACAAACTGCGCGACTGGCTCTTCTCCCGCCAGCGCTATTGGGGCGAACCGATTCCGATCGTGCACCTGGAAGACGGAACGATGGCTCCACTCGCCGAGCGTGAACTTCCTCTCCTTCTCCCGGATCTGAAGAAGTTCCAGCCCAGCGGATCCACCGAGTCGCCCCTGGCACTTGCCGCCGATTGGGTGAATGTCACCGATCCCGGCACGGGAATGCGCGGTCGGCGGGAGACCAACACCATGCCCCAATGGGCCGGGTCCTGCTGGTACTATCTGCGATTCATTGACCCGAAAAACCCAAAGGCATTCTGCGACCCCGAGCGGGAACGGTACTGGATGCCCATTGATATCTATGTTGGCGGTTCGGAGCATGCAGTCCTTCACCTGATGTATGCGCGATTCTGGCACAAGGTGCTCTTCGATCTTGGCCATGTCAGCACCAGGGAGCCATTCATGAAGCTCCGGCATCAGGGAATCATTCTGGGCGAAGACGGCCGGAAGATGTCCAAGTCGCGGGGCAATGTCGTGAACCCCGATGATGTCGTGTCCGAATACGGCGCCGATGCCATCCGGCTGTTTGAAATGTTCATGGGGCCC
>JAGDMK010000021.1 GCA_017860635.1 Bacteroidota bacterium
CCAATGGCACCCTCTTCCATGAGTGCCTTGATCCGCAGAAACGCGGGCAGAGCGCGGCGGTAGTACGCCACATAAAGCGGCACCCGGGCTTCTTCGCACACAGCGATCATTCGCCGGCATTCTTCGTGTGTCCGGCCCATGGGTTTTTCCACAAGCACCGGCTTCCCCGCCTCAGCGGCCCGGGTCACATACTCTTCATGAGTGGAGGGAGGCGTGGCGACGTAGACAGCATCGACCTCGGGATCGCAGAGCAATGCATCCGCCTGGTCATACCACTTCGGCACTCCGTGCCGATTCGCATAATCGCGCGCCCTGGCTCCGTCACGGCGCATCACGGCCACCAGCCGCGAATGCGGCACCCGCTGAAAGGCTGGACCGCTTTTTACTTCGGTGACGTCGCCACAACCGATGATACCCCAGCGTACTTCATCCAGTGGTACTTGATTCATGCTCTTTTGCTCATTTGTCCTGGTCAGTCAGGGAGTCTTGTGCGCTCAAAGAGCGCAACAAAAAGGTGCGTGAAGCAGACCGGAAGGCCGACAGCAACGAGAACCGGGGCGAATTCCACGGAAAAACCTCTACTGTGGTCAGGAGAGAACCGGCGTGGCCTGCGAGCTGGCGCCGGCTGCACGGGCGTGCGAATTCAGCAGACAAGATAGCATGCGGCAGGTGAACTTACAAGCAAATACCAGTTACTTCCTTGCGACCTTACTTCCTTGCGACCGCCCCGTCCTTGCGGCGCAGCATCCCCGTTAGCCGCATGAAGTAGATCACGAACGCGGTGTACACAAGCAGCGTGACAACGACAGCCGGAATAAACTCCATACTCTCCCCCATGACGTTCACTTCAGCGTACTTTTTCTCTCTTGAAGTATACGCTCATCACGCACATTTAGCTGTGCGTGGTGACATGAGCAGACATCGGTGGCAACGCGATGTGTGCGCATCAAAGCCAGGTTTTTTTGAGACACCATTGACCTTGGATTCCTGCGTGGGTATCTTGGTGCAGTCCCCGGTTCTCTGCTCTGATGGGGGGAAGAAGACACGAGAACAGTGAGGCACTATGCGGTACGGACACGTATCTAGCACCCTGCGAGCTGCTGTGATTGTGCTCGCCGCTGTGTGTTGTTCGTGCAAAGACTCCAGCACCGATGCGACACACGGCACGCTCGTCTCTGAGCTTGTCGTCGCAGATCATCAGACGACGCAACTTGCCAGCATTCCGGAGTCGTATATCCGGAAGGCAAAACGCGAACTGCGCATCGCATACGGCCACACGTCACACGGGAGTCAACTCGTGGACGGCATGAATGGGTTGGTGCAGTTCAGAGGGACCCTCTACGCAGTCAATCAGACAGGTGCCGACAGTGCGCTGATGCTTCTCGACACACCATTCTCCGGCGCCGCCGATCTCGGCAATCCTGACCGCACCGCCTGGGCGACAGCCACCCGGACGTATCTCAACGCGCACCCGGACATCAACGTGGTGATCTGGTCCTGGTGCGGCCAGGTGAGCTCCGCCACATCCAACGATATCTCGCTCTACCTCTCCCTCATGGACAGTCTCGAACGCTCCTATCCTGCGGTGCGGTTCGTATACATGACCGGCCACCTCGATGGCTCGGGTCTGCAGGGAAACCTCCACCTCCGGAACGAGCAAATCCGCTCGTACTGCAGGTCCAACAAGAAGATCCTGTTTGACTTCGCTGATATCGAATCGTATAACCCGGACGGAACATATTTCGGGGACAGGCTGCCGAATGATGCCTGTGAGTATGATGGAGATGGAAACGGCTCGAGGGAGAAGAACTGGGCGCTGGAGTGGCAGACGGCGCATCCCGGACAGTGGTATTCGTGCGGATCGGCGCACTCACAGCCACTCAACGCGAACCTGAAGGCCTATGCCGCCTGGTGGCTCTGGGCCCGCATGGCCGGGTGGGGAGGGTAGGCGGGGATTTCTGTGCGGCTACCCAGTGGCTTCTTGCACCGGTATTGGGGCAGAAAGGATGGTCGCAGAGCCGCTCAAGTGCAACTTGTCGGATGCGGGGCGATGCGCCTGCACAGCACATGGCGCTCACCGCTGGCGAGTATCTGCCGGTCCTACTTCACAATGGTCATCCTGCGCGCGGCGGTGAATTCCCCCGCACTCATCCGGTAGATATAGATGCCACTGGCAAGCCCTGCAGCATCGAATCGCTCCCGGTAGGTTCCCGCCTCCCGCCAATCATCCACCACTGTCGCGATCTCCTGTCCCAGCACATCGAACACCTTTACCACCACCCGCTCCTGATGAGGAACCGCAAAGGAAATCTCCGTTGCGGGATTGAATGGATTCGGATAATTCTGGTTCAACGCGAAGACCAGAGGGAGGTCCGGCCCCGTGGCGGTGACATCAACAGAGGACACGCCTTTGCCGGACATCGGAATCCGCAGCTGAGGAACGGTCGCATTGCTGATGACCTGTATCGTATCTCTGGCCACGCCGAGAGTTGTCGGTGCAAAGATGACCGAGATGACCACAGACCCGTTTGGCGGAATGATTCCGCTGGATGGATCGACGAAGAACTGGGGGTGTGTGTTGGCGACTGCGTTGAGTTCAAGGGGGTTGACCGTGGTGTTGCCAAGCGTAAACTGGATCAGCCTGGGGAGGGCGAGGTCAACATCCCCGAAGCTGAGCTCCGTTGCAGTGGAGGTCAGCACCGGCACCGGAGAGCGCCCGGTGACGGGGACAATATATGTCCCGCCTAACACGGCTCCATTGAATCTGAGTGTGTCCCTGATGAGACCGAACCCGGTCGGCGTGAACGTCACAGTAAGGTTCAGTGACGATCCCCGGTTGATCGCTCCGCTCGACGGCGTCACCGCAAAGGAACCGGTCGTGCTGGTCACAGTTGACACTGAGCCGTCATTGAGATCCGCGTTGGCCAGCGTAAGGCTGAGCGGTTTTCCAATATTTATCGTGACATCGCCGAAATCAAGCGATACCGGCGTGGCTTGAAGGAGTGGAGCGGGTGCCGCCCCGCTGATCGGCACTTTCATCAGCAAAAGGGATGAATTGTTGTGGAGGAACAACGTATCCCTGAATGTCCCCAACGCAGGCGGGGTGAATGTCACCAGCACATCCACAGACGCTCCGGGTGACACATTCGTGCTGCTCCGGTCCGGAGTGAACCGGGACGTCCCGGTGTAGATATTGTCAAACACGATCGTTGCAGACGATGCATTGGTGAGCGTCACCGGCAGAGTTGCGGCGACGCCGACCTGACGGTTTCCAAAGGCAAGCGGGCTCGGCGAGGCAGTTGTCGGGAGGATGAGCTGCACGGTCGATCTCGCCCGCTGGTAGAGTACCTCGTGTCCCGCATTGTTCAGATGCGTCCCGTCGGCATTGTAGAGTGAAACGATCGAGCCGTCCGCATTTGCCAGACCTGTCCAGAAATCCATCACCTTCCCCGCGTACCGGGAGATGATTGCGTCCTTCATCTGAATAAGCAGAGTCCTCCGCTCCAGCGTTTCGTTCCGGGGCTGAGTCGTGCTGAGGTAGACGGGAATCCCCTGGCTTCCGGCGGCATCAATGAGCGCATCGAAATTCGAGAGCTGCTGGGCGACCGGAACGAGCAGATCGCAATCGTTTGTGGGAAGATTGATCAGAATGAGTGAGGGACTGAGAGAGAGCGCTTTCGTGATGTTCTTGTTGACATCGACCGCGAGTGACGGGTTTGTGTTCCACGGGGACGGACGCTGATAGCCGGTCGGCATCACGTTGAACGTCGTGAACCCGCCGACGGCAAGATTGACCACCTCGTATGATTGAAAGACCGTGCCCAGGTAGAGCTTGAACTTGTTGACCCAGGAACTGTCCAATGGCCGCGCGTATTCACCGGCAGCCGTGGAGGAGCCGAGCACAACCACGCGATAGACCCCTGCATCAGAAGTCGACGCATAGGACTGACCAGCAGACCATGCCAGCATCACACTCACGACAAGGCCAGTCAGACATCGCAGGGTTTTGAACGAAACCATGGCCGCTATCCCTTGTTTGGCTGTGCTCGTAGCATACGCCCCACTTTCCTGAACGCTTTGCCGAAGAACCAGGCAATGCGTCCGGGGATGTATCCGGGCGCGGCTGTCCACACCATCTTCCGCGTAAGCGCGTTCAGCTGTTGTTCGTCGCCCACCGCTCCAGCCTGCAGGAGAGGTGTGAGCATGGCGCGCTCGGCAAAGAACCGTGCGACATGATGGCTGACAAACGGATACTCAAACAGACGGACGTTCGGAAACTCTGCGAGGTACTTCGCATGCCTCTTGTCGCGGCTTTCCCCGCGCGAATAGTGGATGTACACCTTCGTGCCGGGCCGCAGGTGCTGCCGCATCACGCTGCGCAGGTCGAGCCACGGAATATCATCTCCCTTTTCCTTCACCAGCGCGGCAAGCTGGTCCGGGGCGCTGGTGTCGTCGGGAATCCGTAACCGGGTGGGTGGATTGAATGCATGGATCTCATCGGCCCCGAGCAACACGCCGAAGAGTATCGCCGCGAATCCCCCCCCTGAATTCCCGATCGTCACCACCCTCCGGATCTGCTCTTTCGCAATGACATTCTGCAGGAACGCAAGCACGCCCGGAACGTCGTCGCCGATGCCCGGACTCCCCATCTGGTACCACATCATACGTGGATCGCGAAGAAACAGACGCTTCACCTTCACAGGATTGGTGGAACGGATGAAGTCAAACGCGGACTTCCCTCCCGGTGCCGGAAAGACCGCAAAGGAGATCAGCAGCGTATCGCTCTCAGCGGCGGTGTCAAGCCTGTACGTGAGTTCGTCCTGAGAGATTTCTTCCGGTTCAACGGCTACTTTTTTCATCGTAACGATCAAATCCCGCGATGACTATTGAACGCAACCCGTTCCGGCGTGAGTACGGACACGGGAATGAAGCGCCTATGGTTGTACGCCGTTCACGACTTGAACTCCACCGTGAGCGTGTATCATCTGTGCTGCTCATACCGTCGACTGCGCGCCTTCCGGCAATCCCGCAGCGACGGGAGGGAAATCAACCGGCCTGCGATGCGATCTCTGTGAATCGTCCATATGCCAATTCCCAGGCATGCTGCCCTTCCGGCTCATACCGTGTGGTCGGGAATGAAGCCCGCACAACGTCGCGCATTTGCCCGAGTCCGCTGAGTTCACCCAGCGCATGAAGCTGAACGAGCAGGTTCCCAACCGCCGTGGCTTCGGACGGTCCGGCGATCACCGCCCGTTGCAGAGCATTTGCTGTGAACTGATTCAGCAGCACATTCCGCGCTCCCCCTCCCACAATCACAAGCTCCTCTACACGGCTCCCCGTAATCTCCTCCAGCCTGTCCACTACCCAGCGATACTTGAGCGCGAGGCTTTCGTACACGCAGCGCACGATAGCACCCTGCGTTGAGGGTATCTGCTGACCCGTCTTCCGGCAATACTCCTGGATGCGCCGCTGCATCGGACCGGGAGCATAAAACAATGATGTATCCGGATCGACGAAAGAGAGGAACGGGGCGCTCTGACCTGCGCGGTGGACCAGCTCATCAAACTCAACCTTTTCCCCCTCAGCATCCCATTCCCGTTTGCACTCCTGGACCATCCAGAGTCCCATCACGTTTCGCAACAGGCGGATCCGGCCGGCAAAGCCGCCCTCATTTGTGAAATTGGCTTCCATCGCCCGGCGGTCCACACACGGCTTCGACGTCTCCACACCCAGCAGGGACCAGGTGCCGCTGCTCAGATACGCCGACCCCGGCATGCGCATCGGAACAGCAACAACGGCTGATGCGGTGTCGTGACCTGCAACCGCAAGCACAGGCACCGGCTGAATTCCCGACGCAGCGGCAAACGATTCCAGGAGATTCCCCCGCACGATTCCCGGTTCGGTGATCTCCGTGAAGAGTGACCGGGGGAGATCCATCGCGTTGAGCAACTCCGTGCTCCAGCGCTGTGATGACGCATCGAGCAATTGCGACGTGCTGGCGTCAGTGTACTCGGTCCCCCGCACGCCGGTGAGGGCGTATGCAAGAATGTCCGGCATCATCAGCAACGTCCGCGCGTTGTCCAGAAGTTCCGGCTTCTGCAAACGCATCGCCAGCAGTTGGAAGAGCGTGTTAAACGGCTGGAATGCCACACCTGTCCGTGCGAAGATCTGTTCCTTCGGCATTCGTTCAAACGCCTTCTCGAACATCCCTTCCGTCCTGCGGTCACGGTAATGGTACGGGTTCCCGAGCAGGTCTCCATCCTTGTCCAGAAGTCCGTAGTCCACACCCCACGTATCGATGCCGATGGAGGTGGGTGGAAGACCTGCGTCTCTCGTGCTCCGGCGTATCCCCTCCTGAATTTCCTGGAGGAATTTCAGAAGATCCCAGTACAGGTGCCCTTCAAACTCAACCGGCCCATTCTGAAACTGATGGGCCGAAGCGATAGAGAGCCGTGAGCCGTCGAAGGTCCCGCGGATTGCCCTGCCGCTGCTTGCACCAAAATCGAACGCGAGAAGATGGGTCGGTTTCATGTGTGTTCAATGGAGTAAAGATACGAATCGTGTCACGAGAGGATCATTGCGTTGCGTCACGGAGAGGTTTCGGGAAGGAAAACCCGAATAGTGAGGGATTTTCGCCGATTACGGCCGCAGAGAAGATAAGAAACACATAGTCATAGGTCTCTTTGGGTATCCGTGTGCGATACGCTGAAAGGAATTTCCAGAAATTCCGTTCGCGGGGGTTTTCGGGAAGGGCCCTGATGAGCCCCTTCACGGCGTTGTGCCCCCAATTATAGGAGGCCAGGACCAGCAGTCCGGATGCCTGCGCTTCGCCATTGTAGATATCACGCAGGTATCGGGCAGCAGCCTCACTGGCGCGATTGACGCGGTGCCGTTCATCCCTCGGATCAACGCGCGGCAGTTCCAGGAGGGGTCCCGTGCGAAGCCCGTACTGCCACGCGGTCGTCGGAATGAACTGCCACATCCCTTTTGCGATACCATACTTCGTCGGCGGGCCGCACGCAGAGCTGTCGAACTCACTTTCCTGCAATGCCAGGTAGAGGAACTGCGGCGGAAGCTGTTGGGCAAGCAGGGCGGCAGAGATCCGGTCGGTGTATCCGCGCGCCGTTGCATAGGCGATTGCCTTCGGCAGGCGATTGGATACTTGCCAGACCTTGATGTACTTGCGGACTTCCTCAGAGAACTCCTTCGGCATGGTGAGTTCACATTCGCCGAAGACCCTCGCGACCTGATAGATCAGTCGCTCTGTCGAATCCAATCCCTTCTGATAGACGCCCAGCTCTCCGATATACTTGTCATAACTTGCGCTGAGCTGCCGCAGACGGGCACGTGACGCTGCAAGTTCTCCTTCAGAGGCAGTGTCCCCGCGTTGCCGGATCCGGTCTTCGAGCCGGGCGAGCGCAAGCTCAAACTCCTTCATCTCGTAGAAGACGTCCTGTGCGAGCGCCTCCTGCTTCCGGACCTGTTCGTGTTTGAGGTAGGCGTACCCCGCTGCAAGCAGCGCCAGGAGCACAAGTCCGCCGATGATCAAGACGTACCGTTTGCCCTGCGTCCGGAGGAATCGGCGCACCATGCGGGGAAGAACGGTGCGATAGAGTGTGATGGGGACATAACCCGAAGCGCGGAATACCTGCCGCAGCTGCTGGGTCAGCATCTGATGCGGCAGCTTGTGGATGTGGAACGCAAGCACCTGTCCACCTACGCCGAAGAGCACCCGGCTGTCGTCTGCGAGCACCGCTTCGGTGATCTGGGTCCCGTCAAGGAACGTACCGCCTGCACTCCCGAGGTCCTTGACGTGCCAGTCCCCCTTTTCAAACCAGACTTCGGCGTGCAGTCCGCTGACATCCGGATCTGGCAGAACGATGTCGCAGGAAGGATCGCTTCCGACCGTGAAACGGTCTGAGAACTTCAAACGAAGTTCGGGTACCCCTTCCTTCTCCAGCGTGACGTGGATCTGGGGCCGGACTACGTTCTTGAGGACGTCGCCAGGATTGACTTCCATGGCCCAATCTACAAAATGCCATATCAATGTACAAGCTCTCCACTCTGGACTCGATCGTCCAATGAGGCAACACGTCTCTTGCACTGCCCCGGAGCAGCCGGATCCGGGATGATCGGCAGTATTAGTGAGGAAATGGCGCTTCTCGCCGCCCGGCCTCCTCGTCCGCCCTTGTGTTTGTAAGCCGCTGTTGCTATACTACGATCCATTACTGCACATGAAGGAAGAAGAGAATCGCCATGCGTACACGCAGACTGGGGCGGACGGGACTGGAGGTTTCAGAAATCGGATTTGGCATGTGGGGTATCGGGGGGACCATGTGGCTCGGGGCCGATGACAGCGAATCGATGAAGGCCCTCCACCGTGCTGCCGACCTCGGTGTGAATTTCTACGACACCGCCCTTGTCTATGGAGAGGGGCACAGCGAGAAGATCCTCGGGAAATTCCTGAAAGAACGCAAGGAACGCCTGCTCATCGCCTCCAAGATTCCGCCCAGGAACAATCTCTGGCCCGCCCGGCCCGGCACTACGGTCGCGCAGACATTCCCGCATACCCACATCATCAGGTCCACTGAACAAAGTCTCAGGAATCTGGGTGTCGACACTATCGATCTCCAGCAACTTCATGTCTGGCAGGATGACTGGACCGATGTGGCCGAGTGGTATGAAGCGATCTCCACGCTGAAGGCGGAAGGAAAGATCCGCTTCGTGGGCATTTCGATCAATGACCACCAGCCTTCAAACGCGCTCCGCGCTCTGGCCTCGGGGAAGATCGACGTCGTCCAGGTGATCTATAATATCTTCGACCAGACCCCTGAAGATGATCTCTTTCACGCCTGTCTGAAGCACGACACGGGTGTCATCGTGCGGGTTCCCTTTGACGAAGGAGGGCTGACGGGCCAGATCACACCCGAGACCACATTCCCGCAGGGGGATTTCAGAAACAATTATTTCCGCGGTGACCGGAAGCGGCAGGTGTTCGAACGGACTGAGCGTCTCAAGGCCTTTCTGGGTCCCGAGGCATCCTCACTGCCCGAGCTGGCTCTGCGCTTCTGCCTTCACCCCCCTGCTGTTTCCACTGTCATCCCCGGCATGCGGTCAGTCCGGCATGTCGAACGCAACTGTGCGGTATCTGACGGACGTCAGCTCTCCCCGGCACTGCTTCGCAGCCTGCAGCATGAGGCATGGGACCGGAACTTTTATGCGAGCTCAGCAGAGTAGTGTCGTCTCCAGCAGGAGCAACCATGCAGGACTCATCTGTGCGGCGGCAAAGATGGCCGCTGATTTCAATCCTTCTCGTTGCTGTCGTCATGGCAGGGTGCGTTTCCACACAGCAACTTCAGCTGGAACGGAAGGCATCCTTCGCTGATGCAGTTATCCGGCGGGATCTGCCGTTTCCCGTCCCTCCGGGGACGAAGCTGGATTCCCTGATTGTCGATGACACCGCCCGCACGGTGACCATCGCACTGAGCAGGGAATTTTCCGGTCAGCCGTTCCGGGCGGAGAGCGTAGAACGCATCATGGCAGGCATCCAGTCGTTCTTCGCTGAGTCGTACCGCGGATACCGGTTCGACGTCACGACGCTGCGGACCCCCATCCGGGAGTTGATCCCGAACTTCTACCGCCGGGAGCCGATGGGGCTGGACTCAACGCGGCTGCCGAAGAAACGGAGCCCGCTCCCGGAACCGGTCGTGGTGAACACAAGCCGGCCGATGTATCCCTCGCGTGGACTGGAGAACAGGAACATCCTCCTGTGGCACAGTCATGGCTGGTACTTCAACAACGTGGAAGGGCGCTGGGAGTGGCAACGGCCGCGGCTCTTCCAATCGGTCGAGGACCTCGGTCCTCTTGCGTACACGCTCCCCTATCTCATGCCGATGCTTGAGAACGCGGGCGCAAGGGTCTTTGTGCCACGCGAGCGGGATTTCCAGACGCAGGAAGTAATCCTCGACAACGATTCGCCGGACCCTGGCTACATCGAGATCTCGCGGGGCGGGGGCAGCAGATGGAAGAGCGACTTCCCCGGATTCCGCATTGCTTCATCCTATCCGGCGAACTTCAACCCATTTCTCATGGGAACAACCCGCTGGGCACGCACGGACCGTCAGGGAGACGGGGAGATCCAATGGGTCCCTTCGATTCCTGAAACGGGCTTCTATACCGTGTCCATCTCATTCGCGGCAACTGACAGCAGCACGCAGGAAGCACTCTACACCGTCTGCCATACGGGAGGAAAGACCACATTCAGAGTGAATCAACGCGTGGGAGGCGGCACGTGGCATTACCTGGGATCGTTCCGGTTTCGCAAAGGAGTTTCGCCGGACAGCGGAAGTGTGCGCCTGACGACAGCCGGCTCGGTACCCGGCCTCCGCATCAGCGCCGATGCGGTGCGGTTTGGCGGCGGCATGGGAATCGTGGAACGCGGCGGGGGCGTCAGCGGAAGACCACGGTTCGTGGAAGGAGCCCGCTACTACCTCCAGTTTGCCGGCATGCCGGATACTCTGGTCTACAGCCTGAATGCCAACCAGAACGACTACCGGGATGACTACCAGAGCCGCGCGGAGTACGGCAACTACCTGACTGGAGCCCCATTCGGACCGAACAAGGACCGGATGACAAGAGGGCTGGGGATTCCCATCGACCTTTCGCTCGCGTTCCACACCGACGCAGGCACCAGCCGCAACGACACGACAATCGGCACGCTTCTCATTTACAGCGTCGAAGGATTCGATTCCGCACTGGTGTATCCCGACGGCGTTTCCCGCCTGGCAAATCGTGACCTTGCTGATCTGATGCAGACCCAGATCGTGGATGACATACATGCGCTGCACGATCCCTCATGGCGCCGGCGCGATTTGCGCAACGCTGACTACAGCGAGGCGGTCCGGCCGAATTTCCCCGGTGTACTCCTCGAGCTCCTCTCGCACCAGAATTTCCTGGACATGCGATTCAT
This sequence comes from Bacteroidota bacterium, assembly GCA_017860635.1. Lineage (GTDB taxonomy): Bacteria > Bacteroidota > Ignavibacteria > UBA10030 > UBA6906 > JAGDMK01. The sequence continues at coordinate 10,970 of JAGDMK010000021.1, forward strand.
GCTGGATCCCCAGTTCCGGTTCGACGTAGCCCGCGCAATCTACAAATCCATGCTCCGGTTTCTTTCCGTTCCCGCAAACCCCGGGTACGTCGTTCAACCCCTTCCGGTATCAGGGTGCGCGGCGGAACTCACCGCCACCGGCGGTGTGCATTTGCGATGGACCCCGACTCCTGATCCGCTCGAACCCACGGCCCAGCCTGACCGCTATATCGTCTACACGCGAATCGAGGACGGAGGATTTGACAACGGCAGGCTCGTCGAATCAGCCGAATATATCCTCCCTCCTATCCCACCCGGCATCATACACAGCTACCGGATCAGCGCGGTGAATGACGGCGGGGAGAGCATGCCGTCCGAGATCCTCTCTGTGTGCAAGATGCCGGGCGATCAACCCCCCGTTCTGATCGTAAACGGCTTTGACCGGATCGCGGCTCCGGAAATCGTTGAGACACCCGAGTTTACAGGATTCGTGAATGGCGCCGATGCGGGGGTGCCGGACCGGATCGATTTCAACTTCACCGGACTTCAGTACGATTTTCATCCGGAGTCGCCGTTCAGGTCGAATGATGGACCGGGATTCGGGGCGAGTCATGCAGATGACGAAACACAGCTCGTCGCCGGAAACACGTTTGACTACCCGTACGTGCACGGCTCGGTGCTCCGGTCTCTCGGCCGGTCGTTTGTCTCCTGCAGCGACGAAGCGGTGACGGATACGGTTGTGTCACTCGGCGGCTACCGCTTTGTGGACCTGATTCTGGGAGAGGAACGGACCACGCCTCGCGTGCGCAGGAGCCTCGACTCGCTCTACGGCGTGCGCTTCACGGCGATGCCTGAAGGATTGCGGCGCGGGTTGCGGGAGTATGCTGCGGGAGGAGGGCGCTTACTGGTGTCAGGGAGTCACATCGGAAAGGACCTGTGGTCCACGCTTCCGGCGGATAGTTCCGGGATGCGTTTCGCGCGCGAAACCCTGAAGTGCACGTGGGTCACCGACCATGCCTCCCGGACAGGATATGTGGTAACGGGTGATACGACGTTCCTGCCTGCTCATGCCACCATCCGGTTCAGCACCTCGGTGAACGACAGCATCTACGCTGTCGAGTCACCTGAGGCGCTTGGACCGGTCAAGGGTGCGAAGACGGTGTTGCGCTATGCGGAGAATCTCTTCAGCGCCGGCATCGGACACAAAGGAACACACAATGTTGTCGTGCTCGGATTCCCCTTCGAGGCGGTGGTCGAGCACGGCCAGCGGACTGCGCTTATGCAGGCCATCCTCCGGTACCTCGAGTAGCGGCTACCGGGGCGTCCACGTTTCCACCTTGTTCCTGATCGGCGGAACTGTCCGCAAGTATTCGTAGAGAGCCCCGAGATCTTCCTCTGTCATGCCGGCAAACATGGTCCAAGGCATAATGGTCTGCCTCCCCATGACGGCGAGATCCAGCTTGCTGCTGTCCGCGTGCTCGAACTCTTTGAATTTCGCGACAAAGATATCTTTTGTCCAGAGGCCGATCCCTGTCTCTTCGTCGGGCGTAATGTTCGCAGAGCGGATCGTCCCATCGGGAGCCGTAATCTCCCACCCTCCCGAGTACTCCTTCCCCTTCAAGAGCTCACCTTTTTCCTGAGGAGTGTGACACTCGATGCAGCTGGCCATTGTGGCAAGATATTTCCCGTACTCATAGGGGTTCCCCTTGTTGGGCGGCGGCTGTGGCGTGTACGCGGCTGGCATCGTGCGAACCAGCAGGTTCAGAGGGAAATCCAACCTGCGTTCGGGAACGACGTTGGCAAGGGGGGACAGAGCACGGATGTAGGCAACGATGGACTCAAGGTCTTCTTGCGAGAGTGACGCATAGGCTTTGTACGGCATGACCGGGAAGAGAGGGCGGCCGCCCTTGCCGATACCCGAAACGATTGCGTGAGCGAGTTCTCCGTCGCTCATGCCGGCGATATTGGCGGGTGTGATATTCGATGGTGCAACGCTGCCGGGAAATCCAACCCTCTCGTCGAACGATTCGCCACCACCTCCTGTTGTCCCCGGCACAAGTGGACCGGAGAACTTTTTCCAGTCCCTCACAGAGTGGCAATCGATGCACACTGCCACATGATTGGCCAGATATTCCCCCCGGGCCAGCCGGGCGGGTGTGGGTGCGGCAGAGACCTCAGGAACAGGTCCGCCATCGGGGTACGCGAGAAAGAGGACGGCCAGTCCCACCGCGGCCGCCAGGACAATGACGCCTGCACCAAACGCGAGCACTTTTTTGAATCGTTTCACCAGTGACCTCCCTGAATGTGAGTGGACGTGTTGGCGAGGCGGACGCACGATGGCGGCAGTCGCACTCTCGCAATGTCAAAGGACAGATCCAACGATCCGGCCGGATGGTTACCAGATACGGCAGAAGCGGGGCCGGGGTTGCAGGAATCTATGAAAAAATAGTGGATCGGCGCAAGAGCTCGGACTTTGGACTCGATATTTCATTGAGGCATCATGCAGCTGTGATAGAATATGGAGTTCGTCGTTGCTATCCAGCGCCCTGTCTCGCGGCCATGCGTCCTGCCGTGTTGTGCTTGTGAACCGCTGAAGATTGCTGTATGATACGGGGGCAATGGATCATTCCGTCCATATCCTTCCCCTCCGTAACAGGCATGATACGCGTGGCGCATCCTGGGGTGCCCGCGTGCGGCTGCAAATGCGGCCGTGGGGGATCACCATCACCGACCTGGCGATGGCACTCGGCGTTTCACGTCAGTATGTCTGGCAGGTCCTCTACGCAAAAACGCCTGTGTCAAATCAGAAGCAAGGAGAAGTCCAGGCAGCAGTGGATGCGCTCATCTGTGAACGCCGTTCCGGCGCCTCTTTCGGACAGCGGCTGCGTGGAGCCCGGTTGAACGCCGGGCTTACATTGCAGCAGATTGCCGGCCAGATCGGATATTCGTGGGTGGCTGTCGAACGGTGGGAGAAGGACATTTGCCTTCCCAAACCAGGAGTGCTCTGGCACCTGCGCCACCTGTATGGTGTAGGAGAGGACTGGTTCCCGCTGAACGGCGCAGCGCCAGGCAGACCCCAGATACAGCGCCAGGCGCACGGCTGACCCGGGTCATGCAGGACTGTTCCTGAGCCCGGCAGCACCCCCCCAATACTTCGCGCAAAACCTCTCACCTTCAGTGTTTCTGCAGGCGTACCAGCTCTTCAGCACATCTTCGAGACCCCGACTTCCGTGCCAGCCACACAACCCATCTCCCCATCGCTCAGTAAGGCGTCTATCCCTCCAGAAGGCCTTTGAAGTCTCTCTCGCGGGCAGTTTGTCGGTGTCGACTGCCTGCAGGCACGTCACGGTCATCTTGTCCCGGGTGCAGATCGCCGACGCAACGGACAAGCGCATTGTGCGTCTCACACTCCGCAGCGATTTCCGGCGGGAGGCCCGTACACAACACCGCCGGGTCATGAGGTCGGAGAGGCCTTGCGTCCTCCTCTCTGCCTTCACGACCCGGCGGCGATCGCGAGTTGGTGTTCCTCGTTCAGAATCCGAGTTTCACCGAGAAGACATGATTCGCGTCGAACACATCCACCGAACGATACGCATAGTCGACCGTGATATCGGTGTTCCCGAGAGCGTACTTCACACCCGCACCGAATGCTGGGCCGAACAGGAACTGCCGTTCGTCGGTCTCCTGCTGCGCGAAGTTATACCCTCCCCGCACAAAGAACATGTCCTGGTATGAGTACTCCATACCGAGCCTGTACTCGTCATCGGAGAAGTTGTTGCTCTGGAATGCGCCCGAGAGCAGCACCGTGTTCGCGTCGTCGATTCCGCGCTTGTAGCCGATTCCGAACTCAATCGCAGAGGGGAGCTCGAAGGGCGCCGCCTGGACCTGGTACAATCCGGCAGGGCGGTGCTGCGCTTCAACCGTCGCCGCTGTCAGCAGGCCTGTCCCATCGAACGTCATCGAGGGCCCGACGTTTTTCACCGCAACTCCCATGCTCAGTCCGTCCACAGACGCAAGGTTGTCGTATGTCACCCCGATATCGAATGCGACGCCTGCAGCACTGACGTCACCCATTCTCTCCGAGATGATTTTGCTTGTCAACCCGACCGCAATCCGGTCGTTGAGCAGACGGGAATAGGTCAGTCCAACGGTGAAGAACTGCGGGCTGAACGTTTTTCCCGTGCCGTCCGGGTCGGTCGTGGTTGTGACCAGGATCTCCCCGACGTCCAGTGATTTCAGGCTGAGTGAGAGAACGCCAAAGCCTTCGAAGTTAGCCGCCACGGCTCCATAGTTGATGCCGATGTCTGCGATGTAGCTCATATGGGACACATAGACGCTTGCGGAGCTGCGCATGTGCGCCACTGCCGCGGGGTTCCAGTAGAGCGCCTCGATATCGCGGGTGGTGGCAATGGTAGATCCACCCAGCGCAATGTCGCGGGCGCCGACGGGGATGAGCAGTTCACTCGCCCCGCTGGTGCCTCCGCGGTTACCGGCTCCGGCTATGGCATCGGAAGCAAAGCCGGCGAGCACTGCGAGAACGATGAAGCATAGCACTGTTGTCTTCATAGTGTTCTTCTTTCCTTCCGACATTAGTACCGGTCCAGGATCTGTTGCTCCTGGACGATTGCCAGTTTCAGGATCTTCGTGGCCCCATTCAGGCCCGGCATCTCGATGTGCGCGATATACAGTCCGCTCCCAACCGGAAGTCCGGACTCGTTCGCAAGATCCCAGCGCTCGAACTGCGATGCACTGTTCTTGCGGATCTCGCGGACCTGCACACCGGCCAGGTTGTAGATGCGGATGCGCGCTTCCTGCGGAAGATGGGAGAATGTCACGAAGCGGTTGTATTTGTTGATCTCCTCGGTGTTCACGCCATAGTACGGATTGGGAAACACCGTGATCTTTTCCGCGTCCTGCGTCGCTGTGGCCACATCATAGGACACGGCGGGCGCGGTGAACGCAAATACGTCGGCAGTGCTGTTGATGTGGTTGGCCTCAATCAGGAATTCGTCTTCTGCAGCGAACGCGACGTTTCCCCTCCTCGCGGGCGTGCAGAAGTACATGATCGGAAGTCCCGTTTCGTTCAGGATGTTCACCATCAGACGCGGATCCGGGGTCTCGCTGTACGGCACATCAAAGATGAAGAACCATTCGCGCGGACCCGTGCTGGAGGTGTTGTCGGCCGCATTGTAATCGGGTGGCCAGTACCTGCCGTCCACCGTCCCTCCTGAAGCATTGTTCTCCACGTGACCGATCATGAGGCGCGTGGGCGGCGTGGTCTCCATGTTATAGGCCGCAAGCGGCACGCTTTTCGCATACCCCTGATACGCATAGCTGCCCGAGGTATTGGTGATGTACGGAGCAAACTCCGGTTTCGCGGGAGCGTTTTGCGCGCCGCGGACGTACCGGTACGCGTACGACAGATCGGGGTCCGATGGATCACTGACGTTGCCATCGACATCCGTTGCCGCAAGACGGAGAGCCACATTGCGTAACTGGTCGTCGGTCACGCCATCGCCCCACCCATGCAGCGCACTGCCCATGGCTCCGCTGAAACCTTCCATCTCGAATCCGGCAGCCCCACCAGCCCATGTCCACCGCCTTTCACCAGCCGTGATCACCCACGATTTCATGCCCGGTGGGGGGCCGAGGACTTTCACCTGAACCCCGTCCGCAATCAGATAGTCGTCATCACCCGATTGATTCGTCTGACCGCGCAGGACGGTGTCGCCTCTGGTCACGTCCACCAGTTTCCATGTAATGGTCCCCGCCTGATCTTCAAACCGGACGTTGTATATGTGCCCGGACGTCCTCGCAGGGTCGACCACCAGCGGCACAACTGAGCCGTCACTGGATCCTGTGTGGTTCACCGGACTCACCGTGTCTCCGGGTGCACCCGCGTACCGCACACCCGGATTTGTGGAGTGCGGAACAATCGTAATGATCTGCAGCGGGTTCTCCAGATTGTTCGGAACGGCATTGGGATCAGCATTATAGCTGTATGCCGTGACGGCAAAGTAGTACCGCAGTCCGTTGATAAGAGGAGTGCCTCCTCCGAATGCATCGCCGGTAACATTGATGAATCGCTTGATGCCGCTGTCGGTTCCCAGCTGCACCACCTTGCTGGTGACCACACCGATCGATGCATCGAAGACCTGGTCGGTTATGCGCGTGATGCCATCTCCTGCCAGATCATACACCGCGATTTTCTTCCCCTCGGACACGGATGCTCCGGCCGACGGCAGCTGATACACGTTGTACCCCTGGAACTTGAACCCGCGGTTGTCAGAGGTTTCCGTCGCTGCGACGTTCACCGGATCACTTCCCCAGTTCAGGAGGATTTCCTCATTCAGTTCGGTCACCGTCACCTTTGGCGATGGCGGCGGCGACGGGAGCCGGAAGAAATTATCATATGCAAGCTGGGCCGCCTTGTCATAGAACTTCAGCAGATTGACTGCCGTCAGGCGGTCCACACCGGGAATAGCTCCAGCGCAGATTTCTGCAACGACGATCTCCTGCGAATCTCCGGGGGCCATGACGAATGGACCGGAGGAGAGGCCCATGCGCCGGTCACCCATCGGATACTGCTGGCCATCCAGCCACCCGCGGCCGGTCACGGGATCTCCCGTCAGCACGAAGGTGGTCTGATTGCCCTGCGGGTCCTGGAAATACTGGCCCGTCAACCCGATACGCCCGCGCATGAAATTATACATCTGGGTGGCACCGGCAGGATCTCCCTGCACGGGGTCAGCGAGCGTCAGGTCGGATTTGATGAAGTAGAAGAACGCCGTCATGGGCAGATTGCGGTATCCGTCGAGTGTTCGTCCACGGAATGTCGCTGTGGCGCCCGTTGAAGGGACTCGCGGACCCTGGAAGAAGTCGAATCCTGCCGCAGGAGGCGGCAGAGACCCGTAGGTCTGGTCGACATTCTGCGCGTTGTAGATGAAGCCCAGACTCAACGACGTGTCGCATCCGGAGAAGTCATCGTCGGAGAATCCCAGGTCCGGATCGGACCACATGGCAACGTACATGCTGTCGAATGTCTGCGTGCTCTTGTTGATCAACAGAAAGCTTTTGAAGAACATATTGCCGAGGGGACCCTCTTGCGCATAGGCCCAGTTGGTGATCTGGCATTCGATGCCCAGCGGAGACGTCCCGTACAGGTCAGCGGTGTTGGTCGGGTTGAGGTCATTGCACACGAACCAGACAGTCTGGTCCGAACCCGGAACTCCCGGAATATCCTTTGTCGGGTCGTACGTGCCGTTGCTGTCCACATCGGTATAGGGAGCCCCATACTGTGCGGGCCACGAATTCCAGTCTGCCTCGTATTGCCCCCGGACTTCCTCCGCGCTGAGGCCTTCATCCGAAATTTCCGCGCTCAGATCGGCGGTCTTGTAGTTCGGCCGCACACGGTAGATGCGGACATGCGCGAGGTTCGGATCTTCAGCGACTCCCGTAGAGATCACCCGCCCCGGCTGAAGGCCGGAGCGATGGCCGGAGCCCCCCACCCGCACCTGGGGATCGCCGGCAATCTTGGCTCCCCAGAGCAGGCCGCTCGAGTACATCGCGGTCTTCCTGCTTCCTTTGGGAAAGACAAGGCCCGAGTTCTGTTGTGCGGGATCAATGTCGGCCGTTCCGTCGTTTCTGAACACCGTCGAGATGTTGTTGATGTTCAGATATGTGTAGACTGGGGAGCCGGCCGTCTTCTGCAACCGGTTCTGTCCTCCGAGATGTTTCACGTTTTCACGCGCGAGGCCAGCAGCGACGATCAGCAGAAGTGTTGTCAGCAGCATGGTTACACGATTCATAGGGTTCTGCTCCTTCACGGTTAGTACTCAACCCGGACGCCGAACCGAATCTGGCGCGGAGGTCCATAAAAGTAGGGTACGGTCGAGAGTCCCACAGCATTCTGGTACCGCTCGTAATAATCGATATTGATAGCGCGGTAGACATCGGCGTATTGGGAACCGTATGTTTTGATCAATGCCGCTCCCAGTGTCGGATTGCTCAACACGCCGTCGTCGTCCGTCGACCCCGTCCGGAGAAACACGTTCTGAATGTTCTTCATGTCAAACAGGTTGATGACCTGAACGAAGAAGTTCGCATTCAGCGCGTCGAAGAGACGGACGGTCTTGTCGATGCGCAGATCCACCTGGAACGTCCATGGCGTAGTGGATGTATTCAGCGGCTCGACGGGTGTCCGGCTGCGCGCTTCGCCCTCGAGGTCTGCACCGCCGATGCCGCGCGTGTACGGATGCCCGCTGTTGAATGTCAGGAGCGCGGATGCCCCGAGCCGTTCCAGCACGGGTCCGCCATCGCCTTCTGCAAACCGGTAGTCCAGATTCAGATTGCCGCGTATTGCATTGTTGTACTCAAGCGGCGACACATAGAGCGGTTTGAACTGCGTCACTCCGTCGACAGGTGCGCCGACGATGCCGCGCTGGGAATTCGGGAACGATCCCGTCCCCCTCGCATCCTGGAATGCGATCGACGCATTGGCCTGAAGCCGCTTGGCACGCCGCATCGTGAACGTCACCTCGACCCCCTTCGTCGTGGCAAAGTCACCGTTCGCCAGCGCGAAGTACGCTCCGAGAGCCGAGGATGGGTCTGTGTTCCATTGTTCGTACACCACCTGATCCTTGATGTCTTTGTAGTATCCGGTGACATCGAACGACGCGAAATCTCCGAGCTGCTGGGTGAACCCGACTTCGTACTGTGTGGTCCGCGTGGGCCGGATGTCATACCCGACCGGTGCATAGATGTAGAATCCGCCGCGGACGTTGGATGCTGTGTAATACATCCCCTGATACACATCAGCCAGACGCGATTGCTGCACGAACTGACCGAACTGCGTGTGGAACACGGTCTGGTCCGTCACCGGGAACGAAAGTCCCAGACGTGGACTGAGACCGTGGAATGCTCCCGCTTTGACCAGACCGGCCGGATCGATGGCCCCGCTGTACGGATTCACCGCCAGATCGGGCCGTGCCGGATCCGAAAATGCGTAGTTGTCGATGTTGATATAGTCATATCGCAAACCGACATTCACAACGAGATCCTTGTACTCGATCTTGTCCTGAACGTATGCCGAGGCAAACACCGGATGCTTCGGTCCGTTGTACCCTGACTCGTTGATTTCGTTCCCCCACACATCGTATCCGTAGTTGTTGACGCCACGGTTGATGAGGACCTGCTCCGGGGAGACCTTGCTGGGATCACCCGCTGCCAGCGCCTCATTGGCGGCAAGAAGTCCGGCAAGCGTGAACACGCTCTCATTGGCCCATGAATAGTTGCGGATGGTGTAGCGCTGGTATTCGCCGCCGATCTTGATGGAGTGTTCGGATCCAAGCTGCGTGAAAAATGCGCCGTTGACGCTGATGTTCTCGCGTCTCCATTTCACGTAGCCGGCCAGTGGTTCGCCGGGGGCATTGAATGCAAAATCGTACAGGACTTTCCGGGTTGGCCGGAGATAGCGTCCGGTCTGTCCGCTGGCAATATCCGCCGCGGACCGGTTCCAGACCCAGCCAACGTTCGCATTGGCAACGCTGTCGCCATAGTGCAGGAAGTCATCCTCCAGATAGGGATCCAGCTGCTTCTGCGACTGATTGAAGTATCCCAGCGTCACCTCGTAAAACGTCTTCGGGTTCAGGAGATGCGTGAGTTTCAGGCTCCCGGCCGCATCCCGCTGGCGGATCTCTTCAATGCGGTCTGTATTCAGGAGATTGGCGAGGGCTCCGGCATTGCGGTGCGAGTTGTACGCGTTGTACCGCGTCGTCCCTGTATACGTCCCGGCAAGGCGC
>JAGDMK010000142.1 GCA_017860635.1 Bacteroidota bacterium
CAGGCATTCGACCGGTTTGTGCCGTCGTTCTATCTTCGTCTCAATGAACAGGATGTGGACCGCGCGGTTGCACTGCTGCGCGACCTTCCGTTTCCCATCACGATTCACCGCGATATGCGGCGGGAAATCTACAGCAACACTGACTGGAACGTGTTGCAGGTATCCGTCGACAGCACGCTCTGTGTGAAGAATGTCGTCCAGCGCCTGGAACGGCGCCTCCCTCATTTTGCCTTCTTCAATTCCGACATTCCGGTCCCGCAGCTCTATCTGTATGAAACCGGACTCTTCCCGCTGGCATATGGCGAGTTCGAATTCGACACCGATAACCGCCTGCGCGGCTGGACGCTTCGTGATGCCGCGGATGCGCAGGAATACACCCTTCCCCCGCTGGTAATGCTTACGCTGAAGAACCGCCCGGACGTGGTCTCTCCCAAGTTCCGGAAGATTCTGCAGCTCGAAGTGAGCTATGAAGGCGAAACGTATGCCATGGAGGGAAGCGATCCGGTGGATGTTCTGCAGTCCCTGGAGCGCCACCTGCGGCGCTGTGATCCGGACATCATTCTGACCGAATACGGCGACGCCGTCCTGTTGCCGTTGCTCACAAAGCTGGCCGCGGAACACCGGGTGCCGCTGTCGCTCAACCGCGATACGGCGAGCGGCTATCTGACGACGCGTGCAATGAGCTACTTCGCGTATGGCAAGATCGTCCACAAGGACGGAGCGTTTGAGCTGGCGGGCCGCTGGCATCTGGACATTGAGAACTCCTTCATGATGGGGGAGGCGAGTCTGGATGGAGTGGCGGAGATCGCGCGGCTCACGCAGCTGCCCGTGCAGCATCAATCGAGGGCCACGATCGGCACCGCATTGTCCAGCATGCAGCTGTCATGGGCGTATCGCCACGGGTATCTGATCCCGGCGCACAAACGTGAGCCGGAGGAGTTCAAGTCGGCGGAGCTCCTGTTGCTGGCCGACCGCGGCGGCTTGATCTTCCAGCCCGACATGGGATATCACGAGCAGGTCGCCGAGCTGGATTTTGTCTCGATGTATCCCACCATCATGGTCACACATAACGTTTCTCCGGAAACCATCAACTGCCGCTGCTGCAAAAACAACGCCGTGCCGGAACTGGGGTACACAATCTGCGAGAAACGGGAGGGGATTGTAGCGGCAACACTGCGGACGGTCGTGCGCAAACGGGGGCTGTACAAGAAAGAGAAAAAGCGGTTGAAAGCCCTGAAGGATGAGCGGTGGAAGCTCTATGATCACCGGCAGAATGCGCTCAAGTGGATGCTGGTCACCTGCTTCGGGTATCTCGGATACAAGAATGCGCGGTTCGGACGGATCGAGGCGCATGAATCGGTGAATGCGTTTTCGCGCAATTCCATCCTGCAGGCCAAGGAGATCGCAGAAGGGCACGGCTTCCATTTCATCCATGCCATCGTGGATTGCATGTGGCTCAAGCGCCCGGGTGCAACCGAAGCCGAGTATGAGGCGCTTGCGCAGGAGGTGAGTGAGCGCGTGGGGATCGATATTTCACTTGAGGGAATCTACAACTGGGTCTTATATCCGCCGTCCAAAATGGATCCGCGCATACCAACGGCAAACCGGTATGTGGGATGGTACACGAACAACGAGATCAAGATCCGGGGGATAGAGATACGGCGGCGGGACACGCCGGTGTTCATCAAACGGCTGCAGGGGGAGCTGTTGAAGATCCTGGGAGAGGGGAAGACGGTGGAGGATCTGCGCGGGCTGCTGCCGGCCGTTCTGGCAAAGGCCAGGGAGGCGATCGACCTGCTGCGGTCCGGCAGAGCCGATCCGCTGGAACTGGTCGTGCGGCGGCATCTCTCGCAGGAAGCAGACGAGTATACAAACCGGAGTGCCAACGCGATCGTTGCAAAAGCACTGGATGAGGCCGGGGTACATCTGGCTCCCGGAGAGACGGTCGAATACATTATTATTGATGCCACCGGCAAGCGGAATCCGGAGAAAGCCAAGGCGGTGGCGTTGTACTCGCTTGACGACGGATATGACATTGAGAAATACACCGAGATGGCGTTGAAGGCGGTAGAGACACTGCTCTATCCGTTCGGATACGATGTCGAACAGTTGATGGCAATGTGGTGTCCGGTGCCGAAGAAGAGGAAGAAAACCGGATCTGTCCGGGTGTCGGATCAGGGAGAGTTGTTTGAAGTGGGAACTGTTGCGAGTCATCAGGCGTTTTCCCCTATACCTTCATTTGTGGGAGAGCCCAATCATCAACCAGAGAGGAGAGGAGAGCCATGAAACAGCGTCTCAGTCTTTGCCTTTTCATTGCAGCGGTGGCGTTTCTTGCTGGCGCGCCAGTATCAGCCCAGGAGAAAGCGGGGAAACAGCAGCCGCCAACGCAGGCGCAGGAGGATGAAATGATGAAACGGTGGCAGGCGGCCATGACACCCGGAGCACCGCACAAGGTGCTGGAAACAATGGCCGGTGAGTGGAACAGCGAAACCAGGGTCTGGATGGCCGGTCCGGACGCACCCCCCGCGGTCACGAAGGGATCTTCTACGATGAAGACGGTGATAGGGGGGAGGTTCCTGCAGCACGACATGACCGGCGAGATGATGGGGATGCCCATGCACGGACTCGGTCTGACGGGATACGACAACGTGCAAAAGAAGTATGTGGGGATCTGGGTCGACAACATGTCGACTGCGATTTACACCCTGGAAGGTAACGCAAACGCCGATAACACCGTTCTGACGTTTGCCAGCACACTGCCCGATGAAATCACCGGTGAGATGACCAAACCGGTCAAGTATGTGATGCACATCGTGAACAAGAACAAGCACACGTTCACGATGTACAACATGGCAGACAAGACGAAGGAAGCAAAGGTGATGGAGGTGGTGTACGAGAGGAAGAAGTGAGGTGCTGGAGGAGCATGGAGAAGCCGGACTTCGTACTTAGGGGCTCTTACGGATCCTCTTTTTGAGGTCTTTCATCACCATCATGATTACTGAACTCTCCCTGCAGGACGGCGGTATGTGAGGAGATACAGCGAAACCTGATGCAGCACAGGCAGCATCAGACGACAGGGAACTATCCTCATCCGTCGGTGTTACATAAAGAGGTGAATCGGGAGTTCTGCAGGCTGTTCCAGTCTCAAGGCGAGAGAATATGTCAATCCGCGCAGTGAAACGTGTAACTGAATCTCAGCCCACACTCGAAGGTGCCGGAGTCCATTTGCGCAGAGCATTTGGATTCGGCAACACCGGTGATTTTGATCCATTTCTACTTTTTGATGATTTCCGCGGTGACGATCCTGCGGACTACATTGCCGGCTTTCCTTGGCACCCCCACCGGGGGATCGAAACAATCACGTATGTTCTCGCAGGCAACGTCAATCATGGGGACTCTCTCGGAAACAAAGGGACGCTGGGATCGGGTGATGTGCAATGGATGACGGCCGGCAGCGGGATCCTCCATCAGGAAATGCCGAAGGGTGACCAGCAGGGGAGAATGCACGGCTTCCAGCTCTGGGCAAACCTCCCATCATCGCTGAAGATGACATCTCCGCGGTACCAGGATGTGGCCGCGAAGGATATTTCCGAAATCACGGATGACGATGGGACAAAGGTGCGTGTCATCTGCGGGGAGTTCTGGGGAAAAAAGGGTCCCGTGGAAGGGATTGCGGCTGATCCTCGCTATTTGGATGTCTGGGTCCCGCCGGGGCACCGCAAGGTGCTGCCGGTCGAGACCACCCGGCATGCGTTTGCCTATGTCTTCCAGGGAGCCGGCAGTTTTCGCGACGCGTCATCACCAAAACCTGTGCTTACAGATCGCGTTGGATCAGGGAAGGGTATGGCATTCGAACAGACGGGCAACAGGTCTCTTGTACTGTTCGATGCCGGCGATGAAGTGACCGTCACTGCGGGGGAGGCAGGAATCCGATTCCTGCTTGTTTCCGGAAAGCCGCTGCAGGAACCGGTTGCGTGGCAGGGTCCCATCGTGATGAACACGCAGGAAGAGCTGCGGCAGGCCTATCTGGAACTTCGGAACGGAACGTTCATTAAGGAGCGATAACAATGCACGTGGAGTGCCTGTTTACTGCAGCTGTCCGGTCGTGGTCTCCGGGCCCCACATCTCCACATTTGGTCAACTGTCAGGTGCCGGCGAACCTGTCCCGGCTGATTTCAGGCCGAATGCCGCACCGCCGGCCAGCTATGTGACACTGTGAAGTTGCGACGGCATTCTCGGCGATGACAACAGCTCCGCAAAGATCTGCCATCGTCTGCCCGGATTGTCGGACGTCCCTCCCTGCGCTTCGATGTACCCCCGCACAAGATCCTGCCCCAGGTTGTAATTGATGACGTAGCTCCGGTACGCATCGAAGAACTTTGTCCGCTGTATCGACCGCTCGGGTGACATCAGTGCATACTGCTGCAGCCAACGTGCTGCTTCTTCACGTGAGATCACGCCATTGAGATAACGCCGGGCGGCTTCATTTCCCGCATAGGCAAGCCGCTGAACCAGGGCATGCACTTCATAGTACTGCTCCGCTTCCGCCGGCGTCAATCCTGCAAGCGGAAAGAGAACCTCCTTCTCGAATTCCACCCGAGTCTTTCCCGGGAATGCCATCTCAATTCCGAAATTCGCCGTTCCTTCCGCGATGAGCGATTGGGGGCTGAAGAGGGCATACACGGAAAACTCCATCCACCCGCGTCCGCGTACCAGATACTGCTCCAGCAGGCTGTTGTACACGTGATGTCCGGGATATCCTTCGTGACAGGCCAGATCCACGGCGCGGTCAATGGGGATCGGAAAATCCACATTCATTTGAATGAGACTCCGTCCGTTTCCCTTGTACCAGTTGTATCCGCTCCAGGGTTTCTGTGTGACGTATTCGAGGGAGAACGCGTCACCTTCGGGGAGCGCAATATGCTCCGCCGTCCTCCGGCGGCCTTCTGCAATTGCGGCACCGAACACACGGTCCAGCAAATGTTTCGGTATGACAAACCTCTTCTGATATTCCTGATACCGTGCCGGCACATCACCGGTTCCTGGGAGGATATCACCCACGTTCTTCAACAGGGCAGCAAAATGTTCCTCGGGCAATGTCGGCGGCACGGCATCGTAGAGGGCCTGAGCCTCTTCATCGAAGCTGCGCTTCTTTCCCTTCAGCATCGTCACCCGAACGACGAGTGATTCGCTCTGCCGCAGGAGATAACGGTGACGCAACATGATCATCTCTTCCGCATCAGCCAGTGACAGCTCCCGCAATCCGTTGATCAGTGCGCCGGCACGCCCGGCGATCTCATCCAGGCCGGGGTGTTCCCGTTCGACCGCCGCTTTCCACTCCGGCGGACCGTAGTAGGCATCCACATAATCCGCATCGTGCAGACCGAGGGCTAGCACGAGGCGGACATAGTGTTCAGAGAGGAGTGAAAGTGTTTCGTTATTCCGGGCAATCGACATGGAGGTCTCCAGGAAACGGACCCGTCGGGGAGGGTCTCCGTGAATGCGGACTAGCCGGAGAGGGTCCGTCACACTCTAGTACTTCACGCTGCATCCGTACGGCTTTGTCACTGAAGTCGCCACAGGTTTGCCGGCAAGGAGCGCATTCAGGACGGCGCTGACGTAATTGAGCTTCGTGTCATTTTCACCGCGCGGGTCGTCGTCGATGGCGCCGTTGTACACAAGTGAGCCATTCTTGTCGATGACAAACATGTGCGGCGTGGTCTTGGCATCTCGGAGTCCATCAACAGTGCAGTGAAACCGGCCTTCCAGGAAGCGAACTTCTCTTTCAACACCTCCGGGGCAAGAAAGTCCCGGTGATTCGTGTTGGTGGAATTGACGACAAGCCAGACTACCCCCTTCTGCGCGTATTCTTTCTGCACAGCAGTCATGATACCGTCACGGTAAACGCGCTGGACAAACGGACAGTTGGGGTTTGTCCATTCGAGAACGACAGTCTTTCCTTTGAAATCGCTCAGTTGATGTGATGCCCCGGTGATATCGGTCAGTGTGAAACCCGGAGCGGGTTTGCCGATCTCCGGTGCCGATGGAACCGGCATTCCGGCTGAAGCTGTGAACACAGCCATGGCGATCATGACAATGAGCCCTCCTGCGAGTGATGTGCTGCGAAGCGTCATACCGTATCCTTCTGTAATGAATAAAAGTATAGGTGAATTCACAATGCCTTTGCACGGTTGCTGACACAGAGATGGCCTTTGTCTGGTCACCGGCGAAGAGATGCCTGCAGCCGGTAGCCCTTCCCCCGGACGATGGCCAGTCCACTGACCGTGGTTACAACCGTTGAGGAATCATAGGGCGTCACCGGGATCGTGATGCCGCGCGTGTCCACGACGATACGTTTATGATCGATTACACAATCGCCAATGACGTCCGGATAGAAGTCGTCGATGACCCCCGTCAGTGGGATATGGACGAGCAATTCGCCTCCCACTCGCGTGGCGATCGCCGTGCCGGTGCTGAGGCCGAGGTCTGAAAGTGTGCCCGGTTCCATGCGGGTGAATCGTGCGACAAGCTCGCTCGCGCCAGGCGCGACGGATGCAGCCTGGCTGAAGGGCAATGTGACCGATGCCTTCCCGGGAATGCAACTTTCACTGCACACAAGCCAGCTCACGTCCGCACGGAGCGTATCCTTTGCCGTGGCGCGATAGCCGGGCGGTGGCGTCAGTGTGCAGAGAACGATGAGCTCGCGGTAGTATCCGTATGCAATGATATCGTCGTGCACGATCTTTTCTGGCGTGGGAAACCTGAGTTCGCCCGCACGGAAGCCATCAGGAAGCCTCCAGCGGACGGCCAGGGGGAGCCCTGCATCACCCGGGTTGGTCCAGTAGAGATACCAGTCAGGAGCCAGAGCAAGATGGATGACTGCGGTGAACGGTTCAGCGAAGTTTTGAGCCGGAGTGGTGAGCGTTACCGAAGTGACGGGGGATGTCCCCTGGATCAGATCTGATGAAGACTCTGTCGGCATGAGCGAGCCAGCAATAAGAAGACTGAGAAGAACAGAAAGCATTCGGTGTCCCGGGTTTCTTCTTTGAACGCCTGGAGGCGCTGCGAGGTTCCACGGATTTCCGCGCAGCACTCTCTGCCGCGCGCACGTTCGCACCCGAGTGGCACAATGACCGTGGGGAACCTCCTTCGGATCAGTCCGCGTGCATGAGGCGAGCTTCCTGCAGTCAATCCAGGGCTGTCACATGATGCCCACGGGATCGACATCCACGATCACCTGGGTCTTTTTCACCCGCCCCTGCACTGCGTCGATGGCCTGTCGAATACGGGCATGTGTCAGTGATCCGGAAGGGTCGATGTTCTTTGAGATCTTCAGGACGATGTGCCAGCGGTATTGCCGGTTGATCTTGCCTATGACTGCGGGAGCCGGGCCGAGCACAGCATACGGGGACGTCTCGTGCTTGAGCAACGTCCCCAGCCGTTCAGCCAGCTTCCGGACTTCCTCCTCATCCTCACCGCGTGTTTCCACCAGCACCAGACGCGACAACGGCGGGTAGTTCAGCTCCTCCCGTTCGGCTATCTCCTCCCGGTAATACGCGTCATAATCATGATCCAGCACATGCACGAGCGTGCGATGGTCAGGCTGTGATGTCTGTATAATCACCTCCCCCTTCAGCGTGCTTCTGCCCGCTCTGCCAGCCACCTGCGTCAGCAGCTGGAACGTCCGTTCCGATGACCGGAAATCCGGAAGCAACATCTGTGTATCGGCGCTGATGACACCGACGAGTGTCACGTGGGGGAAGTCCAGTCCTTTTGCCACCATCTGCGTCCCGAGGAGGATGTCCGCATCGCGATCTCCGAACTGGCGGAGTATACGATCATGCGCTCCGCGGCGCGACGTGGTATCCAGGTCCATCCGAAGCACGCGGGCCGAGGGAAATGTCGCGGCGAGTTCTTCTTCAACCCGCTGCGTCCCGACGCCATGCAGCCGTATATCTGAGCCGCCGCACTGCGGGCATAACAGCGCCGGGCGGCGCACCAGTCCGCAGTAATGACACCGGAGATGTTTCTTGCTCAGATGATACGTCATCGACACGTGGCAGTTGTCGCACATTTCCACATACCCGCACTCCCGGCACTCTACAAACGGTGCGAAGCCCCGGCGATTCTGCAGAAGGATGATTCCTTCCCGGCGTTCAAGACGCTCGGTGATCTTTTCCTGCAGGAGCCGTGAAAGGGAAGAATGATGGAAATCTTTCAGCCGCCCTCGTTGATCCTCGGGGAGTAATGCACGTGCAGCTGTGTAGACGTCTTTCCGTTCCCTTGTCATATCCACCAGATGGACATCGGGGAGGACGGCCTGGTCGATACGGTCGGGCAGAGTGAGCAGCTCGAACTTGCGCGACCGTGTATTTGCGAACGATTCCAGAGACGGAGTTGCGGAGCCCAGCACGACAACGGCACCTGCATCGTGTCCGCGCATGATAGCCACATCACGTGCGTGATAGCGTGGCACCGAGTCGTACTGTTTGTAGGACGCCTCATGCTCCTCGTCCACGACAATGAGACCCAGGTTTTGGAGAGGGGCAAAGACAGCAGATCGGGGGCCTATCACGACGCGGCACCGGCCGGCCAGGGCGAGCCGCCACACATCATACCGTTCCCCCGCGGACATGCGGCTGTGCACAACCAGCACACTGTCGCCGAAATGGCTCTTGAATCTCCTCACGATCTGTGGTGTGAGTGAGATCTCGGGGACCAGCACGATGGCGGTTTTCCCGATGTCCAGACAATGACGGATTGCCTCGATATAGACCTGGGTCTTGCCGCTGCCCGTGACCCCGTGCAGAAGAAACGTGCGGTGGCTGCCCCCATCAATTGCAGCAACCAGACGATCGCGCACGGTTTGTTGGGCCGCATTGAGAACAATGCGGAGGGTCTGCTCTTCCAGTCCATAGTCCTGCTGCCGTGTCACCTCGCGCCGGACCACAGGGAGGAGTCCGCTCTCACGGAACGGCTTGAGAACGGCCGTGGACGTCTGCGTGCGCTTCAGGAGTTCCAGCAGGTCCGTTTCCTGTGTTCCCTTATCCTTGATCTCAAGCACGGAAGTGAGGAAGTCCGCGGCTTTCTTCTTCCTTGCCGGAAGCTGATCGATGGCGGCCCGGACTCTTGCGCTGTCCACGCTGCCGACATCCAGGAGTTCGCGGGTTCTAACGCTGGCTTTGGGACGGGGGAGGACCTCTTCTGATGCAAGCAGGCCTTCGGCTTCCATCTCATTGAGTGCGGAGTGAATGGACTTCAGTCCGGCCTGCTTCTGAAGGTCCGTTGCGGAAAGTGTGCCGTGATGAAAAAGCAGATCAAGTATCCGTGCCCGTCTGGCCGATCGTTTCCGGAGACCGGCGATCCGCACATCGTCAGGCTGCACCACTGCCCGGACCTTCCGTTTGCTCGACTGGGCAAACCCGTGCGGCATCGCAGCACGGATGACGTCGCCGAGCGGGGCGACGTAGTACTCGGCAATCCATGTACAGAGTGCGAGAAGGTGGCTGGAAAGCACAGGTTCTCTGTCCAGCACATCGGCAATGTTCTTGAGGTGAGGGTGCGCGGACACACCGGGGAGCCCGACAATAATGCCGGTTGTGGTCTTCTTGCCGAAAGGGACAAGCACGCGCACGCCGACGCGTGCTGTCGAAAGCAGTGACTCAGGGATCAGATAGGTGAATGTTTTGTCGACACCGGCGGGGATGGCGACTTCGGCGAAGTGCTGCATACACTGAATATCATCAGAAACCGATTGGAGTGCAAGGGGATGAATACTGCATGGACTGAACACTACGTGGAGTGAACACTGCAGCGAGGGACAATGTATGTGAGCGCAGGGGAATGAATACTGCATGGAGTGAACACTGCAGCGACGTATGGAGTCGGTGAGTGCAACGGCGATCCGCTTTGTACGTGTACGTCGCTCTGTGCCGGTCAGGAGTCCCGACGGACCGTGTCAGGCGAAAAGGCGGGAATGCAGACGGCGATGTACTCTGCACCGTCCGGCTGAGGGGAGCTGTACTGCACCCACTCACCCTTCGGCACAATCACGGCCTGGCCTGCATGCACATCCATGGAGCCACTTCTATGTGTCACACGAAGCATGCCGTGAAGAACAAGGGTGTATTCGTCAAACCCGGGAGTCTGACCTGGTTCAATCCAGCCCGACGGGCTGACCATATGTGCGATGCTCGCCGTGCTGTCGCCCGTGTTGACCCGCCCGACGAATTCCTCGATCAGCTTGGGCTTGTTTCCGGCCGCCTGAATTGTGGTGGGTTGAGCAATCAATCTGGGCAACGCAATGCTCCTTAAACTTGTGCTGCGTCCTTTAGTGTACGGCGCGCCTGGATAAACGAGCGGACAGCGAATATCAGGAACACCAGACAGAGGAGCGCCATCACGCCCTGGGCGACGACGGCCTGCGGGCGTTCAACAGAACCTCCTCCAATGAGGGTGAATGCCTTGAGTGCTCCGCGGAACGTAGCAACGAGCCCGACAAGAGCAAGCACCGCCGCACCATGCATGGCGTGCTTCCGCCGTGCCTGATTGCGTGCGACGAGTCCCAGAATCATGAATAGCACACCGAATGCAGCCGGAATCAGTGCTGTACTGCTTGCGCCTCCGCTTGCGAAATAACCGATAACCCCGAGAAGCGTCAGTATCACACCTACACCGATAGTGAGTCCAGCCATGAAACCCTCCCATGCATGTTCTGTGCGCCGCGTTGGAAAACAGTCTCACCCTTGAACACCAGTCCGGAGAGAGATGTTCCCTGCACACTCCGGTGCCGGCTTCCAGAGGTACCTGTGTGAGCCATTCTGCCGCTGAACGCTCGTTTCGGATGTCGCGCCCGGTGTTCAACGGTATCCATGGCAAGTGTGCCCCGATCCGGGGCTCAGATCTCTATCTGGTGAGCGCGGAGGTCCCGGAGCAGGGCATCATGGCCGGTGTACGTAACCGCATTCATCCCCAGGTGCCGTGCGGCCTGGACATATTCGGGGATGTCATCGATGTATAAACATGCCCCGGGCTCGAGTCCGAGCTTGTGAAGCATGTCGGCATAGATCGCCGCGGTCGGCTTCATTGCATGGACTTTGTAGGAAAGCGTGACTGCATCGAAAAGTGGAAAGACGTCCACGGTCCTGATGCAGTTCTCAAAATGCCATTCGTTCGTGTTCGACAGAAGGCCGAGGCGATACCGCGGCTTGAGCGCACGGATCAGCGTTGCAGTGGATTCGATGCGCGTGAAGATGGCGCAGTAGGAGTCGATGAATTCCTGGCGGGAGATCCGGATCCTGGCGAGCTCCGTGATCTGCTGGAAGAACTGATCGGAGGTGATCAGGCCGGTTTCATACTCAACCGCAAGACGGGAGATCTCCGGCATGAGCTTCAGCAATTCCGGAACGGTGCATGTACTCCTGCGCGCAAGGTGTTCAAGAAACGTCATGACGCGGAACGAGTAGAGCACGTTGCCAAAGTCGAATATCACTGCATTGATCACGACATCTCCTCTTCCAAATCAGCGATCAAGGATGCTGCTTCAGCAACTTCAGCACGATGCAGGAGCTCTGGAGTGCGCACGATGCCCGAACAACGTTGCGGCGCGTGACGATGTCGGCACGTTGTCGGGGTCAGATACCCCTGCGGGTATCACGTTGCGACCTTCTCGCCGACGATGACCGGTTCGATGGAAAGCCTGATGCCGAACATCCGCTCCACCCCCGCCTGGATTTCCTCTGCAAATGCAATGAGCTCCCGGGTCGTCCCGCCGCGGTTGACCAGTGCAAGGGCATGCTTCTCGGAGATGCCGATCTTGCCGCGTCTTGTGCCTTTGGGAAATCCCGCATGCTCGACGAGCCAGGCAGCCGGAATCTTGATCCCTTCCGGCGACGGATACGCCGGGATCGCTTCTGCGAGACCGGATGTGCGCCAGTGCTCCCGCAGGAGTTCGAACTTCTCCTGAGACAGAACGGGGTTCATGAAGAAGGAGCCCACCGAACGGCTGTTGGGATCAGCCGGGTCAATGACCATGGATTTGCTGCGGCGCAGTCGGAGAACCGTTTTCCTGACCTGATTCAGTCCTGGTTCGCCGGAGGGGAGGAGTGTGCCCGATCCTTCCTGTGCCACAGCACGGGCCAGTTCGGGGTACCGGATTCTCGGTTGCGCTCCCTCTTCCAGTCTGAACATCACCGAAGTGACGATATATCGTCCCGCATCCTCGCCCTTGAACCGGCTCCAGCGGTATCCCAAACCGCACTCCGTACCGGAGAAACGCCGCTCCTCGCCTGTCGCGAGCTCCAGCGCATCCACGGTCTGAAGCGTATCTTTCACTTCCTGTCCGTACGCGCCGACGTTTTGAATCGGCGTTGCCCCTGCCGTTCCCGGAATGCCGGCCAGACATTCAATGCCGCCCAGCCCGCGTGCCACGCAGGCAGTTACGACATCATCCCACACCTCGCCCGCGCCCACGGTCACCCGGCATGTGCGGCCTGATTCATCAAAGCGCAGACCCGGAATCTCGACCCTGAGTACAAGGCCGGGGAACCCCTCATCGCTGAACACGACGTTGCTGCCGCCGCCGAGGACCATTACCGGAAGAAAACGCTCACGGGCAAAGGCCAGTGCGGCACGGCATTCATCTGTGTTTGTGCACGAGGCGACAAAGCGCGCTGGTCCACCCAGATGGATTGTCGTCAGCTCGGAAAGCGAGACCTGCTCACGGATATGTGGTGCATCATGCATGGATCTATGCCTACCTCTGCTGACGCCTGAGATGTGGCGGCTGAAAACCGCGGTACGTGTCGAACCGCGAATCGTAGAACACGATGTTGAATGTGCTGTCCCGCAGCGTTCCTCCCGACGGGTACAGATAGAATTCGGAGAGCGTGTCTGTGACCCGGTTGACGGGCTTCCCTCCATCGCTGTAGAATGTCAGCGTGTAGCATCCCAGCGTGAATGGGGCTGTCTCCAGCTGGAGCAGGAGGTTGTCATCGTTGAAAAGATGAATATCCGGTGTCACGGTGTTGATTGAATCATCCTCTGTATACATGGTGTACCGACGCCTGGTCTGTCGGCATGACGATCACTTCGCTGATGTCGACATGGAGCGGGCGCAGTGCGCAGAACAGCGCTACCTCCGCAATGTCCTCACCGTGCAACGGCCGCATGTTCTCGTAGGTCTTCGATGCGCGCTGTGAATCACCATGGAACCGGACTATGCTGAATTCCGTTTCCACCAGACCGGGCGAGACAGAACACACCCTGACACCGGTGCCCAGAAGATCCATCTTGAGCCCTTCGGTCAGGGCGCGCACCGCAAACTTGCTTGCACAGTAGACGTTGCCGTTTGGATAGACCTGATGCCCGGCGATGGAACCGATATTGATGATATGCCCTGCGTTCCGTTCCACCATACCTGGGATAACCGCCCGGGAGACGTAGAGCAGCCCCTTGATATTGGTGTCGATCATCTCCTCCCAGTCCTGAACCGACCCCTCATGCACCTTGCTGAACCCCCGGGCGAGACCGGCGTTGTTGATCAGGACCCTGATGGCCCGCCATTCTGCGGGGAGGCCGCTGATGGCTGCGTCGACGGCTTTCCTGTCGCGCACATCGAGTTGCATTGTGTATGTGCGGATGTGGAATTCAGTTTCAAGGTCCCGGGCGAGACGGTCGATGCGTTCTTTGCGCCGTGCCGCAAGGAGGAGGGACGCGCCCTCGCGGGCAAAGACACGGGCGCATGCTTCACCGATACCGCTGCTTGCGCCGGTGACAAAGACGATAGCTGCGCGTGCTCTCATGGTTTTGGTGGTGGTGCTGAAGCTGGTGAACCTAAACCCGTTGCAGCAGAATCTTGGAATGCCCGGGTGCATTCGTCATGCTTGGGCAGCACACCGGCTCCCCTAGTATGCGGTTATCTGGAGTATCACCGCAAGAGCATGCGCACCGTGCTCCTTGTAGCATAACCCCATGTAGTTGGAGGGACACTACTTGTCCAGGGCAAACACCGGTACGATATCGACCGGGATGCCTTTCAGCTTGTCCAGCGCCTGCTGCATCGGCGGC